>JAGWTJ010000083.1 GCA_028869005.1 Burkholderiales bacterium | reverse complement strand
CCGCGCGGGCCGCCGGCCGGATCGAGGTGAACTTCGTACAGCCCGATCGCTATGCCGACATCGGACGCACCTCGGCCGACCGCGCGCACGCCATGAAGTCGCTCGGCGCCTACTTCCAGGACCTGGCCACGAAGCTGCCCACCGGACAAACGCTCAGCATCGACGTGCTCGACGTCAAGCTCGCCGGCCGGCAGAACCCGTTCGTCTTCGACGATGCGCGCATCCTGCGCGGCGACGCCGACGGGCCGACGATGGTGCTGCGCTGGCGCCTCGACGGGCCGGGCGGCGCTCTCGCGCAAGGCGAGGACCGGCTGACGAATCCGGACTACTTCTTCGGCATCCCGCCGGCGCCCGGTGCGGGTGCCTTTCCTTACGAGAAGCGCATGCTGGACGGCTGGTTCGCCGACAAGATCGCCCGCACGCGCGGCTGATCGGGCATCGTCGACGCGCGCACGTGCCTGGGCGGGTTCGGCCGGTCAGTCATCGTAGGCACGGCGCACCGCGGGCACCGCGAACTCGCGACCGACGACGATGCGCGCGTACAGATAGTTGCGGCGCGCGCGTTCGGACAGGGCGTCCAGCGCGACCTCGCCACGCTCGTCGCACGGAAAGGCGAGCGCCCGACCGGAGTCGAACAGCGACTCGAAACGCAGCATGTAGTGTGCGGCCTGACTGGCGATCGTGGTCATGGCGTGACTCCGGGATCGATGGACTCGACGTTAGGACGGTATCGGCCGGCGCGCGATGACAAGAATGCGGAAAAGCGCGTCAGTGCATCGACCCATCGGTCGTCGGCGCATTCCGACACGCTTTGCGCCGCCATCGCGCCACCGGCGCCACCGGCGCCATCGGCGACCCAGCCGGCGCCTTCCCGCGCACAGGCTGCGCCCACGCTGCCATCATCGGGCTCCATGCGCGAACATTTCCTGCTCGATCCGGGTGTCGTCTTCCTGAATCACGGCTCGTTCGGCGCCTGCCCTCGACCCGTGCTCGAGGCGCAGCAACGCTGGCAGGTCGAGATGGAGCGCAATCCGGTGCTGTTTCTCGGCCGTCGCTCGGCAGCGCTGCTGGCAGAGGCGCGCAGCGTCCTCGCCGCGTATCTGGGCGCACGCGCCGACGATCTGGTCTTCGTCGCCAACGCCACCACCGGCGTGAATATCGTGGCGCGCTCGCTCGAGTTGCGCGCCGGCGACGAGGTGCTCGCCACCGACCACGAGTACGGCGCCTGCGACGCCGCCTGGCAGCAGCGGTGCGCGCAGGTCGGCGCGGCCTACCGACGCATCGAAGTGCCGCTGCCGTTCGAGTCGGCGCGCTTCGCCGAGCGCCTGCTGGGCGCGCTCACGCCGCGCACGCGGCTCGTGTTCGCAAGCCATGTCACGTCGACGACGGCGCTCGTGTTCCCGGTCGCCGAGTTGTGCGCGGGTGCACGCGCTGCGGGCGTGGCGACGCTGATCGACGGCGCGCACGCTCCGGGACAGATCGACCTCGACCTCGAGGCCGTCGGCGCCGACTTCTACACCGGCAACTGCCACAAGTGGATGTGCGCGCCCAAGGGCACGGGCTTCCTGCACGCGCGCAGCGAACGGCACGCGATGCTGCACTCGCCGATCGTGAGCTGGGGCTATGTCGCCGAGGCACAAGACGGTGGCGCCATCGGCGGGCACACCGGCTTCGACGCCTACACCGGGCGCACGCCGCTCGAACGGCGGCTGCAATGGCAGGGCACGCGCGACATCTCGGGCTTCCTCGCGGTGCCGGCGGCGATCGGGTTCCAGCGCGAGCACGACTGGCCGCGCCAGCGGGCGCGCTGCCGCAGCGCGGCACGCTCGCTGATGCATCGCGTGCTGGCGCGCAACGGCCTGGCCGCCATCGCGCCCGACGCCGCGTTCGCGCAGATGGTGGCGATCCCCGTGCGGCGGCACGATGCCGAGCCGCTGCGGCGGCATCTGTTCGATCACCACGGCATCGAGGTGCCGGTGACGCAGCACGGCGACCACACCTTCGTGCGCGTCTCGGTTCAGGCCTACAACGACAGCGCCGATCTCGACGCGCTGGAAGCGGCACTGGAGGCGGAAGGCGCGTAGCGGCCCAAGCGGCCCCGGCGCACGGCGCGACGCAGCCGCAGGGCGTCAGAGATAGGCAGGCCCCCGTGGGGCTTCACCCGCGGGTGTGACCCGCGGGCGTGACTCAGGCCCGTTCAGTTCTTCGGTGCCGAGCCTGCCTTGGCCGCAGCCTTGGCTTCCTTTTCCTTCTTCTTCGCTTCGGCCTTCTCGGCCTTTTCCTTCTTCGCCGCCTCCGCCTTCTCGGCCTTCTCCTTCTTCGCGGCTTCCTTGGCTGCCTTCGCGTCTGCCTTGGCATCGGCCTTGGCCGCCGGCGCGGGCGCCGCGGCCGGCGCGGGCGCGGCTGCAGGAGCCGGATTCACCGCCGGCGCCGGCGTCGCGGCCACGGTCGGCTTCGCCTTGGCGGCCGCCGGCGCCGCCTTGGCCGGTGCACCCTTGTAGGTCGCGCCGTTGACGGTCAGTCCCCCGTCGGAGAACTTGGCGGCATTGTGCTCACCCACCCCCTTCACACGCTCGATGAAGTCAGCCCAGTCCTTGAAGGGGCCGGCCTTGCGCGCATCGACGATGCGCCCGGCGATCACCGGGCCGATGCCCTTGACGCCGTCCAGATCGGCCTGCGAAGCGGAATTGACGTCGACGGCGGCGAACACCGACATGGCGACGAAGGCCAGCAAGGCCGCGAGAAAGCGTTTGAACATGCATGCTCCTATGAGAATCAGCCGCCAATCGCGGCCATCGCGCAGTGTGCACCCGGACGGGCGCGTCCCCCACAACGGGCAGGCGCCGAGCCGCGTTGACGCAACAGCGCGCCGCGACGCCGACGCGGTGCCCCCAGTGCCGATCAGGCCCCTGGCAGCACCGATGCCCTCCGCGGCGTAAGCTTGCCGCCGCCGTCGTCCCCATCGCGCACCAACGGAGTTCATCGATGACCAAACCGCCCGACCGCCCCGACGATGCATGGCAATCCTGCCTCAGCCCCGAGGCCTACGCCGTGCTGCGCCGCGAGGGTACGGAGCGTGCCTGGACCAGTCCGCTGTACGAGGAGCACCGCAAGGGCACCTATCTGTGCGCCGCCTGCGGCGCGCCGCTGTTCACCAGCGACATGAAGTTCGACAGCGGTACCGGCTGGCCGAGCTTCTTCACGACGTTGCCGGGCGCGCTCGAGACCCAGGCCGACCACAAACTGCTCGCACCTCGCATCGAGTACCACTGCGCGCGCTGCGGCGGCCACCACGGCCATGTGTTCGACGACGGCCCGCGGCCGACCGGCCAGCGCTGGTGCAACAACGGCGTCGCGCTGCGCTTCGTGCCCGAAGACGCGAGCGGCGGCAAGACCGAGGGCGGCTGATCGCCTCTGCCTGCCTCTGCCGGATGCGGCGACCCGATACCGGTCGTCACATTTCACGGCGCCGGTCCGCCTCGGCCACGGGCGCGGCGGCTAGCCTCAAGCCTGAAGGCGCGCGGCCGATAGGGGCCGCATGGACGCCATCCCCTACCTTCTGGCCATCGCCTTGGTCGTGCTCGTCGCGCTGGCCGTCGTCGTCGTCCGCAGGGAGCATCGCGGTCGCCTGCAGGAGATCGAGGAGCGCCTGGCGCGTTCCGAGGAGTCGCGCTTCGAAGCCGAGCAGCACGCCGAGGCCATGGGTGCGCGCATGGCCGAACTGCATCACACGCTGCGCCGACGCGGCGCGGCGCCCGCGGTCGAGGTGCCCGCCGTCGACGCGCCCGCTGCGCCGCCGCCCGCCGGCGGCAGCGGCAACGGCGACCAGGCGGAACGCCACGCCGCGCTCGACCAGGCGCTCGACCGCATGCCGCATGCGCCACGCGGCCCCACCGACCGAGCCTGGGTCGACACCGAGCCGATGGTGAGCCCCTTCGTCGTGCCGGCCTACGCGCCGACGATGCCGGCCGACCTGGAGGTCGAGTTGTCGCGCGCGGCGCCCGGCAACGGCCAAGGCGCCTGAGTCAGCAGCGCGGCCGCCGGACGGCTGCGCGCGGGCCGGCGCAGCGCGCCGCGTCAACCCGCAGCGTCAGTCGGCCGTCACACTCGACGCCGGGCGCACCGCGGACGCCCGCGGCCCATCTTCTTCGATCGCCTCGCCGAGGAAGCCGCCGCTCTGGCGTTCCCACAGCCGCGCGTAGATGCCGCCTTGCGCGAGCAGGCTCTGGTGGTCACCCGTCTCGACGATGCGGCCATGCTCCATCACCACCAACCGGTCCATCGCGGCGATGGTGGACAGGCGGTGCGCGATCGCCACCACCGTCTTGCCCTCCATCAGCTTGTACAGACTCTCCTGGATGGCGGCCTCGACCTCGCTGTCGAGCGCGCTCGTCGCCTCGTCGAGCAGCAGGATCGGCGCGTCCTTGAGCATCACGCGGGCGATGGCGATGCGCTGGCGCTGGCCGCCCGAGAGCTTGACGCCGCGTTCGCCGACGTGCGCGTCGTAGCCCTTGCGGCCCTTGGCGTCGGCCAGTCCGTCGATGAACTCCTGGGCTTCGGCGCGCACGGCGGCGCGCCGCATCTCCTCCTCGGTCGCGCCCGGGCGTCCGTAGACGATGTTGTCGCGCACCGAGCGGTGCAGCAGCGAGGTGTCCTGCGTGACCATGCCGATAGCGCCGCGCAGGCTGGCCTGCGTGCAGGCGGCGATGTCCTGACCGTCGACGAGAATGCGGCCGCCGTCGACCTCGTACAGGCGCAGCAGTAGGTTCACCAGCGTGCTCTTGCCGGCGCCCGAACGGCCGACCAGACCGATCTTTTCGCCCGGCCGGATGACCAGCGAGAGGTCGTCGATGACCGGCTTGCGGCCGCCGTAGCCGAAGCGCACGTGCTCGAAGCGCAGTTCGCCGCGCGTCACCTCGAGCGGCGCGGCGTCGGGCCGGTCGACCACGGCGCGCACCCTGGCCAGCGTGTTCATGCCGTCGTTGACGGTACCCACGTGCTCGAACAGCGAAGCCATCTCCCACATGATCCAGTGCGAGATGCCGTTCAGGCGAAACGCCATCGCGGTCGCCGCCGCCACCGCGCCCACCGTGATCGCGCCCTGCGTCCAGCCCCACAGACAGGCCAGCGCGGTGGCCGCCACGAGCGCCACCGACAGTGACTGGATCGTGATCTCGAAGCCGGTCACCAGCCGCATCTGCCCGTGCACCGTGACCATGAACTCCTCCATGGCGCCACGCGCGAAGTGCGCCTCGCGGTTGCCGTGACTGAACAGCTTGACGGTGGCGATGTTGGTGTAGGCGTCGGTGATGCGGCCGCTCATCAGGCTGCGTGCGTCGGCCTGCGCCTGCGCCACGCGACCCAGGCGCGGCACGTAGTAGCGCAGCGCCACCAGGTACAGGCCGAGCCAGCCGAGGAAGGGCAGCGTCAGCACCCAGTCGAAGGCACCGACGATGCCGACCATGGTGACGAAGTAGATGACGACGTAGACCAGGATGTCGGTGACGATCAGCCAGCTGTCGCGCACCGCGAGCGCCGTCTGCATCACCTTGGCCGCGATGCGGCCGGCGAACTCGTCCTGGTAGAAGCTCATGCTCTGCTCGAGCATCAGCCGGTGGAAATTCCAGCGCAGCCGCATCGGGAAGTTTCCGAACACCGCCTGGTACTTGTACAGAGCCTGCAGAGCGGCCAGGCCGATCGAACCGAGCAGCACGGCGCCCAGCACCAGCAGCATGGCGCCATGGCGTGACCACAGTTCGGCGGCCGGCGTGCGACCGAGCACGTCGACCACGTGCGCCATCATCGAGAACAGCAGCGCTTCGAACGCGCCGATGCCGGCGGTGAACAGCGTCACCAGCAGCAGATACGGGCGCACGCCCTGCGAGCACTCCCACAGGAACGCGAAGAAGCGCCTGGGCGGCGGTTGCGGCAGCGCATCCGGGTACGGGTGCACCAGCCGCTCGAAACGCTGGAACAGCAAGGGCGATGTCTCCGTCGCGGCCGGGCCCCGGCCCGTCGTCGGGGAAGACGCGGCGCGCGCGACCGGCGCAAGCCTCCCCGGCCATGTCGGCCCCCGCGGCCGACGGGCTCGGCAGTGGAGCCGTCGACGGCGGGTGGCGATTATGGGTGCAGTGGCCCGCCCGTGCGCGCCGCTCATGCCGGGGCGCGCCGTCGCTCGGCACAATCGGGCGCATTGAGCATGCGCATGGCGGTGGGGTCGGCGTGTTGCCAGAGTACGCCATGACCACCCGGAGCAACCTTCCATGTTCGACTACGTGATCGTCGGCGGCGGCGCCGCCGGCAGCGTGCTGGCCGCGCGCCTCAGCGAAGACCCGGCCACCAGCGTCTGCCTGGTCGAGGCCGGCCCGACCGACCGCAGCGTGTTGGTCCAATGCCCCGCCGGCTTCGCGCTGCTGGCGCGCATGGGTCACATCAACTGGGGCTTCGAGACGGTGCCTCAGCCGGGCCTGAACGGCCGCCGCGGCTATCAGCCGCGCGGCAAGGTACTGGGCGGTTCGGCGTCGGTCAACGCGATGATCTACATCCGCGGCCAGCGCGAGGACTACGAGCATTGGGCGGCGCAGGGCAATCCCGGTTGGGGCTGGGACGATGTGCTGCCGTACTTCAAGCGCTCCGAGCACAACGAGCGCGGCGCCGACGCATGGCACGGCAGCGGCGGGCCGCTCAACGTCGCCGACCTGCGCGCGCCCAACCGCTTCTCCGCCCACTTCGTGCAGGCGGCGCTGCAGGCCGGCGTGGCGGCCAATGCCGACTTCAATGCCGCCGTCCAGGAAGGCACCGGCATGTACCAGGTGATGCAGAAGGACGGCGAACGCTGCAGTCCGGCCAAGGGTTATCTGACGCCGCAGCTCGGCCGCCGCAGCAACCTGCAACTGCTGACCGGCGCGCGCGTGCTGCGCGTGATCTTCGACGGCCAGCGCGCCGTCGGCGTCGAGATCGCCGAGGGCGGCGCCACGCGCACCCTGCAGGCGCGGCGCGAAGTGGTGCTCGCCGCCGGCGCGTTGCAGTCGCCCCAGCTCCTCCAACTGTCGGGCGTGGGCGACGGCGGCATGCTGCAGGGATTCGGCATCCCGGTGATCCGGCACCTGCCCGGCGTGGGCGCGCATCTGCACGACCACGTCGATGTCGTCCAGGTACACGACGCGCCGCGCGTCACCGAGCTGTTCGGCCTCTCGCTCACCGGCGCCTGGCACCTGCTCGAGGGCATGTGGCAGTGGCGGCGCGAGCGCAACGGGCCGCTCACCACCAACTTCGCCGAGGCCGGCGGCTTCGTGCGCAGCCGGGCCGACGAGCCGACGCCCGACCTGCAGTTGCACTTCGTGGTCGGCAAGCTCGTCGACCACGGTCGCAAGACGGTGTTCGGACACGGCTACAGCTGCCACGTCTGCCTGCTGCGACCGAAGAGCCGCGGCAGCGTGCGCCTGGCGAGCGCCGATCCGCGCACAGCGCCGGCGATCGATCTCGCATTCCTGCAAGAACGCGACGACCTCGAGCGCCTCGTCGCCGGCTTCAAGCTCACGCGCCGCATCCTGCAGCAGCCGGCGCTGGCGCGTTTCGGCGGCCGCGAGGGGCCGGTGCTTGCCGCGGCGCAGAGCGACGAGCAGATCGAGCAGTTCATCCGCGCCCATGCCGACACGATCTACCACCCGGTCGGCAGTTGCCGCATGGGGCCGGGCGAGGGCGACGTCGTCGACGCCGAGTTGCGCGTGCACGGTGTGCGGGGCTTGCGCGTCGTGGACGCGTCGATCATGCCCCGTGTCGTGTCGGGCAACACCACGGCGCCGACGGTGATGATCGCGGAGAAGGCCGCCGACCTGATGCGCCGGGCCGTCTGAGCGGATGGCGGCTAGGAGTCTGTGCGGCCCAGAAGCGGCAACCCCTCCGCACCGTCGCCGGCGGGAGGGGCGGGCGGCTGACGCCGCCGGTTGGAGCCCCGGAGGTAGAGGGTCCGGCGCCCCTGACGCGCATCGACTGCGCCGTCGGTGGTTGCCTGCGAGCAGGCAAGGAGACACTACTCCTCGGGCGTCGCGAGCGCAAATTCGCCCGAGCATCCGTGCAGCCTGCTCGGCCATCGCCCCACGCGCAGCCGCAGCGCGGTAGATTCCAGGGTTGACGATGGCGCGAGCTGGCGGCCGGCCAGTCGCTACCCGCGAGGAGGCTAGGAGAGCAGAGTGCCGACCAGGCGCTCGGCGCGCGCCACCGCCGCGTCGTCCGCGCGGATCGGCCGACCCCACTCGCGCGTCGTCTCGCCGGGCCACTTGTTGGTCGCGTCCAGGCCCATCTTGCCGCCCAGGCCGCTCGCCGGCGACGCGAAGTCGAGGTAGTCGATTGGCGTCTCGGGCACGAGCACGGTGTCGCGCACCGGGTCCATGCGGGTGGTGATCGCCCACACCACCTCCTTCCAGTCGCGGATCGCTACGTCGTCGTCGGTGACGACGATGAACTTGGTGTACATGAACTGGCGCAGGAAGCTCCACAGGCCGAACATCACGCGCTTGGCATGGCCGGGGTAGCTCTTGCGGATGCTGATCACCGCCAGCCGATAGCTGCAGCCCTCGGGCGGCAGATGGAAGTCGACGATCTCGGGAAACTGCTTCTGCAGGATCGGCACGAAGACCTCGTTGAGCGCCACCCCGAGCACCGCCGGCTCGTCGGGCGGCTTGCCGGTGTAGGTGGTGTGGTAGATCGGGTCGCGGCGATGCGTGAGGCGTTCGATGCGCAGCACCGGGAACCAGTCCTGCTCGTTGTAGTAGCCGGTGTGATCGCCGAACGGGCCCTCGAGCGCATGCAGGTAGCCTCCGATCTCGCGCAGGCGCACGCCGAACTCACTGTGGCCGCTGTAGCCGGCCGGGGCGACGGGAATGTGGCCCTCGAGCACGATCTCGGCGCGCGCCGGCACCTCGAGCCGTCGCGCGCCTTCACCGACGCTCGTCGCCACCACCTCGGTGCGGCTGCCGCGCAGCAGTCCGGCGAACTGGTATTCGGACAGCGAGTCGGGCACCGGCGTGACCGCGCCCAGCATAGTCGCCGGATCGGCGCCGAGGGCGACGGCGACCGGGAACGGCCGACCGGGATTCGCGCGCGCGAAGTCACGGAAGTCGAGCGCGCCGCCGCGGTGGGCAAGCCAGCGCATGATGACCTCGCGCCGCCCGATCACCTGCTGCCGGTAGATGCCCAGGTTCTGGCGCAGGCGGGGCGCGGCGACGCCTTGCGGGCCACGCGTGACCACGAGCCCCCAGGTGATGAGCGCTCCGGCATCGCCGGGCCAGCACGTCTGCACCGGCAGCATGCCCAGATCGACCGCGCCGGCTTCGTGCACGACCTCGGCGCACGCGCCGTGGCGCAGTAGCGCGGGCTTCATGTCCCACAGCGCCTTGGCCATCTGCCACAGGCGCCCCGCGTCCTGCAGGCCGCGCGGCGGATCGGGCTCACGCAGGGCTGCCAGCAGGCGGCCCACGTCGCGCAGCTCTTGCAGCGAATCCGCCCCCATGCCCAGGGCCACTCGTTCAGGGGTGCCGAACAGGTTGATGAGGCAGGGAATCTTGTAACCGACCGGGTTCGTGCAGAGCAGCGCCGGCCCCTTGGCGCGCAGCAACTTGTCGCCGATTGCCGTCAGTTCCAGGCGCGGCGACACCGGTTCGTCGAGTTTTCGAAGCTCGCCGGCGCGGGTCAGCCGGCCCATGAAGTCCCGGAGGTCCGTGTACTTCATTCTAATTTTGAATTAGACAACGAGTCAAAATTCTTGACCGAGTATTTGTCGGTTCCTAGAATGCCCCGAAACCTGAAGATTCAGGGTTTACCCGCTCCACAGGGAACGCTGGTGCTCAGCACCGGCGAACTCCCGCAGCGACCGAGACGGTTGCCGCAGTGAATGTGCGAGCGATTATTGCCGTCCCCTTCGTTCGTCGTCCGCCTTGCGCGGAAGGCGCCGGGTGCGGCCAGGAGTGAGCCAGGATGCGAGCCAATGACATGCTGCGCCAAGCGTGGCAAGCGGGCGTCCGATCGCTTGGCGTTTTCGTCAGCGATGTCGGACGGGGGATGCTGGAGGTCAGCCACAATGCGCTGGCCCTGGTGGGACTGGTGGCGACCGCGGTGCTGGTGTTCGGCCTCGGCCGCGCCGACCTGCGCCAGCAGGCCGAGAGCGTGACCTTCGAGTGGCTGCAGCAACGCCACGAGCAGCGCGAGGCGGCCGCCGGCAACCTGCTGCCGGCCGTCGCCGAGCCCGAAGCAGTGGCGCGAGCCACGGCGGCCGACGTGCGATCGCTGCCGCGCGACCAGGCAGCCGTGGCCACGTGGATCGCGCGCCGCTACAAGGTGGCGCCCGAACCGATCGGCGCCCTCGTGCAGGAGGCGTGGATGATCGGCCAGCGCGCCGGCCTCGACCCGACGCTGATCCTCGCGATCATGGCCATCGAGTCGAGCTTCAACCCGTTCGCGCAGAGCCCGGTCGGCGCCCAGGGGCTGATGCAGGTGATGACGCGCGTCCACGACGACAAGTACCAGTCCTTCGGCGGCACGCACGCCGCGTTCGACCCGATCGCCAACCTGCGCGTCGGCGTGCAGGTGCTCAAGGACTGCATCGCGCGCGCCGGCAGCCTGCGCGAAGGCCTGCGCTACTACGTCGGCGCGGCCCTGCAGGACAGCGACAGCGGCTACGTCGGCCGCGTGCTGGCCGAGCAGTCGCTGCTGCGCCATGTCGCCGACGGCAAGAAGGTACCGGTCAACGCGGCGGCACCGGTGCCTGCCGGCGGCGAGCTGCGGCCAAGCGTTGGCGTCCCGCCCGCCGAGCCGCCGGCAGCGCAGACGCCGGATGCGCACGACGGCGACCGCGTCGCCATGCTGCGCTGAGGCCGCGCGCTACACTGCACGCCTGCGCGACTGGCGATAGGGCGCGCGGCAGTCCGGCCCGGCGGCCGCACCGCCGCCCGAGGTGGAGTCCCACCGGGAAGTGCAGGCCGCTGCCGCCGTCCGGCGGCGTGGCGTTCGCGCCGTTCGCCTGGGCAGCCCTCGAACCGGTCGCACGATCCGGCCGCGGGGCTCTTCACTCCCGAAGAGGACTGCCATGTTCGACCGCAGCCAATCCACCGTCGCCCGCGTCGACCCCGAAGTCTGGGCCGCCATCGAGGGCGAGAACCGTCGCCAGGAAGATCACATCGAGCTGATCGCCAGCGAGAACTACGCCTCGCCGGCGGTGATGGCGGCGCAGGGCTCGCAGCTGACCAACAAGTACGCCGAGGGCTACCCCGGCAAGCGCTACTACGGCGGCTGCGAATACGTCGACGTCATCGAGACGCTGGCCATCGAACGGCTCAAGAAGCTGTACGGCGCCGCCTTCGCCAACGTGCAGGCCAACTCCGGCAGCCAGGCCAACCAGTCGGTGCTGTTCGGCCTGCTGCAACCCGGCGACACCCTCATGGGCATGAGCCTGGCCGAAGGCGGCCACCTCACGCACGGCATGGCGCTCAACATGAGCGGCAAGTGGTTCAAGGTTGTCAGCTACGGCCTCGACGCACACGAGGCGATCGACTACGACGCGATGGAGCGCCTGGCGCACGAGAGCCGGCCCAAGCTCATCATCGCCGGCGCCAGCGCCTACAGCCTGCGCATCGACTTCGAGCGCTTCGCGCGCGTGGCCAAGGCGGTCGGCGCCTACTTCATGGTCGACATGGCGCATTACGCCGGGCTGATCGCCGCCGGCGTCTACCCGAGTCCGGTGCCGCACGCCGACGTCGTCACGAGCACCACGCACAAGAGCCTGCGCGGGCCACGCGGCGGCTTCGTGCTCACCAACGACGAGGCCATCGCCAAGAAGATCAACAGCGCGATCTTCCCCGGCATCCAGGGCGGACCGCTGATGCACGTGATCGCGGCCAAGGCGGTGGCCTTCAAGGAGGCGCTGCAGCCCGAGTTCAAGGCCTACCAGCAGCAGGTCGCCGCCAACGCGCGCGTGCTCGCCGAGACGCTGGCCGCGCGCGGCCTGCGCATCGTCAGCGGCCGCACCGAGAGTCACGTCATGCTGGTCGACCTGCGCCCCAAGGGCCTGACCGGCAAGGAGGCCGAAGCGGTCCTCGGTCGCGCGCACATGACGTGCAACAAGAACGGCATCCCGAACGATCCGCAAAAGCCGATGGTCACCAGCGGCATCCGCCTGGGCACGCCGGCGATGACGACGCGCGGCTTCGGCCAGGAGCAGGCGCGCCAGACCGCGCACCTGATCGCCGACGTGCTCGACGCCCCGACGGACGAGGCCAACGTCGCCGCGGTGCGCGCCAAGGTCGCGGCGCTGACGCGCGACTTCCCCGTCTACCGCTAGCGCCCGGCGTCGGGCTCGGCGCGACCGCGGGCACCCTCCCTATGCGCTGCCCCTACTGCAGCCACGACGAGACGCAGGTCGTCGAAACGCGCGAATCCGACGAGGGCGACGTGGTGCGCCGCCGCCGGCGCTGCACGCACTGCGACAAGCGCTTCACGACCTACGAGCGCGGCGAAATCACGCTGCCGGCCGTGGTCAAGAAGGACGGCTCGCGCGTCGAGTTCGATCCGGCCAAGCTGCGCGCGTCGATGACGCTCGCGCTGCGCAAGCGCCCGGTGAGCACCGAGCAGGTGGACGCCGCGCTCGAGCGCATCCAGGACAAGCTGCTGGCAGGCGGTGCGCGCGAGGTGACCAGCGCGCGCCTGGGCGAGCTCGTGATGCGCGAGTTGAAGCGCATGGACAAGGTGGCCTACGTGCGCTTCGCGTCCGTGTACCGCGAATTCGAGGACGTGGACGCCTTCCGGCAACTGATCCGCGACATCTGAGTCGGCCGACGTTCGCGCCTCGGCCGGCGCGCGAAGCGTCGCCGCGTCCTGCGGCGGGCCCCCTTTCGGGCGGGCCGGTGCCCCACCCGTCGGAGGCCCGGGTCGAACCCACCTGTCGGGGTCGCGGCCCGGCGCGCCGCTCCCTACAGTGCCTTCATGCCACGACGCATGGAGAGCACGATGACGCACCCCACCCGACTCCGCCGCCACGCCCGCGGCTTCACGCTCACCGAGGCGACGCTGGCGATGACGGTCAGCCTGGTTGCGCTCGGCACGGCCGCGCCGGGCTTCGAAGCGGCGCGCGAGCGGCGTCATCTCGAGGGCATCGCGGCGCAGCTCGAGACCGACCTGCAGCTGGCACGCAGCGAGGCCGTGGCACTCAATCGCACGCTGCGCTTCGCCTTCGACAGCGACGCGGCCGGCGCCTGCTACATCATCCACACCGGCGCGGCGCAGCAGTGCCGCTGCGGCGCCACGGCACCGGTGTGCGCCGGCGACGCCGTCGCCGTGCGCAGCGTGCGCATCGACACCGCCA
>JAGWTJ010000343.1 GCA_028869005.1 Burkholderiales bacterium | reverse complement strand
GTGATCGGGTAGCGCCAGTCGCGGCCGAACGCGCGGTGCGTGATGCGGATGCCCACCGGCGCCTGGCGCCGCTTGTACTCGTTGAGCTTGATGAGGCGTGTCACACGCTCGACGTCGGCGCGCTCGAAACCCGCGGCCACGATGTCGTCGAGGCCGCAGTCCTCCTCCATGTACATGCGCAGGATCGGGTCGAGCACCTCGTAGGCGGGCAGGCTGTCCTGGTCGGTCTGGCCGGGCTTGAGTTCGGCCGACGGCGCACGCGTGATGATGCGCTCGGGAATCACCGGCCCGATGCTGCCGTCGGCGCGCTGCGTCGGCTGCGCGTTGCGCCAGCGCGCCAGCCGGTAGACGAGCGTCTTGGCCACGTCCTTGATGACCGCGAAGCCGCCCGCCATGTCGCCGTACAGCGTGCAGTAGCCGGTCGCCATCTCGCTCTTGTTGCCGGTGGTGAGCACGATGGCGCCGCTCTTGTTCGACAAGGCCATCAGCAAGGTGCCGCGGATGCGCGCCTGCAGGTTCTCTTCGGTCGTGTCCTCGGCCAGGCCGGCGAACTGCGGCGCCAGGGCGGTGCGGAAGGCATCGAGCATCGGCGCGATGGCGATCTCGTCGTAGCGCACGCCCAGGCGCGCCGCCATGTCGCACGCGTCGAGCCATGAAATGTCGGCGGTGTAGGGCGAGGGCATCATCACCGTGCGCACCTTGTCCGCGCCGAGCGCGTCGACGGCGATCGCCAGCACGAGCGCCGAGTCGATGCCGCCCGACAGACCGATGATGGCCCCCGGAAAGCCGTTCTTGCCGAGGTAGTCGCGCACGCCGACGACGAGCGCCGACCACGCCTGCGCCTCGAGTGCCGGCGCGGCGGCCCGCGTGCCGCTCGGCGTGCCGTCGTCGGCGAGGTCGACGACCAGCAGATCCTCGGCGAAGGTCTGCGCGCGCGCGCACAGCCGGCCGCGCGCGTCCAGCGCGAACGAAGCGCCGTCGAACACCACCTCGTCCTGCCCGCCGACCAGGTTCGCATACAGCAAGGGTCGGCCGACGGCGCGTGCGCGCTCGGCCATGCGCCGTTCGCGCTCCTCGGCCTTGTCGAGATGGAAGGGCGAGGCGTTGAGCACGCACAGCAGCTCGGCGCCGTGGTCGACTGCGGCGCGTGCCGGCTCCTCGAACCAGGCGTCCTCGCAGATCAGCACGCCGACCTTGCGGCCATCCAGATCGAACACCAACGGCGGCTGCGCCGCGTCACGACCCGAGGCGAAGTAGCGCCGCTCGTCGAACACCTGGTAGTTGGGCAACTCGCGCTTGCAGTAGGTGCCCAGCACGCGGCCGCCGGCAAGCACCGAGGCCGCATTGAAACGCTTGTGCACGACCACGGACTTGGACCTAACATCGCCGCGCTCGCCGAACTGATGCGGATGACCGACGACGACGTACAGGCCCTCGCAATCGGCGAGCCCGGCGGCCAGCGCGGCCAGCGTCTCGGCACAGCCGGCCATGAAGGCCGGGCGCAGCAGCAGGTCCTCGGGCGGATAGCCGGTGAGCGCGAGTTCGGGCGCCAGCACGAGGCGCACGCCTTGCCCGTAGGCGCGGCGCGCCGCGGCCGCAATCAGGCCGGCGTTGCCGGCGAGGTCGCCGACGGTGGGGTTGATCTGCGTCAGCGCCGCCTTCAGTGCCACGACGTGATGCCTTGAATGTCGCAGGTGCAGGACACGGCGCGTAATTATCACATCGAGATCTGCGACGACCCGCTCGCGATCGACGCCGCCGCATGGAACGCCCTGCTGGCGCAGCAGGCCGCGCCCACGCCCTTCATGCGCCACGAGTACCTGGCGGCGCTGCACGCCAGCGGCAGCGCGCTGCCGCGGACCGGCTGGGCGCCGCGCTTCGTGCTGCTCGAGCGCGGCGGCACACTGCACGCCGCCTGTCCCGTCTACCTGAAGACCCACTCGTACGGCGAATACGTGTTCGACTGGGCCTGGGCCGACGCCTACCGCCGCCACGGCCTGCGCTACTACCCGAAGCTGCTCACCGCGGTGCCGTTCACGCCGGTGACCGGCTCGCGCCTGCTCGCCCTCGACTCCGGCGCCCGGCGCGCACTGGTCGATGCGCTGCGCACGCTGGCGCACGACGGCAAGCTGTCATCGGCGCACGCGCTGTTCGTCGACGAGACCGAGGCCAGCACCTTCGCGGACGCCGGCTGGATGCTGCGGCATGGCGTGCAGTTCCACTGGCAGGCCGACGACAGCGCGCCGGCGTCCGACTTCGCAGGCTTTCTGAGCACGCTGCAGCGCGACAAGCGCAAGAAGATCCAGCAGGAGCGTCGCCGCGTCGCCGAGCAGGGCATCGTCTTCACGGTGCACGAAGGCGAGGCCGTCGACGACGCGCTGTGGAGCTTCTTCCACCACTGCTACACCCTCACCTACGAAGCGCACCACGGCAGCCCGTACCTGACGCGCGACTTCTTTGCGCGCATGGCGGCGACGATGGCGCGGCACTGGCTGCTGTTCGTCGCGCGCGACGGCGGCGCGCAGGGGGAGCCGATGGCGGCCTCGCTAGTCGCCCTCGACCCCGAGCGCCGTTGCGCCTACGGCCGCTACTGGGGCGCCACACGCTTCGTTCCCTGCCTGCACTTCGAGGCCTGCTACTACCAGCCGCTGGCCTGGTGCCTGG
>JAGWTJ010000342.1 GCA_028869005.1 Burkholderiales bacterium | reverse complement strand
TGCAGCAGCGAGACGTTGCCGAAGCGCGGCAGCTCGTAGAGCGCCGCTTCGGCCGTGGCCGCATCGGCCTCGGCATGGCGGGCCAGCCCCATGCCGGCGACGCCGGCGGCGCCCAGCATCTGCAGGAACTCGCGCTTGCTCAGACTCATGATAAGTGTCGGCTTATGTTTTCGGGATCAAAAAGCCCGCGCGAGCGGGCTCTTCGACGCTCATTGATTGACGGGCGACTTCGGATCGAGCAGCAAGGCCATCACGTGGCGCAGCTGGTCTTCGTTGAGCAGCTTCATGTGGCCGAAGCGCGGCATGTTCGAGCAGGCCGCGTAGGCCTTGCTGTTCCACAGCTTGCCCCAGGTGTATTGCACGATGGCGGCGCTGGCCGGGTCGGCGGCGTCCTTCACGCCGCGCAGCTTGCCGTAGTTCCACAGGCTCGGGCCGATGGTGCCGTAGGAGATCTCCTTCTTGTCGATCTCGTGGCAGTTGTAGCAGTTGGCGCCGTTGGCCTTCGGGTCGGCGGAGGCATCGGTCCAGGTCATGCCGCGGCCGTTCTGCGCCAGCTTCTCGCCTTCGCGCCAGTCGCCGAGGTAGCGGCCGCCCTCGGGCCAGCGGATGCCGGCCAGCGCCTCGGCCTCGATCTGCCTGGCCACGCCTTCCGCGGGCGGCTTGTCGGAGGAGCAGGCCTTCTGGCCGAGATCCTGGTTCAGCCGGTCGACCTTGGCGATGCCCTGGTCGCGGAACGAGGCCTTGAGCATGGCCAGCGCCTGCTGGTCGAGCTCGGCGCTCGAGGGTGCCGTGGCGCAGCCGGCCACCACGAGGGCCGCGGCGAGCCCGGCGGCGGCGAGAGTCAGAGTCTTGTTGAGCATGGTCTTCCTCAGCGCTTGATGGCCGGTGCGATGGCCTCGGCGCCCTTGGCGTTGACGCCCATGTAGACGCCCAGCGCGATGGTCACGTCCGACGCGTAGCCGGGGTAGGGGAAGCGCTGCTGACGGTAGCAGTCGTTCAGGCGCCGCTGCATGCTCCACAGCTCGCCGCTGGAGACGCGGTAGGCCGGCCAGGCCGCGAAGCCGATGCCGTCGCCGGGGTTCTTGGTCAGGTTGGGCAGGTCCTGCAGGCGGATGCGCTTGCCCTCCTCGCCGTGGCAGGAGGCGCAGGAGAAGTCCATCGGCCCGCCGCGGAAGAAGAAGGCGCGCTTGCCGAGCTCGTACATGCGGCGCTCCTCGGCGTGGCCCTGCGGCAGGTTCATGCGGCTGCCGCGCGACTCGGCCGAGATCCAGGCCGCCAGCGCCTCCATGTTGGCCTGCTCGCCGCGGCCGAAGGGCGTCTTGGCGATCTCGGCGGCGTTCAGGCCCTGCAGCGTCTCCATGCAGGTGAGCAGGCGCGACTCGAGATCCTGCACCTTGTTCGTATCGGCAAACCAGCGCGGCAGTTCGACCCACGCGCCCTTCACCACGCCCGGCCCCTTGCCGAGGTCGCAGCGTTCGAGCGAGGCGTTCTTGGGGCCGCGCTTCTTCGCCCAGAGCTCCTCGCCCTTGGCTTCGAAGAGTTCGGACGGGTTGCCGTCGGCGAGCATCGCGCGGTATTCGGCGATGCCGTCGGCGGTGCTCTTCTGCGCGTAGGCGCTGGCGCAGGCGGCTGCCAGCGCAGTGGTGAGAAGCAGGCGTCGCATGGTGTCGGCCTCGGCTCAGCTGACGGTGGCTTCGTCGCTGCGGGTGTCGCCGCGGTTGTCCTTCCAGCTGATCGCGATCTTGTCGCCGGCCTTGGCGCCCTTGAGCGTGAACTGCAGGAAGGGGTTCTTCGCCACCGAGGGGCCCCACTGCGCGCTCATCACCGGCTTGCCGTTGTGGGTGGCGCTGACTTCCTGGATGAACCAGGCGGGGATCACCTTGCCGGCCGCGTCCTTGCGCTGGCCGGTTTCCATCTCGTGGCTCATCAGCACGCGCACGGTGGTCTTGTCGCCTTGCGCCTGGGCGCGGATGCGCATCGGGTCTGCCATGTCTTTCTCCTCGTTTGCCTGATGCTCAGCCGCCGCAGCCGCCCAAAGTGACCTTGATCTCCTTGTGCGCGTACAGAACCTTGCCGTCGCCGGTCATCGCCACCGCATAGACGTTGGACGACTGGCTCATCTTCACGCGCGTGTTGAAGCTCGGCTCGACGCTGTCGCTCAGGTCGAACATGGCGGCCAGCACGTTGGGGTTCTTCTCGACCAGCAGCAGCAGCCGCGTCGCGCCGGCCTGCGTCGTCGCGCAGCCGACCGGTACGACGGCACCGTTCTCGGCGATGTCGGGGCCGGTGATGGTGACGGCGTTGCTGGCGACCGGCGCGCTGCCGCCGAAGGCCTTGGTCGCGTCGGCGAGGCTCTTGGCCTCGAAGGCGGCGGCGTTCCATGCCGCCAGCGCGGCGCGCGGCACGAGGCCGGCGGCGGCCAGCAGGCCGGCGACGCGCAGGCTCGCGGCCAGCATGTCACGTCGGGTGCTCATCGGATGGGGCTCCTTGCGGTCGAGGCCGCGATCATCGGCCGCGCTGCCGGCCGGATTCATCGGGGCATGCCCGGGGGTACGCCCTTCGGGCTATCCCGTAGGGCAGGAGAACCAGCGCTCGGCGCGTGGTCGCGTTCGGCGTTGGCGTTGGCGTTGGCGTTGGCGTTGGCGTTGGCGTTGGCGTTGGCGTCG
>JAGWTJ010000082.1 GCA_028869005.1 Burkholderiales bacterium | reverse complement strand
GGACGGATCTGCGCCGGGTGGATGCTCCACATGCGCGTGTAGCCCAGTTCGGCGGCAGCGCGCTGTGCGGCGCGGCCGATCGCCGCCGCATCCTGCAGTTCGGTGACGACGCTGTGCGACGGCACCTTGGCGTGGGCGTGGCAGGCGGCCGCGATTTCGAGCTTGGCGCGCCGCACCAGCGGATGGCTGAACTGGCCTTCGGCGTCCATCGCCGAGCGCGGGATCGCGCCGCGGTGCGCGGAGACGAAGTCCATCAGTCCGAACGACAGCGATTCGATGCGAGGGTGGGCCGCGATCGCCGCCACGTCGGCGAGCGCGCCGTGCGTCTCCACGAGCGCGTGCAGCGGCACCGCGCCGGCGCCGACCAGATCGATCGCCTGCGCCGCCGCGCGCACGTCGTCGACGCCGCGCGCCTTGGGCAGCATGAGGTAAGCGGGTGCCCTGGCTGCGCGGGCGACGACCGCCAGCACGTCGTGAAAACGCGCGTGAGCGAACGGCAGCAGCCGCACACCGACGCGCCCGAAGCGGTTCGCCGGCGACACCAGCAGTGCGGCGATCAGGTGCGCATGCTCGACCTCGCCGCCGACCGGCGCGCCATCCTCGTTGTCGAGCGTGACGTCGAACAGCGGCCCCAGCTCGGCCTGCAGCGCCAGGCTCTTGCTCATGCGCGGCTCGACGCCGCTGTAGTGGTCGCACACCGGCAGCGCAGGCGCCACGGCCTCCTCGGGTTCGAACAGCGCGGCGCGCGGATGCAGGGCAGCGGTCATGCGATGTCCTCGTGCGGGCCCGGAATGACCGAGGGCGCCCCGCAGGACGCCCCCGACGCGGCCTCAGCGGCGGCAGTGCCTCACAGCAGCTGCTTGACGCCGTCGCGCTCGCCGAGCAACTCGGCCAGCGTCTTGTCGATGCAGCCCTTGCTGAACTCGTCGATCGGCAGGCCCTCGACGATGCGGTACTTGCCGCCTTCGCAGGTCACGGGGTAGCCGAACACGAGGTCCTGCGGGATGCCGTATTCGCCATTGCTCGGCACGCCCATCGTCACCCACTCGCCGCCGGTGCCGAGCGCCCAGTCGCGCATGTGGCCGATGGCCGCGTTGGCAGCCGACGCCGCCGAACTCATTCCGCGTGCCTCGATCACGGCCGCGCCGCGCTTGCCGACGGTGGGCAGGAACACGTCCTTGTTCCAGGCCGGGTCGCCGATCATGTCCTTCACGCTCTGGCCGTCGACGGTGGCGAAGCGGTAGTCGGCGTACATCGTCGGCGAGTGGTTGCCCCAGACGCACATCTTGCGGATCGCCGAAATCGGCTTGCCGGTCTTGATCGCGATCTGGCTCACCGCGCGGTTGTGGTCCAGGCGCAGCATGGCCGTGAAGTTGGCGCGCGGCAGGCTGGGCGCGCTCTTCATCGCGATGTAGGCGTTGGTGTTGGCCGGGTTGCCCACCACCAGCACCCTGACGTCGCGGCTGGCGGCCTTGTCCAGCGCACGACCCTGCGCGGTGAAGATCTGCGCGTTGGCCGCCAGCAGGTCCGAGCGTTCCATGCCCGGGCCGCGCGGGCGCGCGCCGATCAGCAGCGCGTAGTCGGTGTCCTTGAACGCGGTGTCGGCGCTCGCATGACCCTCCATGCCCGCCAGCAGCGGGAAGGCGCAGTCCTCGAGTTCCATCATCACGCCCTTGAGCGCCTTCTGCGCCTTCTCGTCGGGGATCTCGAGCAGTTGCAGGATCACCGGCTGGTCGTTGCCGAGCATCTGGCCGCTGGCGATGCGGAACAGGATGGCATAGCCGATCTGGCCGGCAGCGCCGGTGACGGCCACGCGAACGGGCTTCTTGCTCACGTCGTTCTCCTCGTGGAAATGCCGGGGATTCTACCGAGGGGCGCTGACGCGACTCTTATGTCTTATGCAAGACAATGCGTTCATGCCGGACTCCAAGCACGCGCTGGTCGCAGCCGAGGCGCACTCGCAAGTTCGCTCGGACGAGCGCCGTGGCGCTTTGCCCG
Source organism: Burkholderiales bacterium (assembly GCA_028869005.1). Taxonomy (GTDB): domain Bacteria; phylum Pseudomonadota; class Gammaproteobacteria; order Burkholderiales; family Burkholderiaceae_C; genus Rubrivivax. The sequence goes on along the minus strand of JAGWTJ010000082.1, from coordinate 11,448 downwards.
CCGCAGCCGAGGCGCCAGCGTTCAGCCCGCTGTACCAGCAGATCAAGGGGCTGCTCTTGCGCAGCCTGCAGTTCGGCGAGTGGCAGCCCGGACAGGCGATACCGAGCGAGACCGAACTGGCGGCGCGCTTCAAGGTCAGCCAGGGCACGGTGCGCAAGGCCATCGACGAGATGGCGCAGGAGAATCTGCTCGTGCGCCGCCAGGGCAAGGGCACCTTCGTCGCGACGCACGCCGAAGAAGGCACGCGCTATCGCTTCCTGCGCCTGGCGCCCGACGGCGGCGCCCGCATGCCGCGCCTCGAGCGCCGGCTGCTCGAGTGCCGGCGCATGCGTGCCACGCCCGGCGTGGCGCGTGCCCTCGAACTGGCCGGCGGCGACGCGGTGATCGAGGTGCGGCGGCTGCTGCTCGAGGGCGCGCAGCCGCTGGTGCTGGACGACCTGTGGCTGCCGGCCGCGCTGTTCGCTCGCCTCGACGCCGAGCTGCTGGCGCAATGGCACGGGCCGCTGTATCGCCTGTTCGAGGCCGAGTTCTCCGTTCACATGGTCCGCGCCGAGGAGAAGATCCGCGCCGTGGCGGCAACGCAAGAGGACGCCGCGCTGCTCGGCGTCGCCGTCGGCGCGCCGCTGCTGCAGGTCGAGCGGCGCTCGTTCACCTACGGTGCGCGCCCGGTCGAACTGCGCCGCGGCCTGTACCGGACAGACGCCCACCACTATCGCAACGAAGTGATTTGAACCGGCCGCGCAGGCAAGCGGCGCGCTGCGGGCAAGGTCCGGGCAAGGTCGCTGCGTTGCAATAAACTCCCACGGTTCTCCCACGGCTTCTTCGAGAGCCCGCCATGCCCGAGACGACGAACCCCACGAGCAAGGTGCGACCCGGTCAGATGCATCTGACCAACGCGCTGCAGTACCGCATGCCGCTGGCGGCGCTGGTGTCGATCCTGCATCGCGCCAGCGGCGCGTTGATCTTCGTGCTGCTGCCGTTCGTGATCTGGATGTTCGACGGCAGCGTCAGCACCGAGAGCAGCTACGAGCGCTTCGCCAACGCCTTCGTCGCCGGCATCGGCGTCGTGCCGGCGGTGCTGGTCAAGCTGGTCGTGCTGGCGCTCATCTGGGCCTACCTGCATCACGCACTGGCCGGGCTGCGTCACATGTGGATGGATGTGACGCACCGCATGAGCAAGGACCAGGGCCGCCACACGGCGGCGGCCACGCTCGTGATCAGCCTGGCGCTGACGGTCGGCCTGGCCGGCAAGCTGTTCGGCCTGTACTGAACGACGGAGAGGCGGCCATGTCTGTGAACTACGGAAGAAGGCGCACCGTCGTCGGCGCGCACTACGGCGTGAGCGACTGGCTCGCGCAGCGCTTCAGCGCCGCACTGATGGCGCTCTTCACGCTGGTATTGCTCCTGCAACTGCTGGCGCCCGGGCCGCTCGGCTACGACAAGTGGGCCGGCATCTTCGCCGCGCAGTGGATGAAGGTGCTGACCTTCGCCACCCTCGTCGCGCTCGGCTGGCACGCCTGGATCGGCGTGCGCAACATCTTCATGGATTACGTCAAACCGATCGGCGTGCGCCTGGTGCTGATGGCCGCGGCGATCACCTGGCTGCTCGGCTGCATGGGCTGGGCCGTGCAGGTGCTCTGGAGACTGTGAACGTGGCTAGCCTTCCCAAGCGTCGATTCGACGTCGTCATCGTCGGAGCCGGCGGCTCCGGCATGCGCGCCTCGCTGCAGCTGGCGCGCGCCGGCCTCAACGTGGCGGTGCTGACCAAGGTCTTCCCGACGCGCAGCCACACGGTGGCGGCACAGGGCGGCATCGGCGCCAGCCTGGGCAACATGGCCGAGGACAACTGGCACTACCACTTCTACGACACCGTCAAGGGCGGCGACTGGCTGGGCGACCAGGACGCCATCGAGTTCATGTGCCGCGAGGCGCCGCACGTGGTCTACGAGCTCGAGCACTTCGGCATGCCGTTCGACCGCAATCCCGACGGCACGATCTACCAGCGCCCGTTCGGCGGCCACACCGCCAACTACGGCGAGAAGCCCGTGCAGCGCGCCTGCGCCGCCGCCGACCGCACCGGCCACGCGATGCTGCACACGCTGTACCAGCAGAACGTGCGCGCGCGCACCAACTTCTTCGTCGAGTGGATGGCGCTCGACCTCATCCGCGACGCCGAAGGCGACGTGCTCGGCGTGGTCGCGCTCGAGATGGAGACCGGCGACGTCCACCTCCTCGAGGCCAAGGTGACGATGCTGGCCACCGGCGGCGCCGGCCGCATCTACGCCGCCAGCACCAATGCCTACATCAACACCGGCGACGGCCTGGGCATGGCGGCGCGCGCCGGCATCCCGCTCGAGGACATGGAGTTCTGGCAGTTCCACCCCACCGGCGTGCACAACGCCGGCGTGCTGCTCACCGAGGGCTGCCGCGGCGAGGGCGCGATCCTGCGCAACAGCAACGGCGAGCGCTTCATGGAACGCTACGCACCGACCCTCAAGGACCTGGCGCCGCGCGACTTCGTCAGCCGCTGCATGGACCAGGAGATCAAGGAAGGGCGCGGCTGCGGTCCGAACAAGGACTACATCCAGCTCGACATGACGCACCTGGGCGCCGACACCATCCACAAGCGGCTGCCCAGCGTGCTCGAGATCGGCCACAACTTCGCCAACGTCGACATCACGAAGGAGCCGATTCCCGTGGTGCCGACCATCCACTACCAGATGGGCGGCGTGCCGACCAATCTGCACGGGCAGGTGGTGGTGCCCAGGGGCGGCGTGCCCAACGCCGTCGTCGGCGGCCTGTACGCGGTGGGCGAATGCTCGTGCGTCAGCGTGCACGGCGCGAACCGCCTCGGCACGAATTCGCTGCTCGACCTGCTGGTGTTCGGCAAGAGCGCGGGCAACCATGTCGTCGAGACCGTGCGCAAGGGGCCCGAGACATTCAAGCCGCTGCCCAAGGACGCCGCCGAGCGCAGCCTGGCGCGGCTGGCGCGGCTCGACGGCGCCAAGGCCGGCGAGTACGCGCAGGACGTGGCCGGCGACATCCGCACCACGATGCAGACGCACGCCGGCGTGTTCCGCACGCAGGCCACGATGGACCAGGGCGTGCACGCGATCAACGCGCTGCGCGCGCGCGTCGACGCCGTCGGCCTGGCCGACAAGAGCCGCGTCTTCAACACCGCGCGCGTCGAGGCGCTCGAAGTCGAGAACCTGATCGAGGTCGCGCAGGCGACGATGACCTCGGCGGCGGCGCGCCACGAGTGCCGCGGCGCGCACACCGTCGAGGACTACGAGCGCGGCGCCGACGACCCCGAGTTCCCGCTCGGCCGCAACGACCGCGACTGGCTCAAGCACACGCTGTGGTACGCCGAGGGCAACCGCCTCGAATACAAACCGGTGACGATGACGCCGCTCACGGTCGAATCCATCCCGCCCAAGGTGCGCACCTTCTAGCTGCGTACCGTCCGCCGCTGCACCTGTCCGCACGCATCGAACTGCCCGAGCCATGACCCGCCGCAACTTCCAGATCTACCGCTACGACCCCGACCAGGACGACAAGCCGCGCATGCAGAGCTACAGCGTCGAACTCGACGGCTCGGAGCGCATGCTGCTCGACGCGCTGATCAAGCTCAAGGCGCAGGATCCGACGCTCGCCTTCCGCCGCAGCTGCCGCGAGGGCGTGTGCGGCTCGGACGCGATGAACATCAACCGCAAGAACGGCCTGGCGTGCCTGACCAACATGCGCACGCTGCCCGAGACGATCGTGCTCAAGCCGCTGCCGGGCCTGCCGGTGGTGCGCGACCTGATCGTCGACATGACGCAGTTCTTCGACCAGTACCACTCGATCAAGCCCTACCTCATCAACGACACGCCGCCGCCCGAGAAGGAGCGGCGCCAGTCGCCCGAGGAGCGCGAGGAACTCGATGGCCTGTACGAGTGCATCCTGTGCGCCTGCTGCAGCACCGCGTGCCCGAGCTTCTGGTGGAACCCGGACAAGTACGTCGGTCCGGCCGGGCTGCTGCAGGCCTACCGCTTCCTCGCCGACAGCCGCGACGAGGCCACCGGGGCGCGGCTGGACAACCTGGCCGACCCGTACCGCCTCTATCGCTGCTACGACATCATGAACTGCGTCGACGTCTGCCCGAAGGGGCTCAACCCGTCGCGCGCCATCAGCAAGATCAAGGAAATGATGGTCCGCCGGGCCGTCTGAGCGACGCCCATGCCCGAACGGCTCGACCCGCCTTCGCTCGGCCGCCTCAAGTGGCGCTGCCGTCGCGGGTTGCTCGAGAACGACCTGTTCATCGAGCGTTTCTTCCGTCGGCACGAGGACACGATCACCGCGCAGCAGGCGGCGGCGCTGGAAGCGTTGATGGAGCTGCCCGACAACGATCTGCTCGATCTCTTGCTCAGGCGCAAGGAGCCACAGGGCCCGTTCGATACGCTTGCGATACGCGAGTTGCTGGCGTTGCTGCGCCGGCCGCCGACCCCTGCGGCGGCGATCCCCCAATGAAAGGCCCGTGACCATGACCCCCTCCGAAGTCAAAGCCACCCTGTCGTTCAGCGACGGCAGCCCGAGCATGGAGCTGCCCATCTACAAGGGCAGCATCGGTCCGGACGTGATCGACATCCGCAAGCTCTACGCGCAAAGCGGCAAGTTCACCTACGACCCGGGCTTTCTCAGCACCGCGAGCTGCAACTCGGCCATCACCTACATCGACGGCGACAAGGGCGAACTGCTGTACCGCGGCTACCCGATCGAGCAGCTCGCCCAGCAGTGCGACTTCCTCGAGGTGTGCCATCTGCTGCTGTACGGCGACCTGCCCAACGCCGAGCAGCGCACCAAGTTCGTCAAGACCATCACCTATCACACGATGGTCAACGAGCAGATGCAGTTCTTCCTGCGCGGCTTTCGGCGCGACGCGCACCCGATGGCCGTGCTCACCGGCCTGGTGGGGGCGCTGTCGGCCTTCTATCACGACAGCACCGACGTGCATAACGCGCGCCACCGCGAGATCTCCGCGCACCGCTTGATCGCCAAGATGCCGACGCTGGTGGCGATGGCCCACAAGTACGGTGTCGGCCAGCCCTATGCGTATCCGCGCAACAACCTGAGCTACAGCGCGAACTTCATGCGCATGATGTTCGCCACGCCGTGCGAGGACTACGCGCCCAACGACGTGCTGGTGCGCGCCATCGACCGCATCTTCATCCTGCACGCCGACCACGAGCAGAACGCGTCGACCTCGACGGTGCGCCTGTGCGGCAGCTCGGGCACCAACCCGTTCGCCGCCATCGCCGCCGGCGTGGCCTGCCTGTGGGGCCCGGCGCACGGCGGCGCCAACGAGGCGTGCCTGAACATGCTGGGCGACATCCAGAAGATGGGCGGCGTGGAGAAGATCGGCGACTTCATCAAGCAGGTCAAGGAGAAGGACTCCAAGGTCAAGCTGATGGGCTTCGGCCACCGCGTCTACAAGAACTACGACCCGCGCGCCAAGCTCATGCGCGAGACCTGCCACGAGGTGCTGAACGAACTCGGGCTGCACGACGATCCGCTGTTCAAGCTGGCGATGGCGCTCGAGAAGATCGCGCTCGAGGACGACTACTTCGTGTCGCGCAAGCTGTACCCGAACGTCGATTACTACTCGGGCATCGTGCAGCGGGCGCTCGGCATCCCGATCAGCCTGTTCACGGCCGTCTTCGCGCTGGCGCGCACGGTCGGCTGGATCGCGCAGCTCAACGAGATGATCGCCGACCCCGAATACAAGATCGGCCGTCCGCGCCAGCTTTACTCGGGCTCGCCGCGTCGCGACGTGAAGCCGGTCGCGGCGCGCTGAAGCTCGACGCGAGCGGCCCTGGCTCAGTAGCCCGGACCGCCGATGCTGTAGGCGCGTAACCCACGCAGCGTGCCCTCGGAGATCGTCAGCCACTGCAGCCCGATGCGGTAGGCGCCGGTCTTGGGTTGCAGGGCGCTGTAGGCGACGCGGCCGCTGGCGCGCACCGCCAGCACGCCGAACTTCTGCGTCGGCAGGTCCAAGGCAGCGGCCACGACGCTGCCTAGATGGACGTTCTCCGGCAGCGTGAGGCCGAGCCCGACGGCCGACACGTCGAGCGTGCGGCCGACCAGGCGTCGGCCGTCGGCGGCCACCACCGTCACCGGCACGATGACGTTGCGGCGCGGCGCCGCGCGCTGGTCGGCGGGGTGGCCGGGCACGGCGGGCCGATCGCTCACGGACGCGCCGCCTCCAGGCCGCGCGTGAAGTGCCGGCGCATGACGTCGGCGGCGCGCGCGCCGTCACGCGCCGCGATGGCCCGCATCAGCGCGCGATGTTCGGCCAGCGAATCGGCCAACCGTCCCTGCTTGAACAGCGAGTGGTGGCGGTTGAGCTTCATCATCTTGCGCAGGTCGACGACGATCTGGCGCCGCCAGCGGTTGCCGGCGGCGTCGAGCAGCGCCAGATGGAAGCGTTCGTTGGCGGCGAAGAAGGCCTCGCGCTGGTGCGCCAACCTCTCGAGCCCGTCGTGCATCTGCTCGAGGCCCGCGAGTTGTTCGTCGCTGGCCATTGTCGCTGCGTCGGCCGCCGCGTCGGATTCCAGCACGCCGAGCAGATGATAGATCTGCCGCACGTCGTCGGGCGACATCTCGCTGACGTAGGCGCCGCGGCGCACCTTCATCGTCACCAGGCCCTCGACGGCCAGCACCTTGAGCGCCTCGCGCAGTGGCGTGCGGCTGATGCCGTACGCGGCGGCGACCTTCTGCTCGTCGATCCAGCTGCCGGGCTCGAGCTCGCGCGCGAAGATCTGCTGACGCAGCCGCTCGGCCACGTCCTGGTACAGCGCGCGCGGCGCAAGGGCGTGCGGTGGGGTCGGCGCGAGCGTGTTCACGGCGGCGGGCGAGCTTGTCAGCTTGGCGATGGTTCTGCATTTATAATTATGCATAATGATCGGCGAGCAGCAAGGCCGACCGGCGCGACCCGTGCGACCGGTGCCGCCGCCCGCCTCGCCTCGACCAGGAGCGCACCGATGACGAGCCCCGCTGAATCCGCGCCTGCCACGCTAGCCGAGTGGCAGCAGGCCGCCGCCCGCTCGGTGCCGGGCGGCGATGTCGCAGCGCTCGACTGGCACACGCCCGAGGGCCTGCGCGTCAAGCCGCTGTACACCGCGGCCGACGTCGCGGCCTTGCCCGCCGCCGACACGCTGCCAGGCTTCGCGCCTTTCGTGCGCGGCCCGCAGGCCACGATGTACGCGGTGCGGCCCTGGACCATCCGTCAGTACGCGGGCTTTTCCACCGCCGAGGACAGCAACGCCTTCTACCGCAAGAGCCTGGCGGCCGGCGGCCAGGGCGTGAGCGTGGCCTTCGACCTCGCCACGCACCGCGGCTACGACAGCGACCACCCGCGCGTCGCCGGCGACGTCGGCAAGGCCGGCGTGGCCATCGACAGCGTCGAGGACATGAAGATCCTGTTCGACGGCATCCCGCTGGACAAGGTGAGCGTGAGCATGACCATGAACGGCGCCGTGCTGCCGGTGCTGGCCGGCTACATCGTCGCTGCCGAAGAGCAGGGCGTGGCCGAGGCGCAGTTGTCCGGGACCATCCAGAACGACATCCTCAAGGAATTCATGGTCCGCAACACGTACATCTACCCGCCGGCGCCGTCGATGCGCATCGTTGGCGACATCATCGAGTACACGGCGAGAAGGATGCCGAAGTTCAACTCGATCTCGATCTCCGGCTACCACATGCAGGAGGCCGGCGCGAACCAGGCGCTCGAGCTCGCGTTCACGCTGGCCGACGGCAAGGAGTACGTGAAGACGGCGCTGGCCAAGGGGCTCGACGTCGACGCGTTCGCCGGCCGGCTGTCGTTCTTCTGGGCGATCGGCATGAACTTCTATCTCGAGATCGCCAAGATGCGCGCCGCGCGGCTGCTGTGGTGCCGCATCATGCAGGGCTTCGGCGCAAAGAGCCCCAAGAGTCAGATGCTGCGCACCCATTGCCAGACCTCGGGCTGGAGCCTGGCCGCGCAGGACCCGTACAACAACGTCGTGCGCACCACCGTCGAGGCGATGGCCGCGGTGTTCGGCGGCACGCAGTCGCTGCACACCAACAGCTTCGACGAAGCGATCGCGCTGCCCACCGAGTTCAGCGCGCGCATCGCGCGCAACACGCAGCTCATCCTGCAGGAGGAGACGCACATCACGAGCGTGGTCGACCCCTGGGCCGGCAGCTACATGATGGAGACGCTGACGCAGCAGATGGCCGACCGGGCGCAGTCCATCCTCGACGAGGTCGAGGCCATGGGCGGCATGACGCGCGCCGTCGATTCCGGCTGGGCCAAACTGAAGATCGAGGCCAGCGCCGCCGAGAAGCAGGCGCGCATCGACAGCGGCCGTGACGTCATCGTCGGCGTCAACAAGTACCGCGCCGACGCGCAAGAACACATAGCCATCCGCGAGATCGACAACGTCGAGGTGCGCGCCGGCCAGATCGCGCGCCTGGCGCGCATCCGCAAGGAGCGCGACGGCGAGCGCGTGCAGCGCGCGCTGGCCGCACTCGGCGCGTGCGCCGCGAGCGGTCAGGGCAACCTGCTCGCGCTGGCCATCGATGCCGTGCGCGCCCGTGCCACCGTGGGGGAAGTCAGCGATGCACTCGAACAGGTCTTCGGCCGCCACCAGGCCGACATCCAGAAGGTGAGCGGCGTGTACGCCGCCGCCTACGACGGCGCCGAGGGCTGGGCCCGGCTCGCCGCCGAGATCGCCGCGTTCGCCGAGCAGCAGGGCCGAAGGCCGCGTGTGATGATCGCCAAGCTCGGCCAGGATGGCCACGACCGCGGCGCCAAGGTGGTGGCCACCGCGTTCGCCGACCTCGGTTTCGATGTCGACATCGGGCCGCTGTTCCAGACGCCCGAGGAATGCGCGCGCCAGGCGATCGAGAACGACGTGCACGCCGTTGGCGTCTCGACGCTGGCCGCCGGGCACAAGACGCTGGTGCCGGCCGTGATCGCGGAGTTGAGGCGGCTGGGCGGCGACGACATCGTGGTCTTCGTCGGCGGCGTCGTTCCCGAGCAGGATCACGAGTTCCTGCGCCGTGCCGGCGTCAAGGGGATCTACGGGCCGGGCACGCCGATCCCGGCCAGCGCCAAGGACGTGCTCGAGCAGATCAGGCAGGCGCTGGGGTAGCCGCGATGTCGGCATCGCCTCGCGCGCCGTCGAGCGCCAGCGCGCCCGCGGCCGCCGAAGCGGCAGCGCAGGCCGGCGCGAGCGCGCTGCTCGCCGACCTGCTCGGCAGCGACAAAGCGCGGCGCCGGCGCGCGCTGGCCAAGGCCATCACGCTGCTCGAGTCCACGCGCGCCGATCACCGCGCGCGCGCCGACGCGCTGCTCGGCGCGCTGCTGCCGCACGCGGGCCGCTCGCTGCGCCTGGGCGTGAGCGGCGTGCCGGGCGTCGGCAAGAGCACCTTCATCGAGGCGCTGGGACTGTTCCTCGTCGAGCGCGGCCACCGGCTCGCGGTGCTGGCCGTCGATCCGTCGTCGAGCCTCAGCGGCGGCTCGATCCTCGGCGACAAGACGCGCATGGTGAAGCTGGCAGCGCACCCGCGCGCCTTCATCCGCCCGAGCCCGTCGGCCGGCAACCTCGGCGGCGTCGCCGAGAAGACGCGCGAGGCGATGCTCGCCTGCGAGGCAGCCGGCCACGACATCGTCATCGTCGAGACCGTCGGCGTCGGCCAGAGCGAGGTCGCGGTGGCCGGCATGACCGACATCTTCGTGCTGCTGCTGCTGCCCAACGCCGGCGACGATCTGCAGGCCATCAAGAAGGGCGTGATGGAACTGGCCGACCTGGTGGTCGTCAACAAGGCCGACCTCGATGCCGCTGCCGCGCTGCGCGCGCAAGCGCAGATCGTCGGCGCGTTGCGTCTGCTCGGCGGGCATGTTGCGCGCGAGCTTCCGCAGCGCGCTGCCGACGCCTGGCGCACCGAGGTGCTGCAGGCGAGCGCGCGCGACGGCAGCGGCATCGAGCCGTTCTGGGACGCCGTGACGCGCTGCCGCGAGTTGCGGGAACGAACCGGCGTGCTGCTCGCGCAGCGCCACGCCCAGGACCAGGCCTGGATGTGGGAGCGCATCGACTCCGGCCTGCGGCAGCGCTTTCGAGAGCATCCCGCGGTGCGTGCCGCGTTGCCGGCGCTCGCCGCGCAGGTGCGCGCCGGCACGCTGGCACCCTCGGTGGCCGCGCGCCGGCTGCTCGACCTCGTGAACTGATCCGAACCGGAACACACCATGCCCGACATCATCGAAGAGCTCGAGACCAAGCGTGCCGCAGCGCGGCTGGGCGGAGGCGCCAGACGCATCGACGCGCAGCATGCCAAGGGCAAGCTCACCGCGCGCGAGCGGCTCGAGTTGCTGCTCGATGCCGACACGTTCGAGGAATGGGACATGTTCGTCGAGCACCGCTCGGCCGATTTCGGCATGGCCGAGCAACGGATCCCGGGCGACGGCGTGGTCACCGGCTACGGCACCATCAACGGCCGCCTCGTCTTCGTCTTCAGCCAGGACTTCACGGTCTTCGGCGGCGCGCTGTCGGAAGCGCATGCCGAGAAGATCTGCAAGATCATGGACCAGGCGATGAAGGTGGGCGCGCCGGTGATCGGCCTCAACGACTCGGGCGGGGCGCGCATCCAGGAAGGCGTGGCCTCGCTCGGCGGCTACGCCGAGGTCTTCCAGCGCAACGTGCTGGCCTCGGGCGTGATCCCGCAGATCAGTCTCATCATGGGCCCGTGCGCCGGCGGCGCCGTGTACTCGCCGGCGATGACCGACTTCATCTTCATGGTCAAGGACTCGAGCTACATGTTCGTGACCGGACCCGAGGTCGTGAAGACGGTGACGCACGAGGAGGTCAGCGCCGAGGAACTCGGCGGCGCGACCACGCACAGCGCCAGGAGCGGCGTCGCCGACCTCGCGCTCGAAAACGACGTCGAAGCGCTCCTGATGCTGCGGCGCCTGTTCAATTACCTGCCGCTCAACAACCGCGACCAGCCGCCGGTGCGCCTGGGCGGCGACCGCGCCGACCGCCTCGACATGAGCCTCGATACGCTGGTGCCCGCCAATCCGAACCAGCCCTACGAGATCAAGGAGCTGATCCTCAAGGTCGTCGACGACGGCGACTTCTTCGAGCTGCAGCCCGAGCACGCCAAGAACATCGTCATCGGCTTCGGCCGCATGGAGGGCCAGACGGTGGGCCTGGTCGCCAACAACCCGATGGTGCTGGCCGGCTGCCTGGACATCAAGAGCAGCATCAAGGCGGCGCGCTTCGTGCGCTTTTGCGACGCCTTCAACATCCCCGTCGTCACCTTCGTCGACGTGCCCGGCTTCATGCCCGGCACGGCGCAGGAGTACGGCGGCATCATCAAGCACGGCGCCAAGCTGCTGTACGCCTACGCCGAGTGCACGGTGCCCAAGGT
>JAGWTJ010000081.1 GCA_028869005.1 Burkholderiales bacterium | reverse complement strand
CATGACGCTGGCGCCGGCGTTGAACGCGTCGCGCGCCTCGGCCGCCATCTGCACCGGCGTCACCGGCACCGGGTGCTGCCGCGGATCGGTGAGCACACCGGTGAGGGCGCAGGTCAGGATGACATTGTCGCGGTCACTCATCGCGGATCTCCAGCTCGACGAGCAGCGTGCCCGCGGCCACGCTGGCGCGCGGCGCCGCGTGCACGGCCGTCACGATGCCGGCGGCGCCGGCGTGCAGCCACATCTCCATCTTCATCGCCTCGACGCAAACGAGCGGCTGGCCCGCGGCGACGACGTCGCCCACGGCGACCGCCACCTGTGCGACGACGCCGGCCACCGGCGCACGGCCCCGGCGCGGGTCGCTCGCGCTGTCGGCGGCCGGCAGCGGCGAGGGCTCGCGGAACGTGAAGACGGCGCCGTCGAGCGCGAGCTGCAACGTGGCGCCGGTCTGCACGGCGACGAGGCGCCGGTGCACACCGTCGATGGACACGCGCAGCACGCCCGCCGCGAGCGATTCGACCAGCACTGCGGCGGGCGGCGCACGCAGCGTGCGCTTGGCGTCGCCGCACTCGAGCGTGAGGTCGAAGCTCGAGACGCTGGCGGGCCGTCCGGCCGCGCCTGCAGCAAGCACGGCCGCGGCAATGCGCCAGGCGTCGTCGGCGGGCGGCGGTCTCAGCAAGAGGGCCTCGCCGCTCGCGGCCCACTCGTCGATGAGGCTCGTCGTCATCGTCGCGTCGACGAAACGCGGGTGGTTCACGAGGTCGCGCAGGAAGCGGCCGTTGTTGGCGGGCCCGAACAGCGGCGTCTGCTCGAGCGCGCGCGTCAGGCGCCGGATCGCGTCGGCGCGGTCACGGCCGTGGGCGATGAACTTTGCCACCATCGCGTCGTAGTGCGGCGTGATGTCGCCGCCTTCTTCGATGCCGTGATCGATGCGCACGCCGCCTCGCCGTGTGCCGTGTCCAACGCTTAGCGCCGCCTCGGGCCGCCATCCGGTGATGCGCCCGCTCTGCGGCTTGAAGCCGTCGTACGGATCCTCGGCATACAGGCGCGCCTCGATGGCGTGGCCCTCGAAGCGGATGTCGTCCTGCCGGCGCGGCACCATGTGCGTGAGCGGCTCGCCCGCTGCCACACGCAGCTGCCACTCGACGAGGTCGAAGCCGGTGAGGCACTCGGTGACCGGGTGCTCGACCTGCAGCCGCGTGTTCATCTCGAGGAAGTAGTGCTGCAGGCCGGCATCGACGATGAACTCGACGGTGCCGGCCCCGCGGTAACCGACGGCGAGCGCGGCGGCGACGGCGTCGCGCCCCATCGCGTCGCGCATCTCGCGACTCACCACCGGCGAGGGCGCCTCCTCGATCACCTTCTGCCGCCGCCGCTGCGCCGTGCAGTCGCGTTCGCCCAGGTGCACGGCGTGGCCGTGCGCGTCGGCGAAGACCTGGATCTCGATGTGGCGGCCGCTCTCGACGAGGCGCTCGAGCATCAGCCGGTCGTCGCCGAAGGCGCTCGCGGCCTCGCGGCGCGCGGCGGCCAGCAGGGCCGGCAGCCCGGCCAGATCGCGCGCATCGCGGATCAGCCGCATGCCGCGCCCGCCGCCGCCGCCCACCGCCTTGACGAGCAGCGGCGCGCCGAGGGCTTGCGCTTCGGCGACGAGGCGCGCGTCGCTCTGGTCTTCGCCCAGATAACCCGGCACGCAGGGCACGCCTGCCGCACGCATGCGGCGTTTGGCTGCCGCCTTGTCGCCCATCGCTTCGATGGCCTCGGGCGGCGGGCCGATGAAGACGAGACCGGCGGCGGCGCATGCGCGCGCGAACTCCGCGCGCTCGGAAAGGAAGCCGTAGCCCGGATGGACCGCCCCGGCGCCGGTCTTGCCGGCCGCGGCGACGATGGCGTCGATGTTCAAGTACGAAGCCGAGGCGGGCGCGGCGCCGATGCACACGGCCTCGTCGGCGAGCGCGACATGGGGGGCCTCGGCGTCGGCTTCGGAGAACACCGCCACCGTGCGATAGCCGAGTCGGTGCGCGGTACGCATGACGCGGCACGCGATCTCGCCGCGGTTGGCGACGAGGATCTTGGCGAACGACGAGAGGCTCACGGCGGCATCCACTTCGCCTTGCGCTTTTGCAGGAACGCGCTCTGTCCCTCGATGCCCTCGGCCGACAGCGCGGCGGCCGAGAACACCTCGGCCGCCTGCTGCACGAGCGTTGCCGGCGCGTGCAGCCGTGCCCTGGCGACCAGCGCCTTCGTTGCTGCGATGGCGCCCGGGGCGCATTGCAAGATGTCGTGCAGCACGCGCGCCATGGCCGCATCGAGCGCTTGGCCCGCGTGCACCTCGTGCACGAGCCCGAGGGCCAGCGCCTGCCGTGCGTCGATGCGCCCGCCGGTGACGGCCAGCCGCCTGGCCTGGGCGGTGCCCAGCCGCGCGACGAGAAAGGGCGCGATCTGCGCCGGCACGAGACCGAGTGAGGTTTCCGGCAGGCGGAAGACGGCGCTGTCGCCGGCGATCGTCACGTCGCAGACGCAAGCCAACCCGAAGCCGCCGCCCATCACCGTGCCTTCGACCACCGCGACGATGGCCAGCGGCGAGTCGTCGAACGCGACACACAGCTCGCCGAAGGCGGCGTTGACCTTGACGAGGGCATCGGGGTCGGCGGCCAGACGCGCGTGTGCTCCGGCCATGTCCTTCAGGTCGGCACCGGCACTGAAGTGACCGCCGGCGCCGCGCAGCACGACGACGCGCGTGCGGCCGTCGGCTTCGGCGGTAGCGAGCGCCTGCTGCAGTTCGAGCACCATGGCCATCGTCATCGCGTTGCGCGCGGCCGGGCGGGCCAGCGTCAGGTGCAGCACGCCGGCGTCGTGGCGCACGGCGAGCGTCTCGTAGCGGCGCGTAGCGTCGCTCATGAGCGTGGCGGCTTGCCGTTCAATGCGCCCCCTTGGGCAGCGTGCCCTCGAGCTTGCAGATGATGCCGAGCATGATCTCGTCGGCGCCGCCTCCGATCGAGACCAGCCGCGTGTCGCGATAGGCCTGGCTGATCGGGTTGTCCCAGGTGAAGCCCATGCCCCCCCAGTACTGCAGGCAGGCGTCGGCCACCTCGCGCGACAGGCGCCCGCACTTGAGCTTGGCCATGCTGGCGAGCTTGGTGACGTCCTTGCCGCTGAGGAACATTTCCACCGCGCGGTAGGTCAGCGCGCGCAGCGCCTCGACCTCGGTGCGCAGCTCGGCGAGGCGGAAGTGCACCACCTGGTTGTCGAGGATGGGCTTGCCGAAGGCCTGGCGCTGGCGCGTGTACTCGATGGTCTGGTCGATCAGGCGGTCGAGGCCGCGCAGCGAGCTCGCCGCGGCCCACAGCCGCTCCTCCTGGAACTGCAGCATCTGGAAGGTGAAGCCCAGACCCTCCTGGCCGATCAGGTTGCGTCGCGGCACGCGCACGTTGTCGAAGAACAGCTGCGCCGTGTCGGAGCTGTCCATGCCGATCTTGCGGATCTTCTGCCTCGTGATGCCCGTTGCATCCATCGGCACGACGATGAGGCTCTTGTTCTTGTGCGGCGGGCCGTCGCCGGTGTTGGCGAGCAGGCAGCACCAGTCGGCCTGCATGCCGTTGGTGATCCACATCTTGGTGCCGTTGACGACATAGTCGCCGCCCTCCTTGCGCGCGCTGGTTCTGACGGCGGCCACGTCGCTGCCGCCGCCGGGCTCGCTCACGCCGATGCAGCCGACCATGTCGCCGGCGATCGACGGCGCGAGCCACTCCCTGCGCAGCTCGTCCGAGCCGAAGCGCGCCAGCGCCGGCGTGCACATGTCGGTGTGCACGCCGATGGCCATCGGCACGCCGCCGCAGTTGCACTCGCCCAGCGCCTCGGCCATCACCATGCTGTAGCTGAAGTCCAGGCCCGCGCCGCCGTATTCCTCGGGGTACTTCAGGCCCAGCAGGCCGAGCTGGCCGAGCTTCTTGAAGACCTCGTGGCTCGGGAACTCCTGCGCGCGCTCCCACTCGGCGACGTGCGGGTTGAGCTCGTCGCGACAGAACCTGAGCACGGTGTCTTCGAGCTGGCGGTGTTCGGGGGTGAAATTCATCGAGGGGTCTCCTGGGTGTGAGCTGCGTCGCTAGCTACAGGCGTGCCACGCCGAAACTGTTGGGCCGCAGCACGCGCGCCTCGGCCTCGACGGCAAGCGCCAGGCACAGGCCGAGGATGCGGCGCGTGTCGCGCGGGTCGATCAGGCCGTCGTCCCACAGGCGCGCGGTGCCGAACAGGGCGGTGCTTTCGGCGTCGAGGCGCCGGCGCAGCGCGTCGCTCATCGCGGCCAGCGCCGCGTCGTCGGGCTGCTGGCCCATCTTGGCGAGCTTGTTGCGGTTGACGATGTCCATCACGCGCGCCGCCTGGGCGCCGCCCATCACGGCCGTGCGCGCGGTGGGCCAGGCGAAGATGAAGCGCGGGTCGAAGCCGCGGCCGCACATGCCGTAGTTGCCGGCGCCGTAGCTGCCGCCGAGCACGACGGTGAACCGGGGCACGCGCGCGTTGGCCACCGCCTGGATCATCTTGCTGCCGTGCTTGATGGCGCCCGCCTGCTCGGCTGCCTTGCCGACCATGTAGCCGCTGGTGTTCTGCAGGAAGACGAGCGGCACGCCGCTCTGATCGGCGAGCTGGATGAACTGGCCGGCCTTGGTGCTGCCCTCGGGCTGGATCGGGCCGTGGTTGGCGACGATGCCCACGGCATGGCCGCACAGGCGCGCGTGGCCGCAGACCGTGTCGGCGCCGTAGGCGGCCTTGAACTCGAGGAAGTCCGAGCCATCGACGAGCCGCGCGATGACCTCGCGCGGGTCGTACGGCTCGCGCTCGTCGGCCGGCACGACGCCCATCAGTTCTTCGACATCGAACAGCGGTGCGGGCGCTGCCGCTCGCTGCGGCACGAGGTCCCACGGCAGCTTGTCGACGAGCTCGCGCGCGACGGCGATCGCATGGGCGTCGTTCTCGGCGAGGTACTCGCCGAGGCCCGTGATCGAGGCATGCATCTCGGCGCCGCCGAGTTCCTCGTCGCTGGCGTCCTCGCCGATGGCGGCCTTGACCAGCGGCGGACCCGCGAGGTAGATGCTGCTGCGCTTGCGCACAAGCACCACGTAGTCGCTCAGGCCCGGCAGGTAGGCGCCGCCGGCGGTGGACGAGCCGTGCACGACGGCGATCTGCGGGATGCCGGCGGCCGACAGCCGCGCCTGGTTGGCGAAGGTGCGGCCGCCGTCGACGAAGATCTCGGCCTGGTAGAGCAGATTGGCGCCGCCGCTTTCCACCAGCGCGATGAGCGGCAGCTTGTTCTCGCGCGCCAGCTCCTGCGCGCGCAGCGCCTTCTTCAGTCCCATCGGCGGCACGGTGCCACCCTTGACCGCGCTGTCGCTGGCCGAGATCAGCACGCGCTTGCCGGCGACGACGCCGATGCCGACGATGCTGCCGCCGCCCATCACGTTCTTCCTGCCGTCGTCGTCGTGCATGCCGAGGCCGGCGAGCGGACTGAGTTCGAGGAACTCGCTGCCACGGTCGACGAGGCGCGCCACGCGCTCGCGCGGCAGCAGCTGTCCGCGCTGCTCGAAGCGCTCGCGCTTGCGCGCCGACTCGGCCACCACCAGCGCCTCGAGTCGCTTCACCTCCGCCAGCCGCTCGTGCATGCGCGCGGCGTTGGCGCCGAAGGCCGCCGACGCGGGGGCCAGCCGCGTGACTAGCGCAGTCATTCCTTCAGCACTTCGGGGATGACGGCACGGTGGAAGCCGTCGAACGCCGTCGAGCGGCCGCCCTTGCCGAGCGGGAAGATCCCGCTGCCGAGCGAGGCCGCGCCGTCGATCTGCACCGTGACGCCGGTGACGAAGGCGGCCGCCGGCGAGAGCAGGAAGCAGATCACGCTGCTGACCTCGGCCTCGACGCCCATGCGGCCGAGCGGGATCAGGCTCTTGAGCTGCCTGATGATCGGCCGCATCGCCGGCCCGTAGCGGTCCATGCCGCTGGAGGCGATCCAGCCCGGCGCCACGGCGTTGACGCGCACCCCGGCGGGTGCCCATTCGTAGGCCGCGCTCATCGTCAGGTTGCTCATGCCCGCGCGTGCGGCGCCGCTGTGGCCCATGCCGGGCATGCCGTTGCGGAAGTCGGCCGTCATGTTGACGATGGCGCCGCCGTGCTGCTGCATGCACTGCGTGTAGAGCTCGCGCATCATCAGGAAGCCACCGGTGAGATTGTTGGCGACGACGGCGTCGAAGCCCTTCTTGCCGATCGCCTCCAGCGGCGACGGGAACTGCCCGCCGGCGTTGTTGACGAGCCCGGCCAGCGGCCCGTGCGCGGTGACGATCTGCGCGACGCCGGCCTTGACGGCCTCCTCGTCGCGGATGTCGAAGGCGATGGTGTGGCAGCGTCCGCCGTCGGCGGCGATCTCGGCGGCGACCGCGTCGAGTTTGCCCTGCGTGCGGCCGCTGACGACGACGGTGGCGCCGAGCGAGGCCAGCTCGTGCGCCACGCAGCGGCCGATGCCGCTGCCGCCGCCGGTGACCCAGTGCAGCTGGCCGGCAAACAGGCCCGGGCGCAGCACGCTGCGGTAGCCGCTGCGCGGCGTCGCCGCGCAGCCGGTGGGGGGAACGCAATCGGTCATCGCGGATCGGACGGAGCGCGGATGGCGCATTGAAACTGCACATCACGTTAACGTCAACTGCATGACATCTAGGTGATTGCGAGGGGGTATGCGTCATCCGGCGCCGCTAGCATTGCCGACGACGACCCCGCTTGCGAAGGAGAGAACACGACCATGGATATGCCGGCCATCACCCAGGCACTGAGCACCAAGGTGGGCGCAGCCAGCGGCCTCGGCGCCACCCTGAAGTTCGACTGCGGCAGCGACGGCTGCGTCTACATCGACGGCGCGAGCACGCCCAACAGCGTGAGCAACGACACCAAGGACGCGGACTGCACGATCGCCATCACGCGCGAGAACCTGGCCGCGCTGGTCGGCGGCGAACTCGAACCGACCACCGGCTTCATGATGGGCAAGTTCAAGGTCGCGGGCGACATGAGCGTGGCGCTGAAGCTGCAGCGCGTCCTCTGACGGCCATGTCGGCGCTGCTGCAGCGCGTGCCGCGTACGGGTCGCAAGCCGGCGCAGGCGAGGGCGACGCAGTCCGGCGCGCCGTCGGCGCGCGAGGTCGTGGCCTCGCATCGCGACGAGCACGCGGGCGAGCTGTTCGGCATCACCGAGCTGTGCCGCGAGTTCGGCATCACGCTGCGCACGATCCGCTTCTACGAGGACAAGGGACTGCTCGCCCCGCGCCGCGTCAACGGCACGCGCGTCTACACGCGGCGCGATCGCGCGCGGCTGGCGCTGATCCTGCGCAGCAAGGCGATCGGTGCCAGCCTGGCCGACATCAAGCATTACCTCGATCTGTACGGCACCGCGGGCGAGGGCCGCCTGCAGCAGCTCGAGTGGCTGCTCGGCCGCACCGACGCCGCCATCGCCGAGCTCGAGCAGCGGCGCGCCCACGTCGAGGCGACGCTGGCTGAACTGCGCCTCATCAACGGCGAGGCGCGCAGGCAGCTGGAAGGACGTTGAGCGCGTGCAGCGTAGCGATGGCGGCAGCGACGAGATATGAAGGAGCCGGCCTCGCGCATCATGTGAGGCCGGCCGCGCAACACAGGAGAGCTCGATGAGCGATGCATTCATCTACGACCACGTGCGAACGCCGCGCGGCAAGGGCAAGAAGGACGGCGGCCTGCATCAGGCCACGCCGATCTGGCTCGTGCGCACGCTGCTCGCGGCTTTGCAGCAGCGCAATGGGCTCGATACCTCGCTGGTCGACGACGTCGTGCTCGGCTGCGTGACGCCGGTGGGCGAGCAGGGCGCCGACATCGCGCGCATCGCCGTGCTCGACGCCGACTGGGCGCAGACGGTGGCCGGCGTGACGCACAGCCGCTTCTGCGCCAGCGGCCTGGAGAGCGTCAACCTCGCCGCCGCCAAGGTGATGAGCGGCTGGGAGGACATGGTGGTGGCCGGCGGCGTCGAGAGCATGAGCCGCTGGGCGATGGGCAGCGACGGCGGCGCCTGGGTCATGGATCCGCGCGTCAACCAGAAGACCGGCTTCGTGCCGCAGGGCATCGGCGCCGACCTCATCGGCACGCTCGAAGGCTGGGGTCGCGGCGACGTCGACGCGTTCGCGCTGCGCTCGCACCAGCGCGCTTCGGCGGCGCGCGCCGAAGGGCGCTTCGCGAGAAGCCTGGTGTCGGTGCGCGACATCGCCGGCCTGGTGATGCTCGATCGCGACGAGACGATCCGCGACAACGCGTCGATGGAGGCGCTGGCCAGGCTCGATCCGAGCTTTGCGACGATGGGTCAGATGGGCTTCGACGCGACGGCGCTGCGCAGGTACACCACGGTCGAGCGCATCGAGCACATCCATCACGCCGGCAACTCGAGCGGCATCGTCGACGGCGCGGCGCTGATGCTGGTGGGCAACGCCGAGGTAGGACGCAAGATGGGGCTCGAACCGCGCGCGCGCATCAAGGCCGCCGCCGTGATCGGCAGCGAGCCGACCATCATGCTCACCGGCCCGACGCCGGCCTGCAAGAAGGCCCTGGCCAAGGCCGGCATGGCGGCCAGGGACATCGACCTGTGGGAAGTGAACGAGGCTTTCGCCGTGGTGCCGATGAAGACGGCGCGCGACCTGGGCGTCGACCTGGAGCGCGTGAACGTCAACGGCGGGTCGATCGCGATGGGCCATCCGCTGGGCGCCACCGGCTGCGTGATTCTCGGCACCTTGCTCGACGAACTCGAGCGGCGCGACCTCGCCACCGGCCTGGCCACGCTGTGCGTCGGCGGCGGCATGGGCATCGCCACCATCATCGAGCGGGTCTGATCATGAGCAACGCAGTGTCCGTGGAACTGGGCGCCGACGGCATCGTCGTCGCGACGATGAACCTGCCCGGCCGCCCGATGAACGTGGTGGGCGACGCGCTGATGGAAGGCATCGCCGCTGCGCTGGCGAGGCTCGCCGATCCGGCCGCCAAGGGCATGATCCTCACGAGCAGCAAGGCCGACTTCTGCGCCGGCGGCGACCTCGACCGCATGTCGAAGTGGACGCGGCCCGAGGAGCCCTTCGAGGCCTCGATGGCGATGAAGCAGGTGCTGCGCCGGATGGAGCAACAGGGCAAGCCGGTGGTGGCCGCGATCAACGGCCACGCGCTCGGCGGCGGGCTCGAGATCGCGCTCGCCTGCCATGCGCGCATCGCGCTCGACGACCCGAAGCTCAAGCTCGGCCAGCCCGAGGTCAAGCTCGGCTTGCTGCCGGGCGGCGGCGGCACGGTGCGCCTGACGCGCCTGGTCGGCATCCAGCAGGCGATGCAGATCTGCGGCGAGGGCAACGACATCGCGGTCGCCAAGGCCAAGGGCATGGGCCTGCTCACCGATGTCGCCAAGGACCGCGACGAGCTGATGGCCAAGGCGCGCGCCTGGATCGCCGCCAACCCGAAGGCGGCGCAGCCCTGGGATCAGCCCAGGTTCAGGATTCCCGGCGGCGATTCGCGCAGCCCGGCCGTCGTGCAGGTGCTGGCCATCGCGCCGTCGATTGCGAGTGCCAGGAGCTACGGCAACTATCCGGCCGTGCAGCACATCATGAGCGCGATCTTCGAGGGCGGCCTGCTCGACTTCGACGCGGCCAGCACGGTCGAGAGCCGCTACTTCGCCGCCTGCGCTCTGAGCCAGGAATCGAAGAACCTCATCCACACGCTGTGGTACCAGCTCAACGCCATCAAGAAGGGCGCGTCGCGGCCCGCGGGCGTGGCGCCTGCCAAGGTCCGCAAGCTCGCCGTCCTCGGCGCCGGCATGATGGGCGCCGCCATCGCCTACGTGTCGGCGAAGGCGGGCATGGACGTCGTGCTGCTCGACACGACGCAGGAGGCGGCCGACCGCGGCAAGGCGTACTCGCAAGGGCTGCTCGACAAGGCAGTCAAGAAGGGCCGCAGCACGGCCGACAAGCGCGACGCGCTGCTGGCACGCATCACGCCGACCACGCGCTACGAGGACCTCGCGGGCTGCGACCTCGTCGTCGAGGCGGTGTTCGAGGACCGCGCCGTCAAGGCCGATGTGACGAAGCAGGCCGAGGCGCAGATCGGCGCCGACAAGGCGTTCGCTTCCAACACCAGCACGCTGCCGATCACCGGCCTCGCCAAGGCGAGCTGCCGGCCGCGGAACTTCATCGGTCTGCACTTCTTCAGCCCGGCCGACAAGATGCCGCTGGTGGAGATCATCGTCGGCAAGCAGACGTCCGACGAAACGCTCGCCAGGGCCTTCGACTACGTGCTGCAGATCGGCAAGACGCCGATCGTCGTCAACGACAGCCGCGGCTTCTACACGAGCCGCGTCTTCGCCACCTACGTGATGGAAGGCATCGCCATGCTGCGCGAGGGCGTGCACCCGCGCAGCATCGAGGTCGCCGGCCTGCAGGCCGGCATGCCGATGCCGCCGCTGGCGCTGCAGGACGAGGTGAGCCTGAGCCTGTCGATGCACGTGGCCGAACAGACCCGCAAGGACCTTGCGGCCGAGGGCCGCACGCTGCCCGAACACCCGGGTTTCGGCGTCATCCGCCAACTGGTCGAGATCGGCCGCATCGGCAAGAAGGCCGGCAAGGGCTTCTACGACTGGGGCGACGATGGCAAGCGGCTGTGGCCCGAGCTGGCGAAGCTCTATCCGGTGGCCGCCGAGCAACCGACGCAGAAGGAACTCATCGACCGCCTGATGTTCGCGCAGGCCAATGAGGCGGCGCGCTGCTGGGAGGAGGGCGCGCTGCGCTCGGTGGCCGACGCAAATATCGGCAGCATCTTCGGTTGGGGCTTCGCGCCGTTCCACGGCGGAGCGCTGCAGTTCATCGACGCGATGGGCGCCGCGGCGTTCGTCGCGCGTGCGCGCGAACTGGCGGCAAGGTACGGCGCGCGCTTCGAGCCGGCCGCGGTGCTGGTGAAGATGGCCGCGGGCGGCGAGGTCTTCGGTACCTGACGGCGGCGGCGCTCGGCTTGGTGCGACTCGTCCTGAATGGGACTATCATAGTCGCCACGTCCGGCACTGGATTGACCGATGAGGAGCTCCACCGCCGCCTTGCCCGCACTCGACGCCGAGCCGGTCTCCGCGCAGCGCATGGCCGCCGCGGGTCTGCGTGCCTTTGCGCGCATCGCCGAGGCCTGGGGCCTGTCGATCGACGAGCAGTTGCGCCTGCTCGGCCAGCCGCCGCGCAGCACCTACTTCGCCTGGCGCAAGCAGCCCGACAAGGCGAGCCTGCCGCGCGACACGCTCGAGCGTCTGTCTGACCTGCTCGGCATCTGGAAGAGCCTGCAGATCCTGCTGCCCGAACCGGCTGCGGCCGACGCCTGGGTGCGCAAGCCCAACGCCGCGCCGGGCTTCGGCGGGCGCAGCGCGCTCGAGCGCATGCTGGCGGGCAACGTGAGCGACCTGCACTTCGTGCGTCGCCACCTGGACGGCGTGCGCGGCGGCGGCTGGTCTTGACGGGCACGGTCGCCGAGGCAGGGCCCGAGCAGCGCCGCGTGCGCTGGCCCGAGGCCTGCCGCATCGTGCCGACGCTGCACCCCGCGGTGAACCTGTTCGACCGCGTCGCCGACGAGTCCGACTTCGACGCGATCCATGCGCTCGAGGCGATGACCAACGAGCGCATGCGCGACGAGATCGGAGAGATCGAGCGCGTGCCACGCAGCGAGCGCCAGTACGGCCCCGGCAGCGGACCGATCATGGCGGCCTTCACGCACGTCAACACGCAGGGCAGCCGCTTCGCCGACGGCAGCTACGGCATGTTCTATGCCGCGCGCGAGCGCGCCACAGCGGTGGCCGAGACGCGCCACCACCATGGGCGCTTCCTC
Organism: Burkholderiales bacterium; assembly: GCA_028869005.1. Taxonomy (GTDB): domain Bacteria; phylum Pseudomonadota; class Gammaproteobacteria; order Burkholderiales; family Burkholderiaceae_C; genus Rubrivivax. Next base: position 1,579 of record JAGWTJ010000081.1, on the reverse strand, counting down.
GCCGCCACGCGCGAGCCGGCAATGCATCTGCCGATGCGCCTGTATCACGTGGCGATCGACGCGCGGCTGCACGACCTGCGGCCGGCCGGCGTCGTGCCGGCGTCGGTGTTCGACCCCGACGATTACGCGGCCGCGCGCGCGCTCGGCGCGCGCCTGCGCCGCGAAGGCTCGGCCGGCGTCGTCTATCCGAGCGTGCGTCAGACGCGCGCGCCGCGCGGCCAGTGCGTCGGCCTGTTCACGCCGCGCGGCGCCCAGCGTTGCCTGCAGGTGGCGGTGCTGCTGTACGCCTGGGACGGCGCGCGCTTTGGCGACGTCTACGAGAAGACGGCATGAAGGCGCGCGCGGCGCCCGCCATCGGACGCTTCGATCGTGTCGACGCGCTGCGCGGCTTCGCGATGCTGTGGATGGCGGCGTTCCACTTCTCGTTCGATCTCAACCTGTACGGCTACTTCGCGCCGGCGCAGGACTTCTACCGCGGTCCGCTGTGGACGGTGCAGCGCACCTGCATCCTGAGCCTGTTCCTGTGGTGCGCCGGCTTCGGCCAGGCGGCTGCGCTGGCGGCGGGGCAGGCGCCGGCGCGCTTCTGGCGGCGCTGGGCGCAGGTAGCGATCTGCGCGCTGCTGGTGAGCGCGGGTTCGGCGCTGATGTTCCCGAGGAGCTGGATCAGCTTCGGCGTGCTGCACGGCATCGCGGTGATGCTGCTCGTGGTGCGCTGGGCCGCGCCGCTGCGCATTTGGCTGCTGCCGCTGGGCGTGCTGGCGATCGCACTGCCGTTCGCGGTGCAGCAGCCTTTCTTCGACACCCGCAGCACGAACTGGGTCGGCCTCGTGACGCACAAGCCGGTCACCGAGGACTACGTGCCGCTGCTGCCGTGGCTCGGCGTGATGCTGTTCGGAGCGGCGGCCGGCCAATGGCTGATCGCGCATCGGCGTGTGCAACTGGCGGCACCGGTGGGCGCCGCCCTGGCACCGCTGGCGCTGCTCGGGCGCTGGCCGCTCAGCTTCTACATGCTGCACCAGCCGCTGTTCATCGGCGCGCTGCTCGCCACGCGTGCGCTGCATGGGTTGTAGCGGCGCGCGGCGCTGCGGCTTCGGGTGCGGCCTTGTGCCCGGCCCAGTGCGTCAGTGCGCAGCCTTGTGCGCCAGCGTGCCGTAGTCCTTGTCGGTGAGCAGCGTCCACAGCGCCAGTATCAGCGTCACGATGCCGGTGATGACCGAGGTGCGCATCGCGTCACCGCTCGAACTGAACTGCACCACCCAGGGCGCGATGATCATCAGGATGCCGAGCACGACCTGCGACCACTCCTCCCACGCCTTGGGAATCATCATCGCGCCGAACGAGGCGATGATCATCAGGATGCCCAGGACGATGGCGCTGGCCACGGCCCCCGACATGCCCTGATAGCCCACCACCCAGGGCGACAGAACGAACCACAGACCCAGCAGACAATTGACCGGGTCCTGCCAATGTTTCAACTGCTTCATGACGATACCTCCTGTGGCTGGTAAACACGCCAGTCAAGAAGTTAGACAGGGGCCTTGCGCTTTTGTTCCGCGCGGCGGCCGGGGTTCAGCGCGTG
>JAGWTJ010000080.1 GCA_028869005.1 Burkholderiales bacterium | reverse complement strand
CGCCTGGTCGTCGATCAGCGGGCCCTGGTTGACGCCGGCCTCGAAGCCGTTGCCGACCTTGATGCCCTTGGCCTTCTCGGCCAGCTTGGCGACGAAGGCGTCGTAGACCTTGTCCTGCACGTACAGGCGGTTGGCGCATACGCAGGTCTGGCCGGCGTTGCGGTACTTGCTGACCATCGCGCCCTCGACGGCGCTGTCGAGGTCGGCGTCGTCGAAGACGATGAAGGGCGCGTTGCCGCCGAGCTCCAGGCCCAGCTTCTTGATCGTCGGCGCGCATTGCGCGGCGAGGATGCGGCCGACCTCGGTGCTGCCGGTGAACGACAGGTGGCGCACCACGTCGCTCGTGCACAGCACCTTGCCGATCTCGATGCTGTGGGCGCTGTCGGCGGCGACGACGTTGAGCACACCGGCCGGCATGCCGGCGCGCTGCGCCAGTTCGGCCACCGCCAGCGCCGACAGCGGCGTCTGCTCGGCCGGCTTGACGACCACCGTGCAACCGGCGGCGAGCGCCGGCGCCACCTTGCGCGTGATCATGGCGATCGGGAAGTTCCACGGCGTGATCGCCGCGCACACGCCGACCGGCTGCCGGATGACGAGAAAACGCTTGCCGGCGTCGGTGCTCGGAATCGTCTCGCCGTAGACGCGCCGGCCCTCTTCGGCGAACCACTCGACGAAGCTGGCGCCGTAGGCGACCTCGCCCTTGGCCTCGGCGAGCGGCTTGCCCTGCTCGGCGGTCATGATGCGCGCCAGGTCGTCGGCATGCTGCTGCAGCAGGTGGAACCACTTGAGCATCACCGCGGCGCGCTCCTTGGCCGGCCGCGCACGCCATGCCGGCCAGGCGCGCTCGGCCGCGGCGATGGCTGCGGCGGCGTCGGGCGGCGCGAGGTTGGCGACCTCGGCCAGCGGCTCGCCGGTGGCCGGGTCGTGCACCGTGAAGCGCGCCTGACGGTCGGCCGCGCTCACCCATTCGCCGCCGATCAGGCTGGCCGTCTTGAGCAGCGTGGGGTCGGCCAGCAGCGCCAGCGGCGAAGTCTTGGTGTCCATGAGAAGGCTCCTGCGTACGGACCGCGACAATAGCAAGTTGCAGCCGGCGCCGCGTGCCGGGCTGCGCTGCGCGCGACGATCGATGCCAGCGGCCGGGTTCGCATAGAATCTGGTTGATTCAACCAAACCGGAGCCGGCCATGGACACCGTGGGCCTGTTCGAGGCCAAGACGCACCTGTCCGAACTCATCGCCCGCGCCGAGCGCGGCGAGGAGGTCGTGATCACGCGCCACAACAAGCCGGTGGCGCGCATCGTGCCGGTGCGGCGCCGGACCAAGACGCGCAGCAGCCGGCGCGAGCGTGCGCTGGCCGCGCTGCAGGCTTTCGAGCCGATCGAGGTGCAAGGCGCGACGCTGGCCGACCTGATACGCGAGGGCCGCGCGTGAGGCTGGCCGAGCCGGCGCCCGACACCGTCGTGCTCGATGCCTCGTTCGTGCTGCGCTACGTGCTGCACACCGGCGCGCCACGCCCGGCCGCGGCCGGACTCGAGGTGCTGCGCGATTGCGAGTTGATCGTGCCGCCGATCTGGAACGCCGAGGTCGCCAACGCGCTCGTGCAGGCCGAGCGCCGCGGCGCGGCACCGCCCGAGCGCGTCGGCCAGGCGCTGGCTGCCATCCTTGCGCTGGCGCCGGCGGTCGACGGCCTGCCGATCGACGTGGCGCGCAACCTCGAATGCGCGCGCGCCTACGGGCTGTCGGCCTACGACAGCCTGTATCTCGAACTGGCGCTGCGCCGACGCGCTGCGCTGGCCACCTTCGATGCCGAGCTGGCGAGCGCCGCGCCGCGCGCCGGCGTGCGCCTATACCCCGACCCTTCGACACTGGTGACGACATGAAAGCCGCCGAGATCCGCTCCACCTTCCTGAAGTACTTCGAATCGAAGGGCCACACCATCGTCGCCAGCTCGCCGGTGGTGCCGCACGACGACCCGACGCTGCTGTTCACCAACGCCGGGATGAACCAGTTCAAGGATGTCTTCCTCGGCTTCGACAAGCGCCCGTACAAGCGCGCGACGACGAGCCAGAAGTGCATCCGCGCGGGCGGCAAGCACAACGACCTCGAGAACGTCGGCTACACCGCGCGCCATCTCACCTTCTTCGAGATGCTGGGCAACTTCAGCTTCGGCGACTACTTCAAGCGCGACGCGCTGGTGTTCGCCTGGGAACTGCTCACGGTGCATTTCAAGCTGCCGGCCGAGCGCCTGTGGGCCACCGTCTACGCCGAGGACGACGAGGCGCACGCGATCTGGAAGGACGTGATCGGGCTGCCCGCCGAGCGCATCGTGCGCATCGGCGACAACAAGGGCGCGCGCTACATGTCCGACAACTTTTGGATGATGGGCGACACCGGCCCCTGCGGCCCTTGCAGCGAGATCTTCTATGACTACGGCCCCGCCGTCGCCGGCGGCCCGCCCGGCAGCCCCGAGCAGGACGGCGACCGCTACGTCGAGATCTGGAACTGCGTGTTCATGCAGTTCAACCGCAGCGACGACGGCGTCATGCACGCGCTGCCCAAGCCGAGCGTGGACACCGGCATGGGGCTCGAGCGCCTGGCCAGTGTGCTGCAGGGCGCGCACAGCGTGTTCGAAGTCGATCTGCTGCGCCGCCTCGTCGCCGCCGCGAAGGACGCGGTCGCTCAGGCCGGAGCGCAGGCGGTAGCCGCCAACTCGCCGTCGCTCAAGGTGATCGCCGACCACATCCGCTCGTGCAGCTTCACGGTCGTCGACGGCGTGATCCCCGGCAACGAGGGCCGCGGCTACGTGCTGCGGCGCATCGCGCGGCGCGCCATCCGCCACGGCTACAAGCTGGGTGCGAGGCAGCCCTTCCTGCACGCGCTGGTGGCGCCGCTGGCCGCCGAGATGGGCGAGGCCTACCCCGAGCTCGCGCGCCAGGCGCCGCGCGTGGCCGACGTGCTGCGCCTGGAGGAGGAGCGCTTCTTCCAGACCATCGCCCACGGCATGGAGATCCTCGAGGCGGCGCTCGCCGGTGGTGCCGAGACCATCGACGGCGAGACCGCGTTCAAGCTGCACGACACCTACGGCTTCCCGCTCGACCTGACGGCCGACGTGTGCCGCGAGCGCGGCGTCGCCGTCGATGCGGCCGGCTTCGACGCGGCCATGCAGCGCCAGCGCGAGCAGGCGCGCGCCGCCGCGAAGTTCAAGATGGCCGCCGGCCTCGAGTACCAGGGCGCCGACACCGCGTTCCACGGCTACGAACATCTGGTGTGCGAGCACGCCAAGGTGGCGGCCCTGTACGTCGACGGCACGCCGGTGGCCAAGGCGCGGGCCGGCGACGACGTCGTGATCGTGCTCGACCACACGCCCTTCTACGCCGAGAGCGGCGGCCAGGTCGGCGACCAGGGCGAGCTGCGCAACGCGCGCGCCCGCGTGCGGGTCGAAGACACCGTCAAGGTGCAGGCGGCGGTGCACGGCCACCAGGGCCGCATCGTCGAAGGCGAGGTCGAGCTCGGCGACGGCATCGTCGCACGCGTCGACGCCGCCAAGCGCGCGCGCACCATGCGCAACCACAGCGCGACGCACCTGATGCACAAGGCGCTGCGCGAGGTGCTCGGCGGCCATGTGCAGCAAAAGGGCTCGCTCGTCGATGCCGAGCGCACGCGCTTCGACTTCAGCCACAACGCGCCGCTGACGACGGCGCAGATCGCCCAGGTCGAGTCGCTCGTCAACGCCGAGATCCTGGCCAACGCGAAGACCGTGGCGCGCGTGCTGCCGATCGACGAAGCCAACAAGCTCGGCGCGATGATGCTGTTCGGCGAGAAGTACGGCGCCGAGGTGCGCGTGCTCGACATCGGCTCGAGCCGCGAGCTGTGCGGCGGCACGCACGTGGGGCGCACCGGCGACATCGGCCTGTTCAAGATCGTCGCCGAAGGCGGCGTCGCGGCCGGCGTGCGGCGTGTCGAGGCAGTCACCGGCGACCAGGCGCTGGGCTATGTGCAGCAGCTCGAAGGCACGGTCGACAAGGTGGCCGGCGCGCTCAAGGTCACGCCGGCCGAGATCGACGCGCGCGTCGCGGCGCTGCTCGAGCAGCTGCGCGCGCTCGACAAGGAAGTGGCCGCGCTCAAGGCGCGGCTGGCGAGCGCGCAGGGCGACGAGCTGGCGGCGCAGGCGGTGGACCTGGGCGGACTCAAGGTGCTCGCCGCGACGCTGGACAGCGCCGACGCAAAGACGCTGCGCGAGACGATGGACCAGTTGAAGAACAAGCTCAAGAGCGCCGTCATCGTGCTGGCGTCGGTCGAGGCCGCGGGAGGCAAGGTGCAGCTCGCGGCCGGTGTCACCGCCGACCGCACGGGCCGCGTCAAGGCCGGCGAGTTGGTCAACTTCGTTGCGCAGCAACTGGGTGGTAAGGGCGGCGGCAAGCCTGACCTGGCGATGGCCGGCGGCAGCGACGCGGCGGCGCTGCCGCGGGCGCTGGCCAGCGTGCGCGGCTGGGTGGCCGAGCGCGTCGGCTGACGGCGCGATGACCCCGTTCGAGCCGAGCGTGCGCCGCGCGCGGCCGCCGCGCCAGAGCAGTGCGGCCGAGTTCGAGGCCTTCGCCGGGGTCTGCGAGCGACTGGCCGGCTTCGACGAGTCGGCCTCGCCCGAGGCGGTCGACGGCTGGCTGACCGCGCTGGCCTGCGGCCCCATACAGGTCGGGACCGATGTCTGGCTCGCCGAGCTGCTGGGCGACGCCTTCGAGCGCACCTTCGCCGATCCGCCCGATCGCGCGCAGGCGCTGGCCGTGCTCGACGCGCGGCTGGCGGTGCTGCGCGACCAGCTCGACGCCGAGGCGCTGCTCGACGATCCCGATGCGCTTCGTCTCGATCCCTACCTGCTCGAGTGGACCGACGAGGAGCGCGAGCGCGTGGTGGCCGAGGCCGGGCTAGCCGCCGAGGATGCGCACTTGCTGCGCACCGGCGCGCAATGGGCGGCCGCCGTGCTCGAAGGCCTGGACACCTTGCCCGCCATCGGCGCCACCGCCGGCGACGTCGACGATGAGGCGCAGGCCGTCCACGACGAGCTGCTGCGGCAGATCGAGGCCCTGCTGCTGCCGCCCGACGGCGACGAGTGGCGCGCGTACGTCGCAGACTTCCACGCCCAGGGCGAGCCGACGCGCGACGATCTCGTGCGCGATGCCTGCTACGCGCTGCAGGATCTGCGCATCTGGTGGCTCGACCAGGCGCCGCGGCCCGCGACGCGCCGCGTCGAGGCCAAGCCTGGCCGCAACGACCCCTGCCCTTGCGGCAGCGGCAGGAAGTTCAAGAAGTGCCACGGCGCAGCGGGCGCCGCGTCGTGAGCATCGTCGTCGCCGGTTCGTTGACAACAGTTACTATCTGCGCACGCTCGCGCCCGAACGCGGCATGGATCGACGACACGACGCGCACGCGCTGGCGCGCCGAATTCGAGCGCGGCGTCGACGCCGCGCTCCGCCTCGCGTAGCTGTTGGAGGGCACTCCCATGACGGACCCGGAAGCCGGCACGCTGAGCGGCCGCCACATCGTGCTCGGCCTGAGCGGTGGCGTGGCCTGCTACAAGGCGGCCGAATTCGCGCGCGCGCTGATCAAGTCCGGCGCCACGGTGCAGGTGGTGATGACCGAGGCCGCCTGCGCCTTCATCACGCCGGTGACGATGCAGGCGCTGAGCGCCCGGCCGGTGGTCACGAGTCAATGGGACGCGCGCCAGCCGAACAACATGGCGCACATCGAGCTGTCGCGCGAGGCCGACGCCATCGTCGTCGCTCCGGCCAGCGCCGACTTTATCGCCCAGCTCGCCCAAGGGCAGGCCGGCGAACTGCTCGCGTTGCTGTGCCTGGCGCGGCCGGCCGAGCGCGTGCCGCTGCTGGTGGCGCCGGCGATGAACCGCGAGATGTGGGCGCACCCGGCCACGCAGCGCAACGTGGCGCGCATCGTCGCCGACGGCGCGCGGCTGCTCGGCCCGGCGTCGGGGGATCAGGCCTGTGGCGAAATAGGCGACGGCCGCATGCTCGAAGCCGAGGAACTGCGCGATGAGCTGATCGCCCACTTCCAGCCCAAGTGCCTGGCCGGGCGCCGCGTGCTCATCACCGCCGGCCCCACCTTCGAGGCCATCGACCCGGTACGCGGCATCACGAATCTGTCGAGCGGCAAGATGGGCTTCGCGATCGCGCGTGCCGCGGCCGAGGCCGGCGCCGTGGTGACGCTGGTGGCCGGCCCGGTGCACCTGCCGACGCCGCGCGGCGTGGCGCGCATCGATGTGCGCAGCGCCGAGCAGATGCTGGCTGCCGTGCTGCCGCTGGCGCGGTCGCACGACATCTTCGTCGCCACCGCCGCGGTCGCCGACTGGCGTCCGGCCGCAACGTCCGAGCACAAAATCAAGAAGGACGGAACGGGCGCCACGCCCGCGCTCGCCTTCGTCGAGAACCCCGACATCCTCGCCACCGTGGCGCACCTGCCCGTCGCCGAGCGTCCGTGGTGCGTGGGCTTCGCAGCCGAGAGCCACGACGTGGTGCGCCACGCGCGCGACAAGCGCCTGAGAAAGGGCATTCCGCTGATCGTTGCCAACCACGGGCCCTCGACCTTCGGCCGCGACGACAACGCGCTCGTGCTGGTCGACGCCGACGGCGAGCGCGAGCTGCCGCGCAGCGACAAGCTGCGGCTGGCGCGTGCACTGGTGGCCGAGATCGCTGCACGCGCGCCGCGTGCGGCGCGCACTGTCGCATGAGCGCCGCGTGCGGCGGGCACGACCGCATGAGCGCCGCGTGCGGCGGGCACGACCGCATGAGCGCCGCGCGCGGCGGGCAGCGCTGCAGCGAGTGAGGCCTCGTGAGCGCCGCCGTCATCGACCTGAAGATCCTCGACGCCCGCATGGCCGAGCGGCTGCCGGCCTACGCCACGCCGGGCAGCGCAGGCTTGGACCTGCGGGCCTGTCTGGACGCGCCGCTGCTCCTCGAGCCCGGCGCCGCGGCGCTGATCCCGACCGGCCTGGCCATGCACATCGGCGATCCGGACCTTGCTGCCGTGCTGCTGCCGCGCTCGGGACTGGGGCACAAACATGGCATCGTGCTCGGCAATCTGGTCGGCCTGATCGACAGCGACTACCAGGGCCCGCTGATGGTGAGCTGCTGGAACCGTGGCCACGCTGCGTTCACCGTGCAGCCGATGGAGCGCATCGCGCAGATGGTGATCGTGCCGGTGGTGCGGGCGATGTTCCGCGTCGTCCCGGACTTCGACGCGTCGGCGCGCGGCGCGGGCGGCTTCGGGTCGACGGGACGCGGCTGAGTGCCTTGTGCGCCGCGCAGCGACGCGCGCTGGCGGCGGGCGTGCGCTCTCGCGGCACTCACCGAAGCGGCGCGGCACCGCGATGGACGCCGCCCGTTCAGTGCAGCGTGCCGCCGCGCTCCTTGCTGCCGCTGCCGAGCAGCGGCAGCGGCGACGTGCCGACGCTGCCCGCTTCGATTTCCGCCGCGCTGGCCTCGCGCACCGCGACCACCTTGACGTGCATGCGCAGCGCCATGCCGGCCAGCGGGTGGTTGCCGTCGAGCACGACATGCGACGGATACAGCTCGGTGACGATGTAGATGCGGTCGGCCGGCATGTCGGGCGTGACGTGGCCGCGGGGCAGGCCCTCGAAGGCCATGCCGACCTCGATCGGCTCGGGGAAGAGCTTGCGGTCCTCGAAGCACACGAGCTCGGGCCGGTACTCGCCGAAGGCGTCTTCGGGCTCGAGCTGCAAGCGCAGTTCGCTGCCCGGCTCGTAGCCGGCGAGTGCCTCCTCGACCTTGGCCAGCAGGTCATCGCCGCCGTAGAAGAACTCCACCGGCTCCGTCAGCTCATCGAGCGGCTGGTTCTGCGCGTCGGAGAGCTTCCACGTCAGGCTCACCACGCAGGGACGGTTGATCTCCATGCGCGGAATGATGGCACAGGGCCGCGCATGCCGGCGTCGTCGAGGCGCGAGCGATGGACAACAATGCGGCGCGATCTGCGCGGACGGCCGCGCACGGCGGTGCGTGGCGCCGTGCGAGCGCGCGCGAGTTCGCGCCGACGATGCAAGGGAGTGCCCATGGAACCGCCGACCGCCCCTCTCATCGATTCGCGCGCCGGCTTCGTTGCCGCGCTGCATTGGGGCTTCGCGCAGGCCGTCGCGCGCGGCGCCCGGCGCATCGTCTGCGTCGACCCGGATTTCGCCGACTGGCCGCTGGGCGACCCGGCGCTGCTCGAAGCGCTCACGCAGTGGCTGCGCCGCCCGCAGCGCCAGTGGCTGCTGCTGGCGGCCACCTTCGACGAGGTGCCGCGGCGCCATCCGCGCTTCGTGTCGTGGCGGCGCCATTGGGCCCATGCGGTCGACGCATGGCGGGCACCCGAGGATCTGAGCGCATCGCTGCCGACGCTGCTGCTCGACGACGGGCCGCTGCTCGTGCGTCTGGTCGATCGTGCGCATTGGCGCGGCCGCGCAGCACTCGGTGCACGCGAGTCGCGGCCGTTTCGCGATGAAATTGATGCGGTTTTGCAACGCTCGACGCAGACCCTCCCGGCGACGCAGCTTGGACTTTAGGGATTGTCCCTAGCGGGAATATAGAATGGCTGGCTAGGCATGGGATGCATTCATCCCGATGTCTTCTCATGGTGCTCCGAGGGTAGACGCGTGCTTCCGAGGGAGCCCGGTGCATGAAAGTCTGGAAACATAACTCCTTGAGGACACTTGCAATGAACAAGTCGCTCGTTCTGGCTTCTCTGGTCGCTGCCGTTGCGCTTTCCGCCTGCGGCAAGAAGGAAGCCCCGCCGCCCGCACCGGCGCCCGCCGCCGCGCCTGCGCCGGCGCCTGAGGCCTCGGCCGCCGCCCCGGCTGCTGCCGATGCCGCTTCGGCTGCCGCCCCCGCCTCCGCCGCGTCGCAGTAATTCCCGATCGGCCGTCGGCCGGGCCGGGCAGGCAAGGGCCGCCGAACGGAGGCCCTTGCTGCAGGTGAGGGCCGTCGCCCCGCGGTCGGTCCCTCTTGTGCAGGGCCGCGGCGACGGCGGCATCGCCCTCTGGTCATCGCCATCTGACCGGTGGTGTCTCGGTACCGCCGTCGTCGGTTGGCCTCGTTCGAAATCAATCACTCCTGGACCATCATGATGAACAAGTCGCTCGTTCTGGCTTCGCTGGTTGCTGCCGTTGCGCTTTCGGCCTGCGGCAAGAAGGAGGAGGCACCGCCTCCCGCTCCGCCGCCTGCCGCCGCCCCGGCGCCCGTGGCCGAGGCTGCATCGGCCGCCACTGAGGCCGCATCGGCCGCCGTCGGCGCCGCTTCTGCCGCTGCCGGCGCCGCCGTCGACGCCGCCAAGGACGCCGCATCGTCGGCCGTCGGCGCCGCCAAGGACGCCGCCAAGGATGCGGTGAACAAGGCTGCCGACGCCGCCAAGGACGCGGTCAAGAAGTAAAACCGGATGGCACGGGGCCCGGCCCTGTCGTGACGACGGCTGCCCGCGGGCAGCCGTCTTGCGTTGGCGCGCGCCACCCGCGCCGGTGCGCAGGCGCTCAGCGCAGATCGGTGACCAGCAGCGCCACGATGCGCGTGGCGTTGTCCCCGTTCTCGGGTGCGCCGGCCGAGGTCAGCACGCGCACCGAGGTCTTGGCGCCCTTGCCTTCGAGCGCGATGCGATAGCGCACGGCCGCTTGCGTGCTCTTGGCGCTGCTGAACAGCCGCGCGAAGAAGCCCGGCTCGTCCTGGCCCGCCGTGGTCGGATCGACGTAGCGCACGTAGTACAGGCCCTGCGCGCGGTCGCGGTCCTCGACCGTGAAACCGCCGCGGTCGAGCGCGATGCCCACGCGCCGCCACGCGCGGTCGAAGGGCTCGTCGACTTCCAGTGCGGCGGTGCCGGCGTCGGCGATCGTCCTGGCGCGCGCCGGCGTCTGCGACACCACCACCGGCTGCACCGCGGACGACGCCGCGGCCGCTGCCGGCGCTGCGGCGGTCTTGGCCGCCTCGTTGCCGCCGGCCAGCGCCAGCATCACGCGCGACAGCATCTCGGCCTCGAGGCCGGGGTCGTTCGGGCGCAGCCGCCAGGCGGTGTTCTCGTGCCGCTCGTCGGTGTAGACCTCGGCGATGCCGCGGTGCGCGACGGTGATCTGACTGCCGCCTTCGGTGCGCTCGATGCGCATGCGGTACATGTCGCGTTCGCCGGTGTCGTACAGATTGCGCAGCAGCTTGCCGATGGTGTTGCGGACGACGTCGTCGGGCAGCTTGGCGCGGCTCTCGTTCCAGTTCGTCTCGAGCACGCCGGTCTGCGGGTTGTCGACCGCCAGCGTGAAGCCGCTGCGTTCCCAGAACGCGCGCAACTGCGGCCACAGCTGATCGGGCGATCTGGGCACGAACAGCCAGCGCTGCTGGCCGTCGCGTTCCAGGCGCATGCCCTCCATCTGTGTCGGCGCCACCGTGCTCGCGCCGGCCGTCGCGGTCGGCGTGGCCGCCGCCGCATTGGCGGCCACCGCCGCCGCGCTGACCACGCCGGACTGCGGCTGGTAGCGCGATTCGCGCGCCAGTTGCGTCAGATCCGGCGGCACTTCGAGTGCTTGCGTCTTCGCCGCACCGCTGCGGTAATCGGGCTTGTCGTCGCCGAACAGGTTGCCGATGGTCGTGCAGCCCGCCAGCAGCGCCGCGGCCAGCGCGAGCGGCGCGACGCGCGCTGCGCGCGGGGCAGACAGCGGCCGCCGGCCGCGGGCGAATCGGGACAGTCTCACTTGATGGTCTCCGGCACGGTCACGCGCGACCGCGCTTGCAGGAACACAGGATCCGGTGGGCGCGCCGGCGACCGACGACGAACGAGGTTGCGGCGTGAGCCTCAAACGAGCACGCCGGCGACGCGCATCGCGTCGCGCACCTTGGCCTGGCCGGCCTCGGTCAGCGGCAGGATGGGCAGTCGCACGTGCGGTGCGCAGCGGCCGAGCTGCGCGAGCGCCCATTTCGTCGGCGCCGGGCTCGGCTCGCAGAACAGTTGCTGGTGCAGCGGCAGCAGCTCGAGGTGGATCGCTGTCGCTGCGCGCGCGTTGCCTTCGATCGCCGCCACGCACATCTCGTGCATGGCGCGCGGCGCGACGTTGGCGGTGACGCTGACGTGGCCCTGGCCGCCGAGCAGCATCAGCGCGATCGCGGTGCCGTCGTCGCCGGAGTAGATGGCGAAGCCCTTGGGCGCGTGCTTGATCAGCCGGGCCGCGCGCTCGATGTCGCCGCTGGCCTCCTTGATGCCGACGATGCCGGGCACCTGCGCCAGGCGCAGCGCGGTCTCGGGCTGCAGGTCGGCCACCGTGCGGCCGGGCACGTTGTACAGCACCATCGGCAGGTCCACCGCCTCGGCGATGGCGACGAAGTGGCGGTAGATGCCTTCCTGCGACGGCTTGTTGTAGTAGGGCACCACCGAGAGGTGGCAGTCGGCGCCGACCTGCTTGGCAAAGCGCGTCAGCTCGATCGCCTCGCGCGTGTTGTTGGCCCCGGTGCCGGCCATGACCGGCACGCGCCCCTTGGCATGCTCGACGGCGACGCGGATGACCTCGCAGTTCTCCTCCATCGAGACCGTGGGCGATTCGCCGGTGGTGCCGACGACACCGATGCAGTCGGTGCCTTCGGCGATGTGCCAGTCGATCAGGCGGCGCAGCGCGTCGTAGTCGATGCGACCGTCCTCGTGCATCGGCGTCACGAGGGCGACGATGCTGCCAACGATGGGAGTCATGCGGTGTTTCCTGGGGAGCCGGCCGATTTTAGCCGGCGCCTGCGGCGAGCCCGTAGCGCGGCGGGCCGCCGTCGTCGGCTTGCGCCGACGGGCTTGCCGCCACGGCGGCGATGCGCTGCACGAAGCGCGTCGCGGTGGCATCGAAACCGTCTTCGAAGGCGACGATGCGCAGGCCGGCGAAGGCGCCGAGCAACTCTGCGGGCTGCAGCAGGAACTCCGGGTTCGACGGCCTGCCCAGGCGCTCCTGCCCGCGCGCGAAGGTCTCGTAGAGCAGTACGCCGTCAGGTGCGAGCGCGCCGGCGATGCGCGGCAGCAGCGGCCGCCAGAGGTAGTTGGTGACGACGATGCCGTCGAAGTGCCGGCCGCCCAGCGGCCAGGCCGCGTTCTCCAGGTCGGCGACGACGATCTCGCCGAGTGCGCGCAGCGGCTCGAGGACCGCCGCATCGCGATCGACGCCGGTGACGCGAAAGCCGCGTGCCGCCAGCCAGCGCAGATGGCGCCCGCTGCCGCAGGCCAGGTCCAGCACCGTGCCGCCTGCGGGCAGCAAGTGCGCCCAGCGCACGACCCAGGGCGAAGGTGCTGCGGCGCTGCGCTCTACAAGCAGGCCCACGCTCGATTTGCCAACTCGACCATCAGCTGCGGATTCAGGTAGGCCAGCGCCACCGCTGCCAGCGCACCGCAGGCGACGAGCCAGAGTCCGATGCGGGCCGCTGTCTTCAGCCCGTTCCCGTCGCGCCCGTGGGTCGCCTCGTCGCGGTGCACTCGTGCCGCTGTCATGTCGACATCCTACCGCTCGCCACGCTCAGGCCGATGCCGGCGCCGGTCGCGCGATCGCGCTCTCGCGCACCGGCAGGTTGACGAGCGCGGCGAACACGCCGAGCGCCACCGCCAGCCACCAGACGATGGCATAGCTGCCGCTGGCGTCGTACAGCACGCCGCCCAGCCACACGCCGAGGAAGCTGCCGACCTGGTGGCTGAGGAAGACGAAGCCGCCGAGCATGCTCATGTACCGGGCGCCGAAGATCTGCGCGACGATGGCGTTGGTGGGCGGCACGGTGGACAGCCACAGCAGCCCCATCACGGCCGAGAACACGTAGACGCTGGCGGCCGTGATCGGCACCGACACGAAGACCACGATCGCCAGCGCGCGCAGCAGGTAGATCGCCGCCAGGATGTGGCGTCGGGCTAGGCGCTGGCCGAGCGCGCCGGCGGCATAGGTGCCGAAGACGTTGAACAGCCCGATCAGCATCAGCGCGATCGTGGCCACCTGCGGCCCGAGCCCGGCGTCCTTGAGGTAGCTCGGCAGGTGCACGCCGATGAACACCACCTGGAAGCCGCACACGAAGTAGCCGGCCATCAAGAGCCGGAAGCTCGGGTAGGCGAAGGCCTCGCGCAGTGCCGCCCCCACGGTCTGTCCGTGGCCGGCCTTGGCGCTTGGAGCGGGCGGCTCGCGCAGCCCGAAGGCCAGCGGCGCCATGCCCAGCGCCACCAAGCCGAGAATCAGCAGCGCGTTGTCCCAGCCCGCGCTGCCGATCAGCCAGCTCTCCACGGGCACCATCAGGAACTGGCCGAACGAGCCGGCGGCCGCCGTCACGCCCATCGCCCACGAGCGCTTGGCCGGATCGACCTGGCGCGCGATCACGCCGTAGATCACCGCGTAGGTGGTGCCGCTTTGCGCCATGCCCAGCAGCACGCCGGCGCTGCCGGTGAAGGCCAGCCCCGAGGTGGAGAGCGCCATCAGCACGAGGCCCAGCGCATAAAGCACGCTGCCCGCGAGCAGCACGCGCCAGGCGCCGAAGCGGTCGGCCAG
>JAGWTJ010000079.1 GCA_028869005.1 Burkholderiales bacterium | reverse complement strand
AAGCTGATGGTGTCGGCGTCGTAGGCGCCGCCCGTGGCTTCGTCGGGGCTGAAGAACGTGGCGTCCACGCCGTTGGGGAACCAGTCGGTGGCCACGCCGGTGCCGTAGGACTCGAGCGTCTCCCACTCGGCGCGCGTGGTGGCCGTGCACAGGTCGAACTTGCGCGCCAGCCGTTTCTCGGCCCACAGCATCTTGGTGCCCTCGAGCGTGTAGCCGAGCGAGAGCGGAAAGGGCTTGTAGTTCGCGTACTCGAGCCACTTCTGCGAGTCCATGTCGCCGAAGTCGAGGATCTTCGGCATGCCCTGCACATGCTCGACGTACTGCGCCACCGACGAGCAGTGCACGAAGACGAGGTCGAAGCGCTGGCTGGCGAGCAACTGGTCGACCTGGCGCTGCAAGGCCGCCGAGCGGAAGTAGCCCATCGACGAGGGCGTGGGCAAGGGCAGCCGCACGATCATGCGGGTCCATTGCAGCGGCTCGCTCACGACGCCGACATGAAACGCCGTGCAGTGCGCCGCGATGCCCCGCCCTTCCTCGGCCTCGGCCGCGCTGCGCGCGAGCGAGCACACCGTGACTTCATGCCCCGCCTCGTGCAGGTGGCGGATCATGTGGAAGGGCCGGATCTTGCCGCCGCGCTTGGGTGGGAACGGAAAGCGGTGGCAGACGTAGAGGATCTTCATACCAGAGCGGGCACCGCGGTGCGGCCGGCAGCCAGGCGGCCGAGTTCGTCGGCCACGTCGCCGGGCTCGCGGCCGTCGAGGTAGATGCGGCTCCAGACCTCGAGGTTGAGCAGCGCCAGCAAGGCGTCGGTGCCGTCGCTGCGACTGGCCTCGTGGTCGGCGAGCAGGTTCTGCACCGCGTCGGCGCGCAGCAGGCCGCGCTGCCGCACCACGGCCGGCGACAGCAGCTCGCGCACGACGGCCAGCAGTTCCTTCTTGAGCCAGGCGCCCATCGGCGTGCCGAATCCGCGCTTGGCGCGATGCAGGATGTCCTCGGGCAGCGTGTCGGCGAGCGCCGCCTTCATCAGGTGCTTGAGGCGGCCGCCCTTGACCTTGAGCTCGCCGGGGATAGCGGCGGCCATCTCGACCAGTTCGTGGTCGAGCAGCGGCACGCGGCACTCCAGGCTCACGGCCATGCTCATCTTGTCGGTGAGCAGCAGCAGGTCGTCAGGCAACTGCGTGTCGGCGTCCACCGCCAGCAGGCGATTGAGTTCATCGTCGCTGCCTGCGGCGGCGAACGCCGCCGCGAGGGCGTCGTCGCCCTGCGGCACGTCCGCGAGCAGCAGCGAGGCCAGCGCCTCGCGCGACAGCACCTGCAGGTAGCTGCGATAGCGCGCGTCGGCGTCCATCTCGGCGCTGGCGACGAAGCCCTTGGCCAGGCGCGCCATGTTCAGCCACTTGTGGTGGCGATCGGCAGGCAGCCGCGCCGCGGTGGCGCTGGCGACGCGGCGCGCCCAGCCGGGCAGCGCGTGGAAGCGCTGCGCGTAGTGGCCGCCGAGGTAGCGCCGATAGCCGCCGAACAGCTCGTCGCCGCCGACGCCCGACAGGATCACCTTGACGTCGCGTCGCGCGAACTCGCTCACGAGGTAGGTGGTGATGAAGGCCGAGTCGGCGACGGGCTCGTCCATGTGCCACAGCAGCTTGGGCAGCAGGCGCACGACGTCGGGCTTGACGACGATCTCGTGATGCTCGGTCCCGAACAGCTCGGCCACGCGGCGCGCGTACGGCAGCTCGTTGTAGAGCTGCTCGACGCTGCCGCCTTCGAAGCCGATGGCGTAGGTGCGGATCGGATGGGTGCTCGCGCGCGCCATCGCGGCGACGACGGCGCTGGAATCGACGCCGCCCGACAGGAACGCGCCGATCGGCACGTCGCTCACCATCTGCATGCGCACCGAGCGCTCGATGCCTTCGCCGATGCGCTGCACCCAGTCGGCTTCGCTCGTGCCGCGATCGACCTGCGCCGGCATGCGCCACCAGCGCCACTCGCGCACGCGTCCGTTCTCCACGGCCAGCAGCGTCGCCGGCGGCAGCTTGCGGATGCCCTGGAACATGCTGCGCGGCGCGTTCACGTAGCCCAGGTGCAGGTAGTCGGCCAGCGCCTCGCGATTCAGCTCGGTGCGCACGCCGGGAAGCTGCAGCAGCGCCTTGGCCTCGGTGGCGAAGGCCAGGCGTCCGGCCTCCTGCAGCACGTACAGAGGCTTGACGCCGAGGCGGTCGCGGCCGAGCAGCAGGCGGCGGCGCGCGGCGCGCACGTCGAGCAGCGCGAAGTCGAACATGCCGTTGAGGTGCTGCACGACCTCGTCGCCCCACTGCGCGTAGCCGTGCAGCAGCGTCTCGCTGTCGGAGCCGCTCCTGAAGCGGTGGCCGAGCGCGATCAGCTCGGCGCGCAGCTCGCGGTAGTTGTAGATCTCGCCGTTGCACACCACCGTGAGCGTGCCTTCGGCGTTGGAGATCGGCTGGTGGCCGCCAGCCAGATCGATGATCGACAGGCGCCGCATCGCGATGCCGCAGTCGCCGTCGATGTGCTGGCCTTCGTCGTCGGGGCCTCGGTGCGCGGTGACGTCGCCCATGGCCGTGAGCCAGCGCGGCTCGACCGGCCTGCCGTCGAGGTGGATGAGTCCGTGGATGCCGCACATGGCGCTCGACCCGGCAGTTCCGCTCACAAGCTGTGAATGAATCCGGCGCGCCCGAGCGGGTCGCCACAACGCCGCCAATCAAGGCGCAAAGCGCAGCCATAGCGGGGGCTATGGCGAGCATTTGCAACGCCGAGTGGCGGCGTTGTGGCGGGCCGAGCGGGTGTGCAGGGTTCGTTCACAGCTTGTCAGGCGCCTAGCGCCGCAGGCACCGCCAGGCCGCGGCCGGCCAGCGCGCGGCGGTAGACCTCGGCATAGCGCGCCACACTGGCGGCCCAGGTGCGCTCCTGCTCGACGAAGCGGCGCGCCTGGCGGCGGATCTGCGGCCATTCGCCCTGGCGCGCCAGCACGTCGTCGAGCGCGGCGGCCAGTGCGCCGGCGTCTCCCGCCTTGCACAGGAAGCCGGTCTCGCCGTGGCGCACGAGCTCGCGGTGCCCGCCGACGTTGCTGGCGACGAAGATGCGCCCCTGCGCCATCGCCTCCAGCGGCTTGAGCGGCGTCACGAGCTCGGTGAGCCGCATCGGCAGCCGCGGATAGGCCAGCACGTCGATCAGCTCGTAGTAGCGCTGCACCTCGTCGTGCGGCACGCGGCCGGTGAAGATGACCTTGCCGTCGAGCCCGGCGGCCGCCGCCTGCGCCCTCAGCGCCGCGTCCTGCGGCCCGCCGCCCACCAGCAGCAGCCGCAGTGGCGGACGTGCCGGCAGCAGCCTGGCGAACGCATCCACCAGCAGCTGCAATCCCTCGTAGCCGTAGAACGAGCCCGCGAAGCCCAGCACCGTGCAGCCGTCGAGGCCAAGGCGCGCACGCAAGGCGGGGTCGGCGGCGAGGCCGAAGCGGAAGTCCGCCACGTCGACGGCGTTGGGGATGACGGTGATGCGCTCGCGCGCGATGCCGCGCGCGGCGATGTCGCCGCGCAGCCCTTCGCAGATCGTCGTGATCTGGTCGGCGCGCGCCAGCGCGAAGCTCTCGAGCGCGCGCGACAGTCGGTAGCGCAGGCTGCCCTCGCGCGTCGTGCCGTGGTCGACCGCGGCGTCCTCCCACGAGGCGCGCATCTCGTAGACGACGGGGATGTGCAGCGAGCGGCGCACCCACAGCGCAGGCAAGGCGTTCAGCACCGGCGAGTGGGCATGGATGAGATCGGGCATCGTGGCGCGCGCCACTTCGGCGATGCGCGCCGCGGTGAGCTTCATCTGCGCCAGCACGCCGACACCGGGCGCGCTCGGCGTGCGGTGGAACAAGAGGCCGTCGATCGTCTCCTCGCGCTCCTTGCCCGGTCCCTGCTTGGGCGTGGTGAGCGGCACCGTCTCCCAGCCCAGCCGCCGCTGCTCGCGCAGGATGGCCAGCGTGCGGAAGGTGTAGCCGCTGTGCAGCGGGATGCTGTGGTCGAGGACGTGCAGGATGCGCATCGAAGGGCGGCCCGGCCGGCGTCGCTTCAGGCCACGACCGTGGCGGCGGTGGGCACCGCGGCCGCCGGCATCGCGCGCTGCTCGACGCCCTGGCGCAGGAAGGCCTCGAACATCACGAGCGTCCACAGCGGCGCGCTGTAGTCGCGCGTGCCGTTGTCGTGCGCGCCGAGCAGGTGGCGCAGGTAGGTCTCGTCGAACCAGCCGGTGCCCAGCAGCGTCGGGCCGAGCAGCGCTTCGCGCACGCGGGTCTTCAGCGGCCCGCGGAACCAGCGCGCCAGCGGCACGGCAAAACCCATCTTCGGGCGGTACAGCACGTCGGACGGCAGCGCCGGCTCCATCGCCTTCTTCAGCAGATATTTGCCTTCCTGGCCGCGCACCTTGAGGTTGGAAGGCAGCGTGGCCAGCCACTCGACGAGCTTGTGGTCCATCAGCGGCTCGCGCACCTCGAGCGAATGGGCCATGCTGGCGCGGTCGACCTTGGTGTTGATGTCGCCGACGAGATAGGTCTTGAGGTCGAGGTACTGGATGAGCGCCAGCGCATCGTCGGTACGCGCCTCGCGCGCGTGGCGCTCGAACACTTGCTGAGCGCTGTAGCCGCCGAGCGCGCGCTTCAGCCCGGCGCTGAACAGCTGCTCGCGCATCGGGCCGCGGAAAATCGACATCGAGTGGAAGTAGGCCTCGACCGCGCTGCGCGCCATGCCCTCGAACGTGGTCTTGGCGCGGAAGACGCGCGGCGCCCAGTCGGCCTTGGGATACAGGCGCCCGAGCGCGCCGAACAGCGGCCGGCGCAGCGCCGCCGGCAGCGCGCTGCGCATGCGCTCTTCCATCAGGTGCAGCCGGTAGCGGCGATAGCCGCCGAAGCTCTCGTCGCCGCCGTCGCCCGACAGCGCCACGGTGACGCGCTGGCGCGCCAGCTGGCAGACGCGGTAGGTGGGAATGGCCGAGCTGTCGGCGTAGGGCTCGTCGTACAGGTGCGCGAGCGTGTCGATCAGGTCGTAATCGTCGCTGACCACGGTCTCGACATGATGGTCGGTGCGGTAGCGCTCGGCCACCTTCTGCGCGAACGCCGACTCGTTGAACTGCGGGTCGTCGAAGGCGATCGAGCAGGTGCGCACCGGCGCATCCGACAGGCCCGCCATCGTCGCCACCACCGCCGAGCTGTCGACGCCGCCCGAGAGGAACGCGCCGAGCGGCACTTCGGAGATCAGGCGCAGCTTGACCGACTCCGCGAGACGTCGGCGCAGCTCCTCGCAGGCCTCGTGCACGCCGATCGGGTTGCCGAGCGAGAAGTGCACGTCCCACCAGCAGCGCGGCTCGGGCTCGCGCTCGCCGCGCCGCCACACGAGCAGGTGGCCGGGCGAGAGCTTCTTCGCCTGCTTGAAGATGGTGCGCGGCTCGGCCACGTAACCGAGCGCGAAGTACTCCTCGATGGCCAGCGGATCCACGTCGCGGCGCAGGCCGCCGTGCACGAGCAATGTCTTGAGCTCGGAGCCGAAGGCGAGCTGCCCGTCGTCGAGCAGCGCGTAGAACATCGGCTTGACGCCGAGGCGGTCGCGCGCCATGAAGAGCGTCTGCTTCGCGCGGTCCCACAGCACGAAGGCAAACATGCCGCGCAGCCGCTTGACGCAGTCCTCGCCCCAGGCCTGCCAGGCGTTGACGATGACTTCGCTGTCGCTCTTGGTGGCGAAGCGGTGGCCCGCCGCCTGCAGCTCGGCCATCAGCTCGCGGTAGTTGTAGATCTCGCCGTTGAAGACCAGGCACACGCTGCCGTCGACGCTGTGCAGCGGCTGCTGGCCGGTGGCGATGTCGATGATCGACAGGCGCCGATGGCCGAAGCCCAGCCCCGGCTCGACGTGCAGCGCGCCCTCGTCGGGGCCGCGGTGGAACTGCGCGTCGTTCATGCGCGCGAGCGCGGCGCGGTCGATCGGACGCGTGCCGCGGGTATCGAAGAGTCCGGTGATGCCGCACATGGGGATTAGGGCCTGTTCACACGACGCGGGCCGTGCGCCGGCCGAAGTTGCGGCACCTCGCCTGCCGTGCCGCCGGTGTGAAAGTCGCACATCCTAGGAGGGAACCGCAGAACCTGCACGAAGCGCTCGCCGATTCAACATGACTTCTGCCACGTGCTCTGCGTGCTCGGATGGCGGCCGAGCAGGCCGCCATACAGGTCGGCGTAGGCCTGCACCATGCGTTCGAGACTGAACTCGCGCTCGGCGCGCAGGCGTGCCGCGGCACCATCGCGCGCGCGCAGATCGGGTTGCGTCGCGTAGGCGGCCAGGCGGCCCGCCAGAGCTTCGACGTCGCCGGGCGCGAACAGGCCGCCGCCCTCGCCCTCGCGCACCAGTTCGGGGTTGCCGCCCACGGCGGTGGCGAGCGTGGGCAATGCGCTGGCCATGGCTTCGAGCAGCGTGTTGGAGATGCCCTCGTTGAGCGAGGGCAGGACGAACACGTCCATCGCGTGCAGCCACTCGGCGACGTTGGCACTGGCGCCGGCAAAGTGCACGCGATCGGCAACGCCCAGGGCCTGCGCACGGGCCTGCAGATCCGGCCGCGACGGTCCATCGCCTACGATCAGCAGCCCGATCGATTCGCGCAGCGCGGGTCGCTGCTCGATGACGCGGGCAAAGGCGGCCACCAGCGTCGCCTGGTCCTTGACCGGGCGCAGACGGCCGACGGTGCCGATCAGGCAGCGCTGCGGCGCCCGCGCCAGGGCCGGCGGCAGCCCTGCCGCCGGTGCCCCGGCGCCGGGCGCGAAGCGTGCGACATCGACGCCGTTGCAGATCGTCGTGATGCGCTCGGCGCGCACGCCGATGCGCTCGACGAGAAAGCGCGCCAGATCGCGCGACACGGTGACGTAGTGCGTGACCAGCGGCGCGTGCAGCCGGCGCAGCAGCGCGGGCTTCCAATGCTCGCCGCGCAGGTTGTCGATGTCCCAGCCGTGCTCGCCATGCACGCGCACGGGCACGCCGGCCAGCGCCGCGGGCAGCAGCGCATCGAGCCCCGACTGGTTCCTCGTGTGCACGATGCTCGGGCGCCAGCGGCGGCACAGCGCGTACAGCGCCGCGCGCAGGCGCATGGCGCCGATCCTGGAGCGATGCAGCGCGACGACCTCGACATCGGGCCGGCGGATGCGGGATCGGAAGTCCGAGAAGTCCTCGATGCAGACCACGGCATGGCGGAACGACGCCTCGGGCAGGTGGTTGATCAGGTTGACGATGCCGTTCTCCATGCCACCGATGACCAGGTGGTGGATCACGTGCACGATGAGCGGCCGCGGGTCGCCGCTCATGGCCACCCCAGGCTCAGGCGCCGAAAGCCGAGATCGCTGAACTCCCAGTTCACGCCGGTGCGCAGCACGTCGAAGCGGTCGACGGCACCGACGTTCACGCCGCCGTGCGCCGACAGGCAGCCGACGTACCCGGCCGCCTTCACCAGTTCGAGCCGCTCGGGCGTCATGTGCTGACGCCCGCCATAGGGGTAGGCAAAGATGGGTTCGACGACGTCGAGTTCGCGGTGCAGGTCGTCACGCGAGCGCGCCAGTTCGTCGCGCACGGTGTGCTCGGACTCGGCGGCGCAGTCGATGTGGTGCACCGTGTGAGAGCCGATGGTGAAGCCCCAGGCCCGCATGCGGCGCATCTGGTCCCAGTCCATTTTCGCGATCGGACCGTTGCCGCGGCGCACGTCGTGCGGAAACGGGCGCTCCGAGGCGACGATTCCGGTCGATACGAAGAAAGCCGCGGGCAGGCGGTGGCGGCGCAGCACCGGCGCGGCGAATCGGTAGTTGTCGAGATAGCCGTCGTCGAAGGTGACCGCCACGACCGGCCGCCGCGAGCGGGCGATCGGCTGCATCGCGAGCACGTCTTCGATCGGCACGACGCTGCAGTTCTCCGACAGCCATTGCATCTGGCGATCGAACTGGGCGATGCCCGCGGTGAGGTTGTCGCGCACGTCGTCGGCCACGCGGTGATACAGCAGCACGACCACGCGCGGCGCGGCGGCGCGCGCGACACCGATGCGATGCGCAGCGCCGATGGTCGCTGCCACGGCATCCTTCAGCCGGCGCTTGAGGATCGGTTCGGCGCGCGGTCCGGCGAGCCGGCGCGCCAGTTCCGCCTCCTGGGCCAGCGTGGGCTTGCGATAAGTGCGTCCCTGCCCGGCAGGCTGCGCGCATCCGACGGCGGTCCCGGCGAGCATGCCTGCCGCGGCGTCGTTCACGAGCCGCACGGCGAATTCGTCGAGTTCGATCTGCAGTCCGCGTACATCGGAATAGCGCTCGCGCCGGATGTCGCCCTGAGCCAACAGCGGGCCGGTGTCGAGCCGCTCGTCGACGATATGCACACTGCAGCCGACGCGCTCGACACCCTGCCACAGTTCCCAGAAGGCCGGCGGCATGCCGCGGAAGTCGGGCAGGCGGCCCTTGTGCAGATTGATCGTGCCCAGGCGCGGGATCGAGAACAGCGGCCGCCTGAGGATCGGCGCGGCGAGCGACAGACCGAGATCGGGAGCGAACCGACGCACGAGGTCGAGGCTGCTCGGGGCGTGGATGTCCCCGACCCGCTCGATGCGCAGGCCGCGCAGCCGGCCCAGAGCATCGAGCGCGTATTCGTCGCCCGGGCCCGGCCGTACCGCCAGGGTTTGCGCGGTACCCGGGGCGATGCGCCGCCACAGGTCAACCAACTGATAGGGGATCCAGCGCCAGCCGTTGCGCTTCAGGTTCAGCCACTGGTTGCGCAGCAGCCGGCGCGGCGAGCGCTGCGGCGAGTGCACGAGCACCAGCCATTCGGCGCCGCCGAGGTGCCGGTCGAGCTCGACAATGCCCATGCGCACCGAATACCCCAACTGCCCCGTGAACACGACGAGGCGAGCGGTCATTGCCCCGCCCCTTGCGACGGCAAGCCGGCCAGCACCCGCGCGACCTCCCGCATCAGCAAGCGCACCGCGATCGCATTCATGTGCGCATCGTAGGGGCCGACCTCGAGCTTCCAGGGGCTGCGCCGTGAATACGCCTCGAACAGCGGCTGCGCGTCGATGACGGTCACGCCGGCCGCGCGCATCAGGGCGATGAAGCGGCTGCGCTCGGCAGCCATCTGCGGGTCGCGACTGGGCGTGGGACCGCGCTCCACCGCCAGCACCAGCCTGCCTCGCTGGTACGGACGGACGCGCTCGAGAAAGGTGCGCGCCACGACGTCGACGAAGGCAACATCCACCGCTGCGGACGCGGAGCCGTCGGCCCTCGACACCTGCGTGCTCGGCGTGGCTGGTGCCACACGCGTGAACGTCTTGTGCACGAAACGCAGCGCATCGAGCTTGACCTGACCGAACAGGTACTGCGCGAGCGCCGAGTGGCGCAGCACGCGCTTGAGCGCGTCCGGCGGCGGCCGCCGCTCGACGGCCGGCTCGAACGAGCCCGGCTTCAGACAGGGGCCCTGGACGTTGACCGTCCCGCAGATCGATTGGCGGATGCCGCTGGCGGCGAAGACGAGTACGAAGTCGTGGATGTCCAGTCGCTCGGTGGCCCAGCGCACGCGCTCGGCATGGTCGAGCAGCGACGATCCCGGCACGCCCAGCGCGTACACCGGGCGCGCGCCGCCGAGCGCGCGTTCGAGCTGCGCGTCGGGCCGCTCGTCGGCGTCGAGCATCGACTCCTCGACGAAACTGTCGCCGACGAGGGCTAGCGCGCGGGACTCGGGCTTGAAGTCGCGTTCGGCGGCGAACCCGAGGTTGTTCGCGTGCAGCACCTGGGGGTTGCGCAGATCCCATCCGGTGGAGACGCGCCAGTGGTGGCCGACCGGATAGCCCAGGATCATCGAATCGACGTAGTAGTCGGTCAGCGTGGCGGTCGACACCGGCAGCAGCCTGAGCAGCGCTTCGAGCACGCCGAGCGCGAGCGCGATGCCGAGCAGGAAGTGCAGCGCAAAGTGCAGCACCCGGCGCATGGTCAGAAGTTGAAATAGATGAAGGCGCTGGTGGATTCGCGCGCCGTGTTCACGACCACCAGCAAGGCGGCCAGCGTGAAGGCGGCGCCCGCCGCCACCAGCCGCGGCGCCGCGTGGCGCTCGAGCCAGCCGAGCAGCACGCTGCCGATGCGGTTGCTGTTGGGCGCCAGGCAGGCGATCGTGCCCAGCACGGCACACCACAGCAGGCCCACGTGCAGGTGCAGCCCGGCGTTCCACAACTGCAGCCCCGGCTCGGGCGACGGCACGAGGCCGCTCATCGCGGCCAGCATCCGTCCCGCGCCGGCGAAGCTGGTCGAGCGGAAGAAGACCCAGCCGACGACGACGGCCAGCATCGTCAGCGCCCAGGCCGCCGCCGCGGCCGCGCGCGAGCGCTGCAGACGCGCGGTGCGCACCGGCCCGAGCAGGGCGCGGAAGGCATGGTTGACACCCAGGTACAGCCCATGCAGCCCGCCCCAGACGACGAAGGTCCACGCCGCGCCGTGCCACAGCCCGCCCAGCAGCATCGTCAACGCCAGGTTGACGTAGCGCCGCACCGGCCCCTTGCGGTTGCCGCCCAGCGGCACGTAGAGGTAGTCGCGCAGGAACGCCGACAGCGTCATGTGCCAGCGCCGCCAGAACTCCGAGATGTTGAGTGCCTTGTAGGGGCTGTCGAAGTTGAAAGGCAGCCGGATGTTGAACATCCACGACAGGCCGATCGCCATGTCCGAGTAGCCGGAGAAGTCGAAGTACAGCTGCAGCGTGTAGGCCAGCGCGCCGAGCCAGGCTTCGGCGCCCGACGGCTGCAGGCCGAGATCGGTCGGATCGAAGATCGCGTCGGCGTAGGGCGCGATGCCGTCGGCCAGGATGACTTTCTTGGCCAGTCCGAGCGCGAAGATGGCGAGGCCGCCGATCAGCCGGTCGGCGCGCAGCCGGTACACCGACGTGTCGGCGAACTGCGGCATCATCTGCGCGTGGTGGAGCACCGGCCCGGCAACCAGGTGCGGGAAGTAGGTGACGAACACGCCGTAGTGGATCCAGCGGCCCTCGGTCACCTTGCGCTGGTAGGTGTCGGCCAGGTAGGCGACCTGCGTGAACGTGTAGAACGAGATGCCGATCGGCAGGATCACCGCCGCCGCCGGCAGGCGGCTGCCGAGCACCGCGTTCAGCGAGCCGATGAAGAAGTTGGCGTACTTGAAGATGCCGAGCACGACCAGGTCGAAGCCGACGCCGGCGATCAGCCAGCGGCGCGCGCCGCCGGAGCGGCCCAGGCGCCAGCAGCGCTGCATCGCCAGGCCGACGCCGAAGTTCACCGCGATCGACGCCACGAGCAGCAGCGTGAACTGCGGCATCCACCAGCCGTAGAAGAACAGCGACGCCGCCAGCAGCCAGCCCGCACCGCCGAGCGGCGTCACGCGGCCGAGCGCGTAGTAGCCTGCCAGCACGATGGGCAGGTACAGCAGGAAGAAAGTCGAGGTCGTGAAAAGCATCGGCGGGTCGGCCGCGCGCGCCAGGCCCGGCGCGCGGGCCTGGCGTTCAGCCGATCACAAGCGCCACACCCGATACCCCGCGCCCGCCAGCGTCGCCACGTCGAACGCGGCCTTCACGTCGACGAACGCCCCGCCCTTCACGAGCTTGCGCGAGAGCTCCTCGACGTCGAGCGCCATGAACTCGCGGTGCGCCACCGCGGCGACGATGGCGTCGGCGCGCGGCAGCTCGTCCCAGGGCACGAGGCGCACGCCGTACTCGTGCATCGCCTCGTCGGCTTCGGCCTGCGGGTCGGTGACGAAGACGTCGACACCGTAGCTCTGCAGCTCGTGCACGATGTCGATGACCTTGCTGTTGCGCAGGTCGCCGCAGTTCTCCTTGAACGTGAGGCCGAGCACGTTGACCTTGGCGCCCTTGACGTAGCTGCCGCTGGCGATCATGTTCTTGATGGTCTGCTCGGCGACGAACTTGGCCATGCCGTCGTTGATGCGCCGGCCGGCGAGGATGACCTGCGGGTGGTAGCCCATCATGTCGGCCTTGTGCGTGAGGTAGTACGGGTCGACGCCGATGCAGTGGCCGCCGACCAGGCCGGGCTTGAACCTGAGGAAGTTCCACTTGGTGCCGGCGGCTTCGAGCACTTCGCTGGTGTCCAGGCCGAGCTTGTCGAAGATGATGGCCAGCTCGTTCATCAGCGCGATGTTGAGGTCGCGCTGCGTGTTCTCGATGACCTTGGCGGCCTCGGCCGCCTTGATGCTGCTGGCGCGGTGCACGCCGGGCACGACGATGCGCTCGTAAACCTTGGCCACGCGCTCGAGCGTGGCCGGTGAGTCGCCGCTCACGATCTTCAGGATCTTGGTCAGGGTGTGCTCGCGGTCGCCGGGATTGATGCGCTCTGGGCTGTAGCCGACGAAGAAGTCCTGCTTCCACTTCAGGCCCGATTCGCGCTCGAGCACCGGGATGCAGACCTCCTCGGTGGCGCCGGGATAGACGGTGCTCTCGTAGACGACGGTGGCGCCCTTCTTCATGTGGCGACCGACGCTGGTGCTGGCGCCGACGAGCGGGCGAAAATCGGGGATGTGCGCCTCGTCGACCGGCGTCGGCACGGCAACGATGATGACGTCGGCCTCGCCCAGCATCTTCGGGTCCGCGGTGTAGATGGCGTGCTTGGCGGCGGCCATTTCCTCGTCGGTGAGCTCGCGCGAAGGATCGGAGCCGCGCAGGCACGCTGCCACCTTGTGCTCGGCGATGTCGAAGCCGATGGTGCGGATCTGCTTGCCGAATTCGACGACGAGCGGCAGGCCGACGTAGCCCAGGCCGATGACTGCGATGGTGTTCATGTCGTGGCGTGCTTGCGGGAAGGCGGTTCGGTGGGGCGATGGTCGGGGCGGCGATGCGGCGCGGCGATGCGGCAATGCGGGATCAGCGCGCCACGGCCGTGCGCGCGGGCGCGTCCAGCACGGCGGCGAAGGCGTCCAGGTGCTGCGCAACGAAGCCGTCGAGTGCACCCGCACCCGCACCTGCGCCTTCTTCGTCGACCGGCGCGGAGAAGAAGATGACAGCGCCGTCGTCGCCGCGCCCGAGCAGTCGCTCCATGGCAGTGAGCAGCTTGGCCTCGGCGTCGCGCGCGACGAAGCGGCCGGCAATGCGGTAGGCGTAAAGCACACGCAGACGCCGGCGCGCGCTGACGTTGGGGTCGGCGGGCGAGCGCAGCAGCGCGCTGTTGAAGACGACGGCGCGGCTGTCGACGGCGAGGGTGGCCCGGCCTTGGCTCACCGTCATCCATTGGGCCGACTTCTCTTCGGCCAGCACGTTGGTCGAGGAGACGAGCTTGCGCTCGGGGCCTTGGCCGCGGAAGTAGCCGACCCACACCGAAATCTCGCGTGTGCCGTTGCGGTAGACGCGCGCCAGTTCGGCATTGGGCGTGCCGAACTGGGGCGTCCAGGCGTTCACCGCGGGCTCTGCGGCGGTCCAGCCGCCAGACAGTTCGGCGGGCGCGGCGAGCGGGGGCACCGGCTGGACCTCGCGATGGTCGAGTCGCCACATCGCGCCCTGCGTGGCCAGCAGCAGCAGCGCGCCGGCGGCGGCCGTCGCCCAGGTGCGCGCCGCGGGCAC
>JAGWTJ010000341.1 GCA_028869005.1 Burkholderiales bacterium | reverse complement strand
CGGGGCGCAACTGGATGGGCGACACGCTGCGCGCAGCCGGCGCCGAGGTCGCGTACCTCACCGCGTACCGGCGCGTCACGCCGGTCTGGGATGCGGCGGCGCAGGCGACCTTCGATGCGGCGTGCGCCGAGCCCGGCGCCTTCGTCTGGCTGCTCAGCAGCAGCGAGGCGGCAAGACACCTCGCCGCGCTGGCGCCGCCCGCCGGCTGGACGGCGGCGCAGGCGCTGGCCACGCACCCGCGCATTGCCGAGGCCGCACGAGCGGCCGGATTCGGCCGCGTCGACCTCATCGCACCCTCAGTGCAGGCGGTGGTGCAGGCACTGCGCATGCCCGGTCGATAGGGTGGAGCAGGCGCTGCGTATACCGGTCGATAGAATCCACGGCGCTGTGAACGACACGCCCGCGCCCTCCGCAGTCGATGCGCCGCCGGCCGCGGTGCCTGCTGCACCGGCCGCGCCAGCCGCAGCTTTGCCGAACGCTGCGCCAAGCCCTGCGGCGCCTGCTGCGAGCCTCGGCGCGCCACGCTGGGCGGCGTGGGCCGCCGTCGCGGCGGCAGCGGCGGCGGTGCTGGCGATCGGCCTGGCCTGGACGACCCAGCAGCGCGTCAAGCTGCTCGAAGGCGAACTGGTGCGCCGTCAGCAGGCCAGCGACGATGCCGCCACCGAGGCGCGCACGCTGGCCCGGCAGGCCGACGGCGCCAGTCGCGAAGTGACGGCCAAGATGGCCTTGCTCGAGGCGCGCGTGGCCGAAACGGCGATGCAGCGCTCGCAGTTCGAGGAACTGGTCCAGTCGCTGGCGCGCTCGCGCGACGAGAACGTGCTGGCCGATGTCGAGGCGGCGATCCGCGTCGCTATGCAGCAGAGCGCCATCACCGGCAGCGCCGAGCCGCTGGTGCTGGTGCTGCGCCAGAGCGACGAACGGCTGGCGCGCTACAACCAGCCGCGACTGGAGCGCGTGCGCCGTGCCATCGCGCAGGACCTGGACCGCGCGCGCAACGCCGGCGCCACCGACATCTCGGTGCTGACGTTGCGCCTGGACGAGGTGATCCGGCAGGTCGACGAACTGCCGCTGCTGTCGGTGCCGGTCGGACGCGGCGCGGTGCGCACGCCGGCCCGCGCGGCGAGCGTCGGTGCGGCCAGTGCAGCCGGCGCAGCCAGCACGCCGGCGGCCAGTTCGTGGAAGACGGTGCTCGGCGAGAACTGGACGCTGCTCGGCGAGCGCCTGTGGCAGGACGTGCGCGGCCTGGTGCGCGTGACGCGCATCGATCACCCCGAAGCGATGCTGATGGCGCCCGAGCAGGCGTTCTTCCTGCGCGAGAACCTCAAGCTGCGCCTGCTCAACGCGCGGCTGGCACTCATGTCACGGCAGTACGACATCGCGCAATCGGACCTGCGCGACGCGCAGGTCGCGCTCGAGCATTACTTCGATCGCAGCTCGCGACGCACCCTGGCCGCGCTCGAGACGCTGCGGCAGGTGGCGGCGCAGGCGCGCAACGTGGTCGTGCCCCGACCCGACGCCACGCTGGCGGCCATTGCCGCTGCCGCGGCCGGGCGTTGACGCGCCGGCGCGCATGAGTCGTCCGGAGCTGCTTGTCGTGCGCGGCATCATCTGGATCGTCCTGCTGTTCACGGTGGCGGTGGTGGCCGCCACCACGCTCGGCAGCAACGACGGCGTGGTGTCGATCTTCTGGAGCGGCTGGCGCACCGACCTGTCGCTGAACCTGTTCATTCTGGTGGTGCTCGGCAGCTGCCTGCTCGGCCTGGCGGTGGCGCACGCCGTCTCGCGCGTCGTCAGCCTGCCGCGACGCGCCGGCGAGTGGCGCGCGCTGCGCCGCGAGCGCGGCGCCGAGGCGGCGCTGCGCGACGCGCTCGCCGAGTTCTACGGCGCGCGCTACGGCCGCGCCCGCAAGGCGGCGGCGAAGGCGCTGGCGCTGCAGGACGACGCACCGGCGCTGGCCGGCGACGCGCGCTTTCGCGCGCTCGCGCAGTTGCTCGCGGCGGCCAGCCTGCACCGGCTGCAGGACCGCAGCGCTCGCGACGAACAGGTGCGCCAGGTGCTCGAGCCCGCGGGCCGGGTGCCCGGCGCCGATCGCGGCGTGGAGGAGGCGATGCGTCTGCTCGCCGCCGAGTGGGCGCTCGAGGATCGCGATGCCGAGCGTTCGCTGTCGCTGCTGGCCGCGCTGCCGCCCGGCGCGGCGCGCCGCACGCAGGCCTTGCGCCTGAAGCTGCAGGCGACGCGCCTGACGCGCCAGCCGCTGGAGGCCTTGCACACCGGGCGCCTGCTGGCCAGCCATCAGGCCTTTTCGCCGGTGGTCGCGCAGGGCCTGCTGCGATCGCTGGCCGGCGAAGTGCTGGACGACGCCTACGACATGCAGCAGCTGCAGCGGCTGTGGCTGCAACTCGACCCTGCCGATCGGCGCGACGTGCTGCTGCTCGTGCGCGCCGCCGCGCGCGCCGTCGAACTCGGCGCGCCCGACGAGGCGCGCAACTGGTTGCGTCCGTTCTGGCGCGGCCTGTCCGAACTCGATCGCGACGATCGCGAGCGCGTCGCGCTGGCCCTGTTCGATGCGCGCCGGGGCCTGGGCAGCGACTGGCTACCCGACATCGAGCGCGCGTTGCAGGAGCACGGCCGCGAGCGCGCCGTGCAGGCCGCCGCCGGCGCGGCCTTCGCCGAATGCGGCCTGTGGGGCAAGGCGCGCGCGCCGCTCGAAGCCGCCGCCGGCGCCGAGG
>JAGWTJ010000078.1 GCA_028869005.1 Burkholderiales bacterium | reverse complement strand
AGGCGTCGGTGCCGCAGCGGCGGCCGTGGTCGCCGCTGCCGGGGCAGGCGGCGCGGCCGGCACCGGCGCGCCGGACGGCATCGCCGATGGGACGGGCGTGGCCACCGCCGAGGTGGCCGGCGCCTGCGCCGTGCGCGTCATCGGCGGGTCGAGCAGCATCGTGTAGTCGCGCATCAGGCGCCCCGAAGCCCAGGAGGCTTCGACGATCACATCGACGAACGGCTCGAGCACGGCGCGATCGCTGGATACGCGCAGCACGCTGCGGCCGTCGGGCCGGCGCGACAGTTGCACCTGCGCGTTGCTCAACACGGCGTTGTAGTCGACGCCCTGCGTGCGGTAGGTGTCCGGCGAGGCCACGCGCAACTTCAGCGAGGCCGCTTCCTCCGGCGTGATGGCCGTCACCTCGATCTCGGCACGCAAGGGCTCGCCCAGGGCCGATTGGACGTTGAGGCGGCCGAGGCCGAGCGCGTGCGCCTGCGCTCCCCACAGACAGGCCGCCGCCATCGCCACGCCCGTCAGGGTGAAGCGCGCCGGAGCGGATCGTGCGGCGGACATTTCAGCGGTCGAGCAATGCTTCAAGGCTTGTCCCCCAGACCATTCGGCCCGCTGCTGCAGCGGACGCACCGCGAACTCAGTTCACGAACGCGATCCGGGTGGGATCAGGCACAGCCCCCCGACCTCCCTAAATCGCAACAGCATCAAGCATATAGGAGCGCAAGCTCACGAAGAAGCTGACGAATCGGCAGGAAAACCTTTGTTTCCCGGGTCTGTTTCGGTTGTTGCCGACCTGCAACGCCCGCCAAACCCGGGCGAAGTCACTGCTCCAGCAGGATGCGCAGCATGCGGCGCAGCGGCTCGGCGGCACCCCACAGCAACTGGTCGCCGATGGTGAAGGCGCCCAGGTAGGTCGGCCCCAATGCCAGCTTGCGCACGCGTCCGACCGGGATTTGCATCGTGCCGGTGACGGCCACCGGCGTGAGCTGGCGCAGCGTCGCCTCGCGCGTGTTCGGCACGAAGCGCACCCACTCGTTGTCGGCAGCGATCATCTGCTCGATGTCCGCGAGCGGCACGTCCTTCTTGAGCTTGAAGGTCAGGCTCTGGCTGTGGCAGCGCATTGCGCCGACGCGCACGCAGATCGAGTCGATCGGCGTCGCCTCGCGGCCGAAGCCGGGTCCGCGGCCGAGGATCTTGTTGGTCTCGACGCTGCCTTTCCACTCCTCGAGGCTGGTGCCGTCGTCACGGTCGACGTCGATCCAGGGAATCAGGCTGCCGGCCAGCGGCACCATGAAGTTCTTCGTCTCCTCGGACGCGAGTGTGCGTTGGCGCTCGGCGACGAGGCGATCGATCTCCAGGATGGCGCTCGCCGGGTCGTGCAGCAGCGCGCTGACCGCGCTGTGCAGCGTGCCCATCTGCGTGAGCAACTCGCGCATGTGCTGCGCGCCGCCGCCGCTGGCCGCCTGGTAGGTGGTGGCCGCCATCCACTCGACGAGATCGGCCTTGAAGAGTGCACCGAGTCCCATCAGCATGCAGCTGACGGTGCAGTTGCCGCCGATGTAGTCCTTGACGCCGCGCGCCAGCGCGTCCTCGACGACCGGCATGTTGACCGGGTCGAGCACGATCACCGCGTCGTCGTTCATGCGCAGCGTCTTGGCCGCGTCGATCCAGTAGCCCTTCCAGCCGGCGGCGCGCAGCGGGGCGTAGGCCTCCTTGGTGAAGTCGCTGCCCTGGCAGGTGAGGATGATGTCGCAGGCCGCCAGCGCCTTGAGGTCGGTGGCCGGCACCAGCTTGCGCTCGTTCTTCGCGAACTTCGCGATCGACGCGGGCAACTCGCCGCCGGCGTTGCTGGTGCTGAAGAACACTGGCTCGATGAGCGCGAAGTCGCCTTCGGCTTCCATGCGCTGCATGAGTACCGAGCCGACCATGCCGCGCCAGCCGACGAGGCCGACTCTCGGGTTGCCTTGGATTGCCATTTCAGTCTTGCCTTTGCCGTGGATCCGGACCCCTGGGTGCCCCCGGCTCGCTTCGCCGGGGTCCAGTGGTGGGAGTGGGGGCGAGACGAACCGAGAGCGCTAGCTCTTGGTGGTAATGGTTTTGCCGGTGAGCACGGCAACGACCGCGTCACCCATCTCGCGCGTGCCGACCCTGCGCGTGCCTTCGCTCCAGATGTCCGGCGTGCGCAGGCCGGCCGACAGCACGGCCTTCACGGCCGACTCGATGCGGTCGGCCGCGGCAGGCTGGTCGAGCGAGAAGCGAAGCATCATGGCAGCAGAGAGGATTGTAGCGAGTGGGTTTGCGACACCCTTACCGGCGATGTCGGGTGCACTGCCATGGCTGGGCTCGTAAAGGCCCTTGTTGTTCTTGTCCAGCGACGCCGAAGGCAGCATGCCGATCGAGCCGGTGAGCATCGCGGCCTCGTCGCTGAGGATGTCGCCGAACATGTTGCCGGTGACGACGACATCGAACTTCTTCGGCGCGCGCACCAGCTGCATGGCGGCGTTGTCGACGTACATGTGCTCGAGCTCGACGTCGGGGTACTGCGCGTGCACCTCGGTGACCACGTCCTTCCAGAACTGGAAGGTCTCGAGCACGTTGGCCTTGTCGACGCTCGTCACCTTCTTGCTTCGCTTCCTCGCGGCCTGGAACGCGACGTGGGCGATGCGCTCGATCTCCGGCTTGCTGTAGCGCATCGTGTCGAACGCTTCCTCGCTGCCCGGGAAATGCCCGTCGACCGCGGTGCGTCGGCCGCGCGGCTGGCCAAAGTAGATGTCGCCGGTGAGCTCGCGGATGATGAGGATGTCCAGCCCCGCCACCAACTCGGGCTTGAGCGAGCTGGCATGCGTGAGCTGCTCGTAGCACAGCGCTGGGCGCAGGTTGGCGAACAGGCCCAGGTGCTTGCGCAGGCCGAGGATGGCCTGCTCGGGGCGCAGCGCACGCTCGAGCTGGTCGTACTTCCAGTCGCCGACGGCGCCGAAGAGGATCGCGTCGGCCGCCTTGGCCAGCGCCAGCGTCGCCTCGGGCAGCGGGTGGCCATGCGCCTCGTAGGCTGCGCCCCCGACGAGCGCGGTTTCGCTCTCGAACGTCAGGTCGAGGGCCTGCAGCACGCGCACCGCCTCGTGCACGATCTCGGGGCCGATGCCGTCGCCCGGCAGGATGGCAATCTTCATGGTGTGTGGTTCAACCCAGGTGCGTCTTGGCCAGCCACGGCATCTTTGCCAGTCGCTCGCTCTCGAAGGCGCGGATCTTGTCGGCGTGGCGCAGCGTCAGGCCGATGTCATCGAAGCCGTTGACGAGGCAGTACTTGCGAAACGGCAGCACGTCGAACGGCAGTTCGCTGCCGTCGGGCTCGACGATCACCTGGCGCGGCAGGTCGACGCTCAGGCGGTAGCCGGCAAACGCCGCCACCGCGTCGAACAGGCGCGCCACCTGTGCCTCGGGCAACTGGATCGGCAGCAAGCCGTTCTTGAAGCAGTTGGAAAAGAAGATGTCGGCGTAGCTCGGCGCGATGAGCGCGCGAAAGCCGTACTGCTGCAGCGCCCACGGCGCGTGCTCGCGGCTCGAGCCGCAGCCGAAGTTCTGGCGCGCCAGCAGGATCGAGGCCCCCTGGTAGCGCGGCTGGTTGAGCACGAAGTCCGGATTGGGCTTGCGCGAAGCCGGGTCCTGGCCCGGCTCGCCGCGGTCGAGGTAGCGCCACTCGTCGAACAGGTTGGGCCCGAAACCCGAGCGCGCAATGGACTTGAGGAACTGCTTGGGAATGATGGCGTCGGTGTCGACGTTGGCGCGGTCCAGCGGCGCGACCAGTCCGGTGTGGACGGTGAAGGCTTGCATGTCGTGTTCTCGATGTTCGGGCAGCGCGCTTTTCAGGCAAAGCGCCGCACGTCGACGAAATGCCCGTGCAGCGCCGCTGCTGCGGCCATCGCCGGGCTCACCAGATGCGTACGCCCGCCGGTGCCCTGGCGACCCTCGAAGTTGCGGTTGCTGGTGCTGGCGCAGCGCTCGCCGGGCTCGAGGCGATCCGCGTTCATCGCCAGGCACATCGAGCAGCCCGGTTCGCGCCACTCGAAGCCGGCGCCCAGGAAGATCTCGTGCAACCCCTCGCGCTCGGCCTGCGCCTTGACCTGACCGGAGCCGGGCACCACCAGCGCCAGACGGACGTTGGGTGCGATGCGGCGCGCCAGGCGCTTGACCACCGCCGCCGCCGCACGCAGGTCCTCGATGCGGCTGTTGGTGCACGAGCCGATGAAGACCTTGTCGATCGTGATGTCGGTGATCGGCTTGTTCGGCGTGAGGCCCATGTATTCGAGCGCGCGCTCGATGGCGGCGCGCTTGACGGCGTCCTTCTCCTTTTCGGGGTCGGGCACGCGAGCGTCGACCGGCAGCACCATCTCCGGGCTCGTGCCCCAACTCACCTGCGGCAGGATCTGCGCGGCGTCGAACTCGACCACGGCATCGAAATGCGCGCCCGGGTCGCTGGCCAGCGTGCGCCAGTAGGCCAAGGCCTGTTCCCAGGCCAGACCGCTGGGCGCAAACGGACGACCCTTGACGTAGGCTATCGTCTTGTCGTCGACCGCCACCAGGCCGGCACGCGCGCCGGCCTCGATGGCCATGTTGCACGCCGTCATGCGTCCTTCCATGCTGAGCGAGCGGATGGCGCTGCCTGCGAACTCGATCGTGTAGCCGGTGCCGCCGGCGGTGCCGATGCGGCCGATGATCGCCAGCACGACATCCTTGGCCGTCACGCCCGCACCGAGCCTGCCGTCGACCTTGACCAGCATGTTCTTGGCCTTGCGCGCCAGCAGGGTCTGGGTCGCCATCACGTGCTCGACCTCGCTGGTGCCGATGCCGTGCGCCAGTGCGCCGAAGGCGCCGTGCGTGCTGGTGTGGCTGTCGCCGCAGACCACCGTCATGCCCGGCAGCGTGGCGCCGTTCTCCGGGCCGATGACGTGCACGATGCCCTGGCGCCGGTCGAGGAACGGGAAGTACGCCGCGGCGCCGAAGGCCGCGATGTTGGCGTCCAGCGTGCGCACCTGCTGCTTGCTGGTCGGGTCCTCGATGCCGTCGTAGCCGCGTTCCCAGCCGGTGGTGGGCGTGTTGTGGTCCGCCGTGGCGACGATGCTGCTGGCGCGCCACAGCGCTCGCCGGGCCAGCCGCAGGCCCTCGAAGGCCTGCGGGCTGGTCACCTCGTGCACGAGGTGGCGGTCGATGTAGAGGATGGCGGTGCCGTCGTCCTCGGTGTGGACGACGTGGTCGTCCCAGAGCTTGTCGTAGAGCGTTCTTGCGGACATGGCGTGCGGGCCGGATCGAACGCTGGATTGTCCGCGAGATCGATGCACCCCCTGGCGGCGTGGCATCGAACGCGCTCAGCGCGCGCCTGGCCGGCCGCAGCGCCGTGCCAGGCGCAGCTCAGTTGCGGACCAGCGAATCGACGACGGCCGCCGTCGCCGTCTCGAGCTTGTCGCGCGCCAGCGCCTTGCACTCGGCGAGCGTCGCGCCGGGCTTGGCGTCGAAGGCGGTGGCCACCTCCTTGGGACGCCACAGCACGGCGCGCACGGCGGAGGTACGCGGCAGCAGCACCACGCGTGCACTGACGACGCAGATGCCTTGCGCCGTCATGCCTCCCGTGACCTGACTGAGGAAAGTCCAGCGATTCTGCGGATAGAGCTTCCAGACCTTGGCCGGCACCTTGGCCTCGAGCACGGCCTTGGCACTCGCCGCGTCGATCAGCTCTTCCGAGGACTGATCCAGCAGCAGCACCTTGGGCTCGCGCAATGGCTGGGCGTTCGAAGAAAAGGGCGTCCAGGCCGCGGCGGCGGCGAGAACGACGAGGGCGGCCAGCGCATGCTGCTTCATTCGTCACCTGTGGAGAGTGCGAGGAGGAACCGGCCGCAAGCGCCGATCGAGGCGCAGTGTAATCAGAACGCCTGCCGCGTCAGGGTTGCGGCGGTGCCACCGACTGCGGCGCACCCACGCCATGCGGATCGACCTGCGCCAGCTTGCGCTCCAGTCGCAGCGCGTCGGCCGACATGCGTGCCGCCACCAGGCGCACCACTTCGAAGCCGAAGGCCGGGTTCTGGTAGAAGAGCTGGCGGAAGGTCTGTTCGTCGATCGACAGCAGCGTCGCGTCGCTTGCGCAGCGCACGGTGGCGCTGCGCCGATGCCCGGGCGAAAAGAAGGCGATCTCGCCGATCATCTCGCCCGCGCCCAGGCTGCGGCCGGACTCGACCACCTCGAGCTGCCCTTCGGCTACGACGTAGAGCCGGTCTGCCGCATCGCCGCGCGCGAACAGCACGGCGCCGGAGCGCAGCCGCTTGCGCTTCATGTATGGCTGCAGCCACACGCGCAGGTCGCCGACGCCGGCCGCGGCGCGCTGCACGCGCCGCGTCAGCCGCTGCATCTCGAGCACGCGCCACAGGTTGATCGGCAGCAGCGTCGCGTGCAGCAGCAGCACCATCGGCGCCGGATGCGCCACGCCGTACACCACGAAGCCGAGGTTGCCGCCGACCGCCAGCCAGCGCAGCGGCACGATGGTCTTCACGAAGGCCGAGACGACGATCAGCGCGCCGGCCAGCGCCGCCGCCAGCAGCGCCAGCCACTGCATCGGATCGGCCAGCATGGCGTCCAGCTCGGCCACGCGTGCAGCGATGAAGGGGTCCAGTGACACGGGCCTCCCATCCGTCGAGGAAGTGGTCGTCGGCTGCGAAGTATCCACGCGGTGCGCCGAGAACGCCGGAGAATCGCGCAATGGCCGATCCGGTCGATGCCATGCAGGGCGCGCTGCGCACGGCGATCGCCGCACTCGAAGCGCAGCGCCCGGCGCTGGGCGACAGCGCGGTCGACGCGGCGCTGGCACCGTTGCGTGCGCAGCTCGAGGCGCTGGCGCGCGAGCACGCGGCGCAGCCGCTTGAGCATGCCGCGCTGCCGCTGGAGCATGCCGCGCCGCCGCCGGAGCTCGCATGGCGCCAGTTGCGCCAGGTGAGCGTGCTGTTCCTCGACGTGGCCGGCTCGACCGCCCTGTCCGGACGCGTCGACGTCGAGGATCTGCAGGCGGCGGTCGACGGCACGCTGGCCGCCTGCGCTGGCCTGGTGCGCACGCACGGCGGCGAGGTGCTGCAGTACGCGGGCGACAACCTGCTTGCCGCCTTCGGCGCCGCCGGCGCGCGCGAGGACGACGCCGAGCGCGCCGTGCGCTGCGCCCTGGCCCTGACGGCCGAGGGCACGCGTCAGGGCGCGGCGCTGCAGACGCGGCTGGGCATCGAGGGTTTCGCGGTGCGGGTCGGCGTGCATACGGGCCCGGTGCTGCGCGGCGGCGGCGTCAACGAGGACAACACGTTGCGCGGCCTGGCCGTGAACGTGGCCGCGCGCATGGAGCAGACCGCACCCGTCGGAGGCGTACGCGTGAGCCAGGACACCTGGAGCCTGGTGCGCGGCCTGTTCGACGCCGAGCCGCAGGAGCCGATCGCGGTGCGCGGCCTGGACACGCCGGTGCGCAGTTGGCTGGTCAACGGCGAACGGCCGCGCCAGTTCCGAGCGCCGATGCGCGGCATCGAGGGTCTGCAGACGCCGTTGATCGGCCGCGACGACGAACTCGCCGCCCTGCTCTCGGCCTGGGAGGCCACGCTCGCTGCGGGCGAGCCTCGCGGCTGCACCGTGCTCGCCGAGGCCGGCCTGGGCAAGAGCCGCTTGCTGCACGAGCTGCAGCGGCGCCTGGCGGTGCACCCGCGGCGCGCCTGGCTGCTCGTCGCACGCTCGCAGCCGTCCGAGCTCCAGCAGCCCTATGGCTTGTTGCGCGCCCTTCTTGCGACACGGCTGGACATTGCCGACAGCGACAGCGCGGAGCTGGCGCGCACCAAGTTCGTCGATGGGCTGGCACGCTGGCTCGACCGGCCCGGCGATCCGGCGCCGGAGCTGCTCGGTCAGTTGATCGGCATGGATTTCGGCCACAGCGACGCCGTGCGCGCGCTCGGCGGCGACGGCCGCTTGCTGCGCAGCCGCGCGCTGGCGGCACTGGCGCGCGCGCTGCGCCGCCTGGCGACGCACGAGGTCGAAGGCGTGGTGCTGCTGCTCGACGACCTGCACTGGGCCGACGACGCCTCGCTCGACGCCCTGGTGTGGCTGCTCGGCCAGCCCGGCCTGCCGCTGCTGGCGGTGTGCGGCGCCAGGCCGGCGCTGCTCGAGCGTCGGGCCGGGTGGCGCGACGAGCTGCCGGCGCAGCGCTGCATCGAGCTGACGGCCCTCGGCGACGCGCCGCGGCGTGCGCTCACCGCCTCGCTGCTGCACAAGCTGCAAGACCCGCCGCAGGCGCTCGTCGACCTGTTGGAGCAGCGCGCCGAAGGCAACCCGTTCTATGCCGAGGAGCTGACGCGGATGCTGATCGATCGCGGCGTGATCGAAGTGCCGCCGACCGGCACCTGGCGCTTCGTGGCCGAGCGCCTGGCCGAACTGCCGCTGCCGCCCACGCTCACCGAGGTGCTGCAGGCGCGGCTCGATGCGCTGGCACCGGCCGAGCGGCGAGCGCTGCAACTGGCCAGCGTCATCGGGCCGGTGTTCTGGGACGACGCGCTAGCCACGCTCGATGCCCGGGCGCCGGCGCAACTGCCCGCGCTGCAGCGCCGTTCGCTCGTGCGCCGGCACGCGAGCAGCGCGTTCGAAGGCACCGAGGAGCAGGCGTTCCACCATCACCTGCTGCACCAGGTGACCTACGACACGCTGCTGCGCTCGGAGCGCCGCGAGGGCCATGCCCGTGCGGCGGCGTGGCTCGAGGCGCGCGTCGGCGAGCGCGCCGGCGAGTACCTGGCCGTGACCGCCGAGCACTTCGAGCGTGCCGGCGACCACGATCGCGCCCGCACCTGGTTCGAGCGCGCCGCCCTGGCCGCCAGCGACCGCATGGCCATGCGCATGACGCTCGCCTACCTCGATCGCGCGCTTGCGCTGCCTGCGCCGCCGCCGGAGAAGCTGTGCGAATTGCTGCACCAGTGCGTGTCGACCGCCGATGCGCTCGGCCTGCGCGAACGGCAGGCGGCCGACGGGCAGGCGTTGCTGGCGTTGGCCGAGCGCATCGGCCACGACGGCTTCCGCGCCAAGGCGCTGCTGCAACTGTCGCTGCTGGCCGACCGCCAGGGGCACTCGGCCGAAGCCGAAGCGCTGGCGCAGCGCGTGCTGGCGATCAGCGAGCCCATCGGCGACGCCGTGCGCAGCTCGGTGGCATGGGGCCAGATCGCGTGGGCCGCCACCATCGCGGGCCGCTACGACGAGGCCCGCAACGCGCTGGCGCGCGGACTGCCGTGGGCGCGTCGAGTACCGAAGGTCGAGACCAACGTCCATGTCCACATCTACGAGGTGCAGCATCTGCTGGTCGCCGCGCACCTGTATGCCGCGCTCGACGCCGACGGACCGCGCGCGCGCTGCATCGCACGCGCGCTCAGGCGCGCCCGGCGCCATCGCCTGCGTCGCATGGAGTCGATGTGCCTGGAGTGGGTGGTCGACCTCGCCATCGACCGCGGCGACATAGCCACCGCCGCCGAGCATCTCGACGCCATGCGCATCGTGACGGCCGAACTGAACATGCCGACGCACGACGCGATCGTCGCGCACCGCGCCGGCCGGCTGGCGCTGCTGCGGCGCGACTTCGAGCGCGCCGGCGCCGAGTCCGCACACGCCGTGCAGATGTACCTGGCGCAGGGCTCGCCGCACTACGCGGCCTCGGCGCGCGAGGAAGAGGCCGTGGCGCTGCGTCTGGCGGGGCGCTGCGACGAAGCGGCGGCGCGCTTGCAGGAGGCCGTTGCGGCGTGGCAAGAGCTCGGCGACGCCGATCAAGCGGCGGCAGCGAGCGTCATGCGCGCCGAGGCGGTGCTGGCCGGCGGCGACGCAGCCGGGGCGCTGGCCACGATGCAGGCCTTGCTGCCGCAGCTCGAGTCGCAGCGCGGCCTCGGCGCTGCGCCCCGCGCTCCGGCCGCGCACCACGCCGCCTGGTGCGTGCTGCGCGCGGCAGGCGCGCCGCAAGCGCCGGCGCAACTGCGACGCGCCTGCAGCCTGATCGACGCGCGGCTGGCGCGCTTGGCCGACGATGCCACGCGCGCGCGGGCGCTGCAGGTGGTGCCGCTCTATCGCGCCGTCGCCGACGCGGCCGCGGCCCACGGGCTGCCCATTCTGGGCGCGTGCGCAGCATCCGACGTGCTGCGCACCCGGCTCGAGCGCGCCTGAGGGCACGCGGCACAACGCCAGTGTCAGGGACCTGGTGCGGGCCGCAAGCCGCGGCGCCTCGCAGCTCAGAGCGACTTCTTCAGGAAATGCCCGATCTCGCCCACGATGCCGCGGCGGAACAGCAGCACGCAGACGACGAAGATCACGCCCTGCACGACCATCACCCAGGAGCCGATGTCGGCCAGGTAGTTCTGCATCGTGACGACGACGGCCGCGCCGACCACGGGCCCGAACAGCGTGCCCAGGCCTCCGACCAGCGTCATCAGCACCACTTCGCCCGACATGTTCCAGTGCACGTCGGTGAGCGAGGCGAGCTGGAACAGGATCGCCTTGGTGCCGCCGGCGGCGCCCGACAGCGCCGCCGACAGGATGAAGGCGCGCAGCTTGAACCGGTCGGCGTCGTAGCCGAGAGAGATCGCGCGCGGCTCGTTCTCGCGGATCGCCTGCAGCACCTGGCCGAACGGCGAGTTGACGATGCGGTAGACGAGCCCGAAGCCGATCAGGAAGATTGCCAGCACGAAGCCGTACATGGCCAGCGGCTGGGACAGATCGATCAGGCCGAACAGGCGGCCGCGCGGCACGGCCTGGATGCCGTCCTCGCCGCCGGTGAACGGCGCCTGCAGGCTGAAGAAGAACACCATCTGCGCCAGCGCCAGCGTGATCATCGCGAAGTAGATGCCCTGGCGGCGGATCGCCAGCACGCCGGTCAGCCAGCCCAGCGCCGCCGCGCACAGCGTGGCCAGCAGCACCGCGAGTTCGGGCGTCAGGCCCCACGTCTTGGCCGAGTACGCGGCGACGTAGCCGGCGCCGCCCAGGAACATGGCGTGGCCGAAGGACAGCAGACCGCCGAAGCCCATCAGCAGGTTGAAGGCGCAGGCGAAGAGCGCGAAGCACATCACCTTCATCATGAACACCGGATACACGCCGGCGAGCGGCGCGATCACGAAGATCGCGACCATGACGGCGAACACGACGCGGTGCGTGCGCGCCGCGTCGCCGGCCGCGGCGGGGGCCGGCACGCCCGCCGTCTGGTCCGTGGTCGCGGAAGCCCTGTCCATGGCGCCTACTTCTGGATGCCGAACAGGCCGGCCGGGCGGATCAGCAGCACGATGGTCATGACGACGAAGATGACGGTGGTCGACGCCTCGGGATAGAACACCTTGGTCAGGCCCTCGAGCAGCCCGAGCATGAAGCCGGTCAGGATGGCGCCCAGGATCGAGCCCATGCCGCCGACCACGACCACGGCGAAGACGACGATGATCAGGTCGCCGCCCATCTGCGGACTGACCTGGTAGATCGGCGCCGCCATCACACCGGCCAACGCGGCCAGCGCGACGCCGAAGCCGTAGGTGAGCGTGATCATGCGCGGCACGTTGATGCCGAAGGCCTGCACCAGCTGCGGGTTCTCGGTGGCCGCGCGCAGGTAGCCGCCCAGCCGCGTGCGCTCGATGACGTACCAGGTCGCGAGGCACACCACGAGCGAGGCCACGATGACCCAGGCGCGGTAGTTGGGCAGGAACATGAAGCCCAGGTTCTGCGCGCCCGAGAGCTGCGGCGGGATCGCATACGGCAGCCCGCTCACGCCGTACTCGTTGCGGAACAGCCCCTGGATGACGAGCGCCAGGCCGAAGGTCAGCAGCAGCCCGTAGACATGGTCGAGCTTGTACAGGCGCGCCAGCATGGTGCGCTCGATGACGACGCCGAACAGGCCGACTGCGATCGGCGAGACGACGAGTGCCCACCAGTAGCCCAGGCCGAGCTTGGCGAGCAGGAGATAGGCGCCGAAGGCGCCCATCATGTACAGCGCGCCGTGCGCGAAGTTGATGATGTTGAGCATGCCGAAGATGACGGCCAGGCCCAACGAGAGCAAGGCGTAGAACGAGCCGTTGATCAGGCCGATGAGCAGCTGCCCCATCAGCGCCTGGATCGGGATGCCGAAGATCTCCAACTCGTCCCCTGCCTTGCTCCGCGACGGCCGCGCGCGCCGCTACTTGACGAGGTAGCAGCCGCCGTCGTGCAGGGGCCTGAAGGCCTTGTCTGCGGGAATCGTCTGCAGCAGCTTGTAGTAGTCCCAGGGGTACTTGGACTCGCCGGGCTTCTTGACCTCGAACAGATAGGCCGGGTGGATCGTGCGGCCGTCGACGCGCACCATGCCCTTGCCGAACAGCGGATCGTCGGTCGGCAGCTTCTTCATCTCGGCCACCACCTTGGCGCCGTCCTTGTCTTCCTGGATCGCGTCGACCGCCTTCAGGTAATGCATCATGCCGGCGTAGACCCCGGCCTGCACCGAGGTCGGCATCTTGCCGCCGTGCAGGGCACCGAAGCGCTTGGACCAGGCGCGCGTGCCGTCGTTGGCGTCCCAGTAGAAGGTCTCGGTCAGCTGCAGGCCCTGTGCCGTCTGCAGCCCCAGGCCGTTGACGTCGCTGATGAACACCAGCAGACCGGCCATCTTCTGCCCGCCCTTGACGATGCCGAACTCGGCCGCCTGCTTGATCGAGTTGATGGTGTCGGCGCCGGCGTTGGCCAGGCCGATGATCTTGGCCTTGGAGCCCTGCGCCTGCAGCAGGAACGACGAGAAGTCCTGCGTGCCCAGCGGCACCCGCACGCTGCCCAGCACCTTGCCGCCGCTGGCCTTGACGACGTCGGACGTGTCCTTCTCGAGCGCCTGGCCGAAGGCGTAGTCGGCAGTCAGGAAGAACCAGGTGTCGCCGCCGCTCTTGACGACCGCGCTGCCGGTGCCGTGCGCCAGCATCCAGGTGTCGTAGGTCCAGTGCACGGTGTTGGCGTTGCAGGACTTGCCGGTCATGTCCGACGAGCCGCCCGTCGAGTCGACGAGCACGCTGTTCTTCTCCTTGACGACCTCGGCCACGGCGAGCATCACCGACGAGGTCGGCACGTCGAGGATCATGTCCACGCCGTCGGCGTCGATCCACTTGCGAACGATGCTCGAGCCGACGTCGGGCTTGTTCTGGTGGTCGGCCGAGACGATCTCGATCTTCAGCTTGGAGCCGGTCTGCTTG
Organism: Burkholderiales bacterium; assembly: GCA_028869005.1. Classification (GTDB taxonomy): domain Bacteria; phylum Pseudomonadota; class Gammaproteobacteria; order Burkholderiales; family Burkholderiaceae_C; genus Rubrivivax. The sequence goes on along the minus strand of JAGWTJ010000078.1, from coordinate 536 downwards.
ACGTAGTCCTCGGCGGCCATCCTGGCGGCGACGACCGAGCCCGGGCCCGACAGGTCGGCATAAGGACCCGACATGTCGGACAGCACGCCGATCTTGACGACGCCGCCCGAGATTGCGGCCTGCGCCGCGCCCGCCAGGCCCACGCCCAGCGCGGCGATCAGCGTGCTCAACAGTCTGCGCTTCATGTGCTCTCTCCTTGCAAGTGGTGAAGGGATCTCGGCACCCGGGACTCACACGCCGAGGTATTCGTGCAGCGTCTGCATGTTGCCCTGCAGTTCGGCAGCGCTGAGTTCGCGCAGGATCAGGCCGCGCTCCACGATGTAGAAGCGATCGGCCAGCGGTGCGGCGAAGCGAAAGTTCTGTTCCACCATCAGGATCGTGAAGCCGCGCTCGCGCAACTGGCGGATCATGCGTGCCAGCGCCTGCACGATGACCGGCGCCAGGCCCTCGGAGATCTCGTCGAGCAGCAGGACCCTTGCGCCCGTGCGCAGGATGCGCGCCACCGCCAGCATCTGCTGCTCGCCGCCCGACAGCCG
>JAGWTJ010000077.1 GCA_028869005.1 Burkholderiales bacterium | reverse complement strand
CCCGAACGGCTCGTGCCGGCCGTGCTGGCCTGGCTCGACGACCCCGCGGCCTGCGAGCGCCTGGCCGCGCGCTTCACCGTGCTGCACCACCAGTTGCGTCGCGACACCGCGCAGCGCGCCACTGATGTCATCGCGCAAGTCCTTCAGGCTTGAACAGCTCGGTGAGGGCTGGGAGCGACCGGGGCTGGTGGCCGGAGTCGACGAGGCCGGTCGCGGGCCGCTGGCCGGACCGGTGGTGGCGGCGGCGGTCATCCTCGACGACGCGCGGCCGGTGCGCGGGCTGGCCGACTCGAAGGTGCTGTCGCCGCGGCGGCGCGAGCGCCTGTTCGACGAGATCCGCGCGCATGCGCTGTGCTGCTCGATCGGCGAGGCCAGCGTCGACGAGATCGACCGCCTGAACATCCTGCAGGCGACACTGTTGGCGATGCGGCGCGCCGTCGCCGGTCTGCGGCTGACGCCGCATCGCGTGCTGGTCGACGGCAACCGCACGCCGCAGCTGCCGATGCCCTGCGCCGCGCTCGTCAAGGCCGACGCACGCGTGGCCGCGGTGTCGGCGGCCTCGATCCTGGCCAAGGTGCACCGGGACCATCTGTGCGCCGCATTGCACGCGCGCTGGCCGGTCTACGGCTTCGACGGGCACAAGGGCTATCCGACGGCAGCGCACCTCGAGGCGCTGCGCCGCCATGGCCCCTGCGAACAGCACCGACACAGCTTTGCCCCGGTGCGCGCGGCGGCGCACGCGCCGGCGCAGGACGCCGCCGCCGGCAGGAGCCAGGGTTGATGGCGACGACCGAACGCATCACCTCGCGCAGCAATCCGCTCGTCGGCCGCCTGCGGCGGCTGGCGCAGGGCAACACCGCGTATCGCGAGGCCGGCGAGGTCTGGCTCGAGGGCGAGCACCTGTGCGCGGCCGCGCGCGCCAGCCGGCGGCCGGTGCAACTGGCGGTGCTGGACGACACGGCCGACGCCGACCCGGCGCTGCGCTCGCTGGCGGCCGCTGCGGCGCGCGTGGTGAGCCTGCCGAGTGCGCTGTTCAGGGCGATCTCGGCGCTCGAGTCGCCGGGTCACATCGGCTTCGTGCTGTCGCTGCCCGCGCCGGCGCCGATCGACGCGCACGCCGCGAGCGTGGTGCTCGACCGCGTGCAGGACAGCGGCAACGTCGGCAGCATCCTGCGCAGCGCCGCCGCCTTCGGTGTGCGCCAGGTGCTGGCGCTCGGCGGTACGGCGGCGTTGTGGTCGCCCAAGGTGCTGCGCGCCGGCATGGGGGCGCATTTCGCGCTGCGGCTGGTCGAGGGGCTGGACGAGGAGGCACTCGAGCAGCTCGCCGTGCCGCTCGTCGCCACCGACTCGCACGCCGCGCGCTCGCTCGACGACGCCGCCATTCCGCGGCCCTGCGCCTGGGTCTTCGGGCACGAAGGGCAGGGCGTGTCGGCGTCGCTGCGCACGCGTTGTGCGCTCGCGCTGCGCATTGCGCAACCGGGCGGCGAAGAGTCGCTCAACGTCGCCGCCGCCGCCGCGGTGTGCCTGTACGAAGCGGTGCGCCGCGGCGGCGCCACTCAGTAGACGAGCCGGTCGGGGCGCAGATCGCGCAGGATGGTGGTGGCGATCTCCTCGATCGACTTGTGCGTCGACGACAGCCAGTCGATGCCTTCGCGCCGCATCAGCGACTCGGCCGCGCTCACCTCCTGGCGGCAGTTGACGAGCGAGGCGTAGCTGCTGTCGGGACGCCGCTCGTGGCGCACCTGCGCCAGGCGCTCCGGATCGATCGTGAGCCCGAAGCACTTGCCCTTGAACGGCTTGAGCGCGCCCGGCAGCCGGCCGCGCTCGAAATCCTCCGGGATCAGCGGGTAATTGGCGGCCTTGATGCCGTGCTGCATGGCCAGGTACAGGCTGGTGGGCGTCTTGCCGCAACGGCTGACGCCGACCAGGATCACGTCGGCGGCGTCGAGATTGCGCGCCGACAGACCGTCGTCGTGCGCCAGGCTGAAGTTGATGGCGTCGATGCGGCTGTCGTACTCGGGGCTGCGCGCGGCGTCGGAGAAGCGCCCGATGCGGTGATTGCTCTTGATCCCGAGTTCGACTTCGAGCGGCTCGACGAAGGCGCGGAACATGTCCAGCACCAGCGCCTTGCACTCGGGGCCGGCCAGGATGCTGCGCACGTCGTCGCGCACCAGCGTGACGAAGGCGATCGGGCGGCGTCCTTCGGCCTCGGCGACCTCGTTGATCTCGGCCACCACCGCGCGCGCCTTGTCCTCGCTGTCGATGAACGGCCTGCGCACATGGCGCGGCCGCGACGAGAACTGCGCGAGGATCGAGTTGCCGAAGGTCTCGGCGGTGATGCCGGTGCCGTCCGACACGTAGAACACGGTGCGTTCGGTCATGCAGCGCTGCGGCGGAGCGAAGGAGCGGCTCATCATAGGGGCAAACTCCCTAGAATCCCGCCAACCGTTCCGCCGCCCGGCCCCGAGATGACCCCGCCACGCCAGCCCGCATCGCGCCGAGCGCGTCGCGCCGTGCGCGGGAGTCCGGTCGCGCATGCGGAAGCACCGTTTTTCGCACTTCACGGAGCTTTCACATGGCACAGGCCTCGCTGGCGACCGCCCTGGTCGTACCGTTCGAACAACTGAGGATGACCGACGTCGAGGTGGTGGGCGGCAAGAACGCCAGCCTCGGCGAAATGATCAGCCAGCTCGCCGCCAGCGGCGTGCGCGTGCCCGGCGGCTTCGCCACCACGGCACACGCCTATCGCGTCTTCCTCGAGCAGGGGGGCTTGCGCGCGCGCATCTTCGACAAGCTCGGCACGCTCGACGTCGACGACGTGCGCGCGCTCGCCGACGCCGGCGCGACGATCCGCCGCTGGGTCGTCGAGACGCCGTTCCCGGCGCCGCTCGAAGCCGAGATCCGGGCGCATTACGCGCGTCTTTCGGCCGACGCGCCGCAGGCGAGCTTCGCCGTGCGCAGCTCGGCCACCGCCGAGGACCTGCCCGACGCCAGCTTCGCCGGGCAACAAGAGAGCTTCCTCAACGTCAGCGGCATCGACGACGTGCTGCACCGTGTCAAGGAGGTGTTCGCGTCGCTCTACAACGACCGCGCCATCGCCTACCGCGTACACAAGGGCTTCGCGCATGCCGACGTCTCGCTGTCGGCCGGCGTGCAGCGCATGGTGCGCAGCGACCTGGCCGCCTCCGGCGTGATGTTCACGATCGACACCGAATCGGGCTTTGCCGATGTCGTGTTCGTGACGGCCAGCTACGGCCTGGGCGAAATGGTGGTGCAGGGCGCCGTCAACCCCGACGAGTTCTACGTCCACAAGCCCACGCTCGAGGCCGGGCGTCCGGCGCTGATCCGCCGCGTGCTCGGCTCCAAGCTGCAGCGCATGGAGTTTGCCGCGCCCGACGTCAGCGGCCACCAGGCGGCCGGCCGCCGCCTCGTCAAGGTCATCGACACGCCGCCGGAGATGCGCAACCGCTACTCGCTCGCCGACGCCGAGGTCAGCGAGCTGGCGCGCTACGCGCTGACGATCGAGAAGCACTACGGCCGCGCGATGGACATCGAGTGGGGCAAGGACGGCGTCGACGGGCGCCTGTACATCCTGCAGGCCCGTCCCGAGACGGTCAAGAGCAACGGCGCGGGCAAGATCGAGCAGCGCTACAAGCTCAAGGGCGATCGCAGCAAGACCACCGTGCTGGCCGAAGGCCGTGCCATCGGTCAGAAGGTGGGTACCGGGCCGGCACGCCTGGTGGGCAGCGTCGCCGAGATGGACCGCGTGCAGCCCGGCGACGTGCTCGTCACCGACATGACCGATCCGAACTGGGAGCCGGTGATGAAGCGCGCCAGCGCGATCGTCACGAATCGCGGCGGGCGCACCTGCCACGCCGCGATCATCGCGCGCGAGCTCGGCATCCCGGCGGTGGTCGGCTGCGGCCACGCCACCGAGGCCATCCACGAAGGCGCACTCGTCACCGTGTCGTGCGCCGAAGGCGACACCGGCTACGTCTACGACGGCCTGCTCGAGACCGAGATCACCGAGGTCCAGCGCGGCCAGATGCCGTACTGCCCGATCAAGATCATGATGAACGTCGGCAATCCGCAGCTGGCGTTCGAGTTCGCGCAGATGCCCAACGCCGGCGTCGGCCTGGCGCGCCTCGAGTTCATCATCAACAACAACATCGGCGTGCACCCGAAGGCGATCCTCGACTACCCGAACATCGACCCCGAGCTGAAGAAGGCGGTCGAGTCGGTGGCGCGCGGCCACGCCAGCCCGCGCGCCTTCTACGTCGACAAGCTGGTCGAGGGCGTGGCGACCATCGCCGCCGCCTTCTGGCCCAAGCCGGTGATCGTGCGGCTGTCGGACTTCAAGAGCAACGAGTACCGCAAGCTGATCGGCGGCACGCGCTACGAGCCCGACGAGGAGAACCCGATGCTGGGTTTTCGCGGCGCGAGCCGCTACATCAGCGGCGAGTTCGGCGACGCCTTCGCGATGGAGTGCGAGGCCTTGAAGCGCGTGCGCAACGACATGGGCCTGACCAATGTCGAGGTCATGGTGCCGTTCGTACGCACCGTCAAGCAGGCGGCGGCGGTGACGCGCATGCTGGCCGAGCGCGGCCTCGAGCGCGGCGCCAACGGGCTGCGCCTGATCATGATGTGCGAGGTGCCGAGCAACGCCATCCTGGCCGAGAGCTTCCTCGAGCATTTCGACGGCATGAGCATCGGCAGCAACGACCTGACGCAGCTCACGCTGGGCCTGGACCGCGACTCGGGCCTCGAACAACTCGCGCACGACTTCGACGAACGCGACCCGGCGGTCAAGGCCTTGATCTCGCGCGCCATCGCCGCCTGCCGCGCCACCGGCAAGTACATCGGCATCTGCGGCCAGGGGCCGAGCGATCATCCCGATTTCGCCGACTGGCTGGCGCAGGAGGGCATCGTGTCGATCTCGCTCAACCCCGACTCCGTGGTCGACACCTGGACCCGGCTGGCCGCGCGCTGAGGGTCGCCGCACTCCGGCATCGGCGATGAACGACGCAGGTGGCGCCGCCGACCGCCGTCGGCACTGGCAGACGAGCAAGCGGCTGACGGCGGCGCTGCTCGTGCTGTGGTTCTGCGCCACCTTCGTCGTCGCCTACTTCGCGCGCGCGCTCAGCTTCGATTTCTTCGGCTGGCCGTTCTCGTTCTGGATGGCGGCGCAGGGCTCGCTCTGGATCTACCTCGCGCTCGTCGGCTGGCACACCTGGCGCATGCGCCGGCTCGATGCCGAGTGCCATGCGCAGGGGGAGGACTGAGGTGGGCGAATCCAGCCGCGAATCGAGCCGCGATCAACGGGCGAGTTTCAAGAGCCAGCTGAACCGCGTCTACGCCTGGTACACGGTCGGCTTCGTCCTGTTCATCGTCACGCTCGGGGTGGCCGAGCACATGGGGCTGCCGCGCGGCGTGATCGGCATCGTCTTCCTGCTCGCCACGGTGGGGCTGTACGCGGGCATCGGCCTGATGTCGCGCACCAACGATCCGGACGAGTACTACGTGGCCGGGCGGCGCGTGCCGGCGATGTACAACGGCATGGCGACGGCCGCCGACTGGATGAGCGCGGCCTCGTTCATCAGCCTGGCCGGCACGCTGTACCTCACCGGCTACGGCGGCCTGGCGTTCATCATGGGCTGGACCGGCGGCTACTGCCTGCTGGCGTTGCTGCTCGCGCCGTATCTGCGCAAGTTCGGCCGCTACACGATCCCCGACTTCCTCGGCGCGCGCTACGGCGACGGCCCGGTGCGCCTGCTCGGCCTGTTCACCGCCATCCTGGTCTCGTTCGTCTACGTCGTGGCGCAGATCTACGGCGTCGGGCTGATCACCGCGCGGCTGTCCGGCCTGAGCTTCGAGATCGGCATCTTCGTCGGCCTCGGCGGCATCCTCGTGTGCTCGTTCCTCGGCGGCATGCGCGCCATCACCTGGACCCAGGTGGCGCAGTACATCGTGCTGATCGTCGCCTACCTCGTGCCGCTGGTGTGGCTGTCGGTCAAGCAGACCGGCGTGCCCGTGCCGCAACTCGTCTACGGGCAGCAGCTCGAGCGCGTGACGGCCAAGGAGCGCGAACTCGTCGACGACCCGAAGGAGCGCGCGGTGATCCGCGCCTACGAATCGCGCTCGGCCGATCTCGCCGCCAAGCTGCGCGACGTGCCGAGTGCATTGGCTGCCGAACGCGCCGAGGCGCGCAGGGCGCTGGTCGAGCTGCGCGAGTCCAACGCCCCGCTGACGCGCATCCAGGCGGCCGAGCGCAGGCTGGCCGCGGTGCCGCGCGACGCCGCCGCGGCGCGCCTGGCGTGGACGGCCGCCAAGGACGCGGCCGACGAACGCAGCAAGCCGCTGGCCGGCATGCCGCCGCATGCCCAGGCCTACGCCGGCGATCCCGACGGCACGCCGAGCGAGAAGCGTGCCTACGACGACTCGCGCACCAACTTCCTGGCACTCGTGTTCTGCCTGATGGTCGGCACCGCCGGCCTGCCGCACCTGCTCACGCGCTGCTACACGACGCCCTCGGTGCGCGAGGCTCGCGAATCGGTGACCTGGACGCTGTTCTTCATCCTGCTGCTGTATATCTCGGCGCCGGCGCTCGCCGTGCTCGTCAAGTACGAGATCTTCAATGTGCTGGTGGGCACGCCGTTCGACCATCTGCCGCCGTGGATCGCGGCCTGGTCGAAGGTCGATCCGACGCTGCTGTCGGTGTCCGACGTCAACCACGACGGCGTGTTCCAACTCGGCGAGATGCGCATCGGCGGCGACATCATCGTGCTGGCCACGCCCGAGATCGCCGGGCTGCCGTATGTCGTCTCCGGCATGGTCGCCGCCGGCGGGCTGGCCGCGGCGCTGTCGACGGCCGACGGTCTGCTGCTGACCATCTCGACGGCGCTGTCGCACGACCTGTACTACAAGATGGTCGAGCCCCGGGCCCCGACCGGAAGGCGCGTCATGCTCTCCAAGGTGCTGCTGCTGGTGGTGGCGCTGGCCGCCGCGTACGTCGCGTCGCTGAAGGTGGCCGACATCGTTTTCCTGGTGTCGGCGGCGTTCTCGTTCGCTGCCGCGGGGCTGTTTCCGGCGCTCGTCGCGGGCATCTTCTGGAAGCGCGCCAACCGCTGGGGCGCGGCGCTGGGCATGCTGGCCGGCCTGGGCGTGACCTTCTACTACATGGCGACCACGCATCCCTGGCTGCGTGCCGCCTTCGGCGTCACCCGTCCGATTGCCGACCATCTGTGGTGGGGCATTCAGCCGATCTCGGCCGGCGTGTTCGGCGCCGCCGCCGGCTTTGCCGTCATCGTGGTCGTGAGCCTGCTCACGCCGGCGCCGCGTGCGAACGAGCAGGCGCTGGTGGACTTCGTGCGCTACCCGGGCGGCCCGAGCGCTCCCTGAAGCCAGCCAAGCCGCCCACTCGCCACAGGGCGCGATATACTTGCAAGCTTTTCCCTTGCCGCACCCGCACTCCAGACGCTCGCGGGGCGGCTTCGGGCACCGCCCATTTCGGGACCGGGGCCGAATCCACGAGGAGATCACATGCGTCACTACGAGATCGTTCTCCTGATCCATCCGGATCAGAGCGAACAGGTTCCGGGCATGCTGGAACGCTACAAGGGCATCGTCACCGCCGCCGGCGGCAAGGTGCACCGGGTCGAGGACTGGGGCCGCAGGCAACTGGCCTACATGATCCAGAAGCTGGCCAAGGCGCACTACCTGTGCCTGAACATCGAGTGCGGCAGCGAGACGCTGAACGAGCTCGAGACGGGCTTCCGCTTCAACGATGCCGTGCTGCGCCACCTCACCGTCGCCAAGGACAAGGCGGAGACCGCGCCTTCGGTGATGATGAAGGCGGTCGAGCGCGAAGAGGCGCGCAAGGAGCGCCAGGAGGCGTCGGCCTGAGGACGCGCGCCGCGCCCGCCGCATCGGCGTCGAGATGAACGGCCCGGCTTGAACCGGCTGCTCCTTTCGGCCACGCTGGTGCAGCGTTCGGCGCTGCGCTTCACCCCCGCCGGGCTGCCGGCGCTGGACCTGGAACTCGCGCACGAGAGCCTGGTCAGCGAAGACGGCCAGCCGCGCAAGGTCTCGATGCAGATGCGCGCGGTGGCGATCGGGGCGATCACGCAGGTGCTGGCGGCGCAGGCGCTGGGCGCGCAAGCCGGCTACGGCGGCTTCGTCGCCAGCGCGCGCAACGGGCGCGGCCTCGTCTTCCACGTCACCTCGGTCGAGCCGGCGCCCTGAGCGGCCGACCGTACGCATCACGATTCGAGCAAACCACACGCATTCGCAGGAGTTCCACATGCCATCATCATTCCGAGGCAAGGGCCGCGGCGCCAAGGACAAGCGTCCCAAGCGCAATTCGCAATCGCTGCTGTTCCGCCGCAAGCGTTTTTGCCGCTTCACGGTGGCCAAGGTCGAGTCGATCGACTACAAGGACATCGACACGCTGCGCGACTTCGTCGGCGACAACGGCAAGATCACGCCGGCGCGTCTGACCGGCACGCGCGCCTTCTACCAGCGGCAACTCACCACCGCGATCAAGCGCGCGCGCTTCCTCGCGCTGTTGCCCTACAGCGACCAGCACCGCGTCTGACGAGGAGTCCCATGCAAGTCATTCTTCTGGACAAGATCGGCAAGCTCGGCAACCTCGGCGACGTCGTCAAGGTCAAGGACGGATTCGCCCGCAACTACCTGATCCCGAGCAAACTGGCGCGCCGCGCCACCGAGGCCGCGATCAAGGAGTTCGAGACGCGTCGCGCCGAACTCGAGCGCGCCGCAGCCGCCAAGCTCGAAGCCGCCAAGTCGCTCGGCGAGCAATTGCAGGGCAAGGTCGTGCGCATCACGCAAAAGGCCGGCGTCGACGGGCGCCTGTTCGGCTCGGTCACCAACCTCGACATCGCCGAAGGCCTGACGAAGATGGGGCACGAGGTGCACAAGAGCCAGGTGCGCCTGCCCAGCGGCCCGATCAAGACGGTCGGCGAGCATCAGGTGACGGTGTCGCCGCACGGCGACGTGGTCGCCGAGGTCACGGTGCAGGTGGTGGCGCAGGTCGACTGAAGCGCGAACCTGTCCTGGCACAGCGAAGGCCGGCTCCTGCCGGCCTTCGTCGTTGTGGCGGCCGCAGTTTTCCAGCGCTGCGCACCGAAGATCCCCAGCCTTGTCCACCGCCGCGCGCGGCAAACCGACCTACGATCGCGAACACCATGAGCACGCTGACCGACAACCGCGACAACCGAGACAAGGGCGATAAAGGCGACAAAGGCGACAGCCCGGCGGCGCGCGAGCCGCGCGACGACGAGGTGGCGCGCCTGCGCGTGCCGCCGCACTCGGTGGAAGCCGAGCAGAGCGTGCTCGGCGGCCTGCTGCTCGACAACCTCGCCTGGGACCGCGCCGCGGATCTGCTGAGCGAGAGCGACTTCTATCGCTACGAGCACCGCCTCATCTACACCGCGATCGCCTCGCTCGTACAGGCCAGCCGGCCGGCCGACGTGATCACGGTGTTCGAGAAGCTGCAGGGCATCGGCCGCGAGGGCGACGCCGGCGGCCTGGTCTACCTCAATGCGCTCGCGCAGAGCGTGCCCAGCGCGGCCAACCTGCGCCGCTATGCGGAGATCGTGCGCGAGCGCGCCATCCTGCGCAAGCTCGTCGCCGCCAGCGACGAGATCGCCACCGCCGCCTTCAATCCGCAGGGCCGCGCCGTCACCCAGGTGCTCGACGAAGCCGAGGGCAAGATCCTACGCATCGGCGAGGAGGGGTCACGCCAGCGCAGCGGCTTCCAGGGCATCGACGGCCTGGTCGCGCAGCTCATCGACCGCGTCAACGAGTTGCACGACCACGGCGCCGAAGACGTGACCGGCGTGCGCACCGGCTACTACGACCTCGACCGTCTGACCGCCGGATTGCAGCGCGGCGACCTGCTGATCCTGGCCGCGCGTCCGTCGATGGGCAAGACCGCGCTCGCGCTCAACATCGCCGAGCACGTGGCGGTCAAGGAAGAGCTGCCGGTGCTGCTGTTCTCGATGGAGATGGGCGCCTCGCAGCTCGCTCTGCGCATGGTCGGGTCGATCGGCCGCATCAACCAGCAGCACCTGCGCACCGGCCGGCTCGACGCCGACGAGTGGGGGCGGCTGGCCGAAGCCGCCGACCGCCTGGGCAAGTCGCCGATCTACATCGACGAGACGCCGGCGCTCACGGTGGCCGAGTTGCGCGCGCGCGCGCGCCGCATGGCGCGCCAATGCGGTGGCCTCGGTCTGGTGTGCATCGACTACCTGCAGTTGATGAGCGGCAGCGGCGGCAGCGAGGAGAACCGAGCCACCGAGCTGGGCGAGATCTCGCGCGGCCTGAAGGCGCTGGCCAAGGAGCTGCAGTGCCCGGTGATCGCGCTGTCGCAGCTCAACCGCAGCGTCGAGCAGCGCAACGACAAGCGGCCGATGATGAGCGACCTGCGCGAATCGGGCGCGATCGAGCAGGACGCCGACATCATCATGTTCATCTACCGCGACGAGTACTACAACAAGGACAGCAAGGAGCCGGGGGTGGCCGAGATCATCGTCGCCAAGCAGCGCAACGGCCCCGTCGGCGAGGTCAAGCTGACCTTCCTCAAGCCGCTGACGCGCTTCGACAACCTGGCGCCGGGTGCGCTGGGCGCGGAGTACTGATGGCGGCGCGACGTCGGCGCACGGCCGCGGGAGCGGCGGTCAAGGCGGGTGAGCTGGCGCTGGCCGCGCCGCAGGTCGTCGCGCACCGGCTGGCGCGGATGGCGCTTGCCGGGCCCGTGCTCTCGGCGCGCGACCGCCAGGAGTTCACCGGCATGGTGCTGGAAAAGCAGCGCGCGTTCGTCGAGTCCTGGGCCGCGATGTCGGCCGAGGCGATGAAGCTGGCGGCGTCGCCCTGGACCGCGTGGTGGACGCCGGCGCGGCTGCAGTCCGCGGCGCTGCGCATCGCCGACCGCGGGCTGGCGCCGGTGCACGGCAAGGCGGTGGCCAACGCAAAGCGGCTGCGCCGGACCCGGCTCAAGTAGACGCCGCGGCACGCGCCGCGGCCTCGGGGCTCATGAACAGCTCGGCGCAGACGCCGCGCAGCCAGCGGTTGGCGGCGTCGTGGTGCACGCGCGCGTGCCAATGCTGGCGGACCTCGAAGCTCGGGATCGGCAGCGGGCACTTCAGCACCCGCAGTCCCGCGGCCTGCGCCAGCGTCTCGCCGATCTGGCGCGGCAGCGTCGCGACGAGGTCGGTGGTCGAGAGGATGGCCGGCAGGCCGAGGAAGCTGGGCAACTCCAGGTGCACGCGGCGCTGCACCGCATGGGCCTTGATCGTCTCGGCCAGCAGTTGGTGGCCGGTGCCGGCGACGATGCCGACATGCGGTTCGGCCTCGTAGCGGCGGCGGGTGAGCCGGCCGTCGGCCAGCCGCGGGTGCGCGCGGTTGACCAGGCAGACCCAGTCCTGGGTGTAAAGGCGCTGCTGGTAGAAGCCCGATTCGAGCCCGGGCACGAGGCCGAGCGCGAGGTCGGCGTCGCCCGACTCGAGCGCGTGCGCGGTGTCGGCGTCGATGCGCGTGGCTTCCAGCCGCACCCCCGGCGCCGTGCCGCGCAGCCGCGCCAGCAGCCGCGGCAGCAGCGTGATGTGGCTGGCGTCGGTCATGCAGATGCGAAACCGCCGCGTCGACTGCGCGGGCGCGAAGTCCGGCGCGGACTCGACCAGCCGGCGCACGCCGGCCAGCGTTTCGCGCACGGTGGGCATCAGGGCCTGGGCGCGCGGCGTCGGCTGCATGCCCGCGGGCGTGCGGACGAACAGCGGGTCGCCGAGCAGCCGGCGCAGCTGCGCCAGCCAGATGCTCACCGTGGGCTGGCTCTGGCCGAGCTGCTCGGCGGCGCGGGTCACGCTGGCGGTGGCGTAGAGCAGCTCGAACAGCCGCAGCATCTTCAGGTTCGGCAGCGCGGGGTCGTCGGCATCCATCGGCGGGCCTCCGGGGTTCGGTTGCACATTGCGAATTGCAATGAAGCGTATTGTGTCCATTGCCTGTTCAATGGCGCCAGGCCCGCCTATCGTCGCGCCCCAGGCGTGGCCGTGGCGGCGGCGCAGGAGGGCAGGCTTGAACATCGTCGTGCTGGGGGCCGGGGCGCTGGGTGGCGCGATCGGCGGCGTCCTCGCCGAGTCCGGCTGCGCGGTGACGCTGGTGACGCGCAACGCGGCGCAGGTCGACGCCATCCGCCGCGACGGGCTGCGCCTGGTCGAGGACGGCCGCGAACGCCGCGTCGCCGTCGCCGCGGCGACCGGCTGCGTCGGGCTGGCGGTGGCGGAGCTCGTGATCGTGCTCGTCAAGTCGTACGACACCCGGGCGGCGATCGCGTCGGCGCGCGGCCTCGTCGGCGGGCACACCGCGGTGCTGTCGCTGCAGAACGGCCTTGGCCACGAGGAGGTGCTGGCCGAGGTCGTCGGCCGCGACCGCGTGCTCGCCGGCAAAACCTATGTCGGCGGCGTGATGCTGGCGCCCGGCCGCATCCTCGTCGGCCGCGCCGGCAAGGAGACGCTGATCGGCGAGCTCGACGGCCGCGTCAGCCCCCGCGCGCTGGCGATCCGCGACGCGTTCCAGCGCGCCGGGCTCACGCTCACGGTGAGCGAGAACATCGTCGGCACGATGTGGGACAAGTTGCTGGTCAACGTCGCCACCGGCGCACTCAGCGGCATCACGCGGCTGACCTATGGCGAGCTCTACCGGCTGCCCGAGGTCGAGGCCTGCGCCGTCGCCGCGGTGGCCGAGGCAATGGCGGTGGCGCGCGCCGGCGGCGTCGCGCTGGCCACGCGCGAGCCGCGCGACGCCTGGATCAAGGCGGCCGAGGGCCTGCCGGCGGACTTCAGGACCTCGATGCTGCAGAGCCTGGAGAAGGGCGCGCCGACCGAGATCGACGACATCAACGGCGCCGTCGTGCGCGCGGGCCGGCGCTGCGGCGTCGCGACGCCGGTCAACCAGACGCTGGTCGCCGCGATCAAGGGCATCGAGCATCGCGCGCGGCTGCAGGCGGCGTGAATCCAGACAGGAAAGCACCATGACGCCAGCCACCCAGGCCTATCTCGAACATGTCGCGATCTGGGTCCGCGACATCCACTGGCACATCCGCTTCTTCCACGACGTGCTCGGCATGACGATGCGCGAAGTGCAGGGCACCGAGGCCGACCCGGTGCAGTACTGGACCCTCGGCGGCCTGCAGTTCATCGCCAAGCCCGACTTCACCGGTTCGGAAGGGCGGCTGGCGCACCTCGGGATCATGAGCGAGGACGTGGAAGCCGCCATCGCCGCCGCGCACGCCTTCGGCGTCACCGAGATGCCGCAGGGCCACAACTGGCTGCGACTGCCCGACGGGCTGGCCGTGGAGCTGATGCAGGCCTGCCCGGCGAGCTGCGTCGCGCAGGCGCTGGCCATCAATCCCCGGAGCGGATCCTGAAGCTGATCCGCGCACGATGCCCATGCCTATGCCAACCCCCTACGACACCACCAACGACCTGTACTGGGACGACGCCGAAGTCGGCGCGAGTTGCACCAGCCCGCCGTATGAAGTCACCGAAGCCCGCGTGCTGGCCTACGCCGACCTGAGCGGCGACCACACCCCCGTCCACACCGACGAGGACTACGCCCGCCAGACCCCGTTCGGCACCCGCGTCGCGCACGGCCTGTTCGGGCTGTCCATCGCCGATGGCCTGAAGACCAACAGCGCGATGCGCTTCCAGCCCGGCATGTCGCTCGGCTGGGAGTGGAGCTTCGTCGCGCCGATCCGGCTCGGCGACGTGGTGCGCGTGCGCTTCCACGTCGGCGTGAAGCGCGAATCGAAGAGCCGGCCGGGCTGGGGCAT
>JAGWTJ010000340.1 GCA_028869005.1 Burkholderiales bacterium | reverse complement strand
GTGATCTCGATCGCCAAGAAGTACACCAACCGCGGCCTGCAGTTCCTCGACCTGATCCAGGAAGGCAACATCGGCCTGATGAAGGCGGTCGACAAGTTCGAATACCGCCGCGGCTACAAGTTCTCGACCTACGCCACCTGGTGGATCCGCCAGGCCATCACGCGCTCGATCGCCGACCAGGCGCGCACCATCCGCATTCCGGTGCACATGATCGAGACCATCAACAAGATGAACCGGCTGTCGCGCCAGCACCTGCAGGAGTTCGGCTTCGAGCCCGACGCGCCGACGCTGGCCGAGCGGATGGAGATCCCGGAAGACAAGATCCGCAAGATCATGAAGATCGCCAAGGAGCCGATCTCGATGGAGACGCCGATCGGCGACGATGACGATTCGCACCTGGGCGACTTCATCGAGGACACCAACAACGTGGCGCCGGTGGACGCGGCGATGCAGGCGGGCCTGCGCGACGTGGTCAAGGACATCCTCGACAGCCTGACGCCGCGCGAGGCCAAGGTGCTGCGCATGCGCTTCGGCATCGAGATGAGCACCGACCACACGCTGGAGGAAGTGGGCAAGCAGTTCGACGTGACGCGCGAGCGCATCCGCCAGATCGAGGCCAAGGCGATCAGGAAGCTCAAGCATCCGAGCCGCTCGGACAAGCTCAGGACGTACCTGGACAACCTGTAAGGTTGGCCGGGCACGTGGCCCGCGCGAGCGGGCTGCCGCGCAGCGGCAACGCCCTTCGGAGGTCGACGCGGCATCGCCGCGGTCTACACTCCGGCGCGCATGACGACCATCTCCGACCGCACCGTGCTGTTCGCCGATCTGCGCGGCAGTACCGCGCTGTTCGAGTCGCTCGGCAACGCCGAGGCGACCTCGGTCGTCACGCATTGCGTCGGCGCGCTGACGGCGCCGGTGCAGCGTCAGGGCGGCAAGGTCGTCAAGACGCTGGGCGACGGACTGATGGCGGTGTTCGATACGCCGCGCCAGGCCCTCGACGCGGCGCTCGAGATGCACGAGGTGCTCGACGGCATCGCGTCGCGCGGCAGCGAGCGCGGCGCTTCGCCGGGCTTGCGCGCGCTCAGGCTGCAGGTGGCGCTGGCGCGCGGCGAACTGGTCGAAATGGCGGGCGACTGCTACGGAGACTCCGTCAACGTGGCGGCGCGGCTGCTCGATCACGCCGGCGACAACGAGACGCTGGCGACGGCGGAAGTGCTGCGCGACCTGCCGGCCATGGTGCGCGCGCGCTTTCGCAGCCTCGACCGCCTGACGCTGCGCGGCCGCGTCGAGCCGGTGCAGGTGGCGGCCATCGGCGGCCGGCGCGGCGCCGGCGACGCGGCCGCCACGCAGTTCAGCGGCATCGCGTCGTCCGACTACGAACCCGATGGGCTGCGCCTGACATGGAAGGACGTCGCACGCGCCTTCACCGCGCAGCAGATGCCGCTCGTGCTCGGCCGCAGCCCGCAGTCGACCTTCTGCGTCGACGACTCGCGCGTCTCGCGCTCGCATGCGCGCATCGACTGGCACGGCGGCGTGTTCCAGCTCGCCGACCTCAGCTACAACGGCACCTACGTGCGCTTCAACGACGGCGAGATCGTCAGCCTGCGCCGCGGCGCCTGCACGCTGCACGGCAGCGGCAGCATCGGCCTCGGCGGCTCGCCCGCCGACCCGGCGTCGGCCTGCGTCAGTTTCGACGTCCTGCGCTTCGCCGACACCCAGCCGCAGCCGCTGCTCCCGCTGCGATGAAGGTGCTCTATGTCGACGACGACCGCCTCAACGCGCTGCTCTTCTCCGAGGCCTGCCGCCTCGTCGGCGGCGTCGAGGTGCGCACCGCGGACTGTGGCGCCGAAGCGGTTGAGACCGTCGACGGCTGGCGACCCGACCTGGCGGTGATCGACCTGCACCTGCCCGACACGCGGGGCACCACGCTGCTGCCGCAGCTGCGGGCGCGCCTGGGCGCGCCGCGGCTGCGGGCCTATCTGTGCTCCGCCGACGACCTCGCCGACGTCGCGGCCGCGGCGCGCGAGGCCGGCTTCGACGGTTGCTGGGTCAAGCCGCTGGACCTGGCCGCGATCACCCGCGAACTCCTGCAGCCGACGCCGCCGTCCGAAGGCGCCGACCCGACATGAAGCCACGCCCCGAGCCGCCCTACCGCCACGGCCAGCCGCCCCGCACCGCGCTGCTGCTCGTCAACCTCGGCACGCCCGACGCGGCGACCGCGCCGGCGCTGCGCCGCTACCTGGCCGAGTTCCTCTGGGATCCGCGGGTGGTCGAGATCCCGCGCGCCGTCTGGTGGCCGATCCTGCACGGCGTGATCCTGCGCACGCGGCCGGCGAAATCGGCGGCCAAGTACGCCAGCATCTGGCTGCCCGAGGGGTCGCCGCTGGCGGTCTGGACGCGGCGCCAGACCGACGCCGTCGGGCGCACGCTGCAGCAGCGCGGCCACCGCCTGCTGGTGCGCCACGCGATGCGCTACGGCCAGCCGGGCATTGCGCAGACGCTGGACGCCCTGCGCGCCGAAGGCGCCACCCGGATCCTGGTGCTGCCGCTGTACCCGCAGTACGCGGCGGCGACGACGGCCAGCGTCACCGACGGCGTGATGAGCTGGGCGCAGTCGGTGCGGCGCACGCCCGAGCTGCGCTTCGTCGCCGAGTACGCCGACGACCCCGGCTACATCGCCGCGCTGGCGGCACGGCTGCGCGCGCACTGGGACCGCGAGGGCCGCGCCGAGCGCACGCTGCTGAGCTTCCACGGCCTGCCCGAACG
>JAGWTJ010000339.1 GCA_028869005.1 Burkholderiales bacterium | reverse complement strand
GGCAGGGCGGTGCGGGCGGGGGAAGGGGGCGTCGCGGCAGAGGGGGCATTCATGAGCGGCTCATTATGATGAGACGCGATGGTGTCGCGTTCTCGAGGGTTTCGGCTGCTGCGCGTGGCGCTGGCCCTCGCCGGCATCGTGCTGTTGCTTGCGGCGACTGCGGCTGCCGCGACCTGGTGGTGGCTCGAACGGCCGTTGCCGCTGGCCGGCGAGCGCGCCGAGTTGTCGATCGAGGCCGGCATGAGCCCGCGTGAGGTCGCCGAGGCCTGGGTGGGCGCCGGCGTGCAGGTGCCGCCGCGGTTGCTCTACGAGTGGTTTCGCTGGTCCGGGCAGGCGCGCCGCATCCGCGCCGGCAGCTACGAGATCGACGCCGGCACGACGCCGCGGCGGTTGCTGGCGAAGATGGTGCAGGGCGACGAAGCGCTCGAGCACGTGCGCTTCATCGAGGGCTGGACGGTGCGCCAGATGCGCGCCGCGCTGGCCCAGGCTCCGTCCCTGCGGCCGTCGAGCGCGCAGATGACCGATGCCGAGCTGATGACCGCGCTCGGCGCGCCGGGCGTACCGGCCGAAGGACATTTCTTTCCCGATACCTACGCCTACAGCCGCGGCGTGAGCGACCTCACCGTGCTGCGCCGTGCGCGACGTGCGATGAGCGAGCGACTGGCCGCCATCTGGGGCGAGCGGGTGCCGGGGCTGCCGCTCGCCAACGCCGAGCAGGCGCTGGTCCTGGCCTCCATCGTGGAGAAGGAGACCGGCCGTGCGGCCGATCGTGGGCTCGTCGCCGGCGTGTTCCTCAATCGGCTGCGCGCCGGCATGCCGCTGCAGACGGACCCCACCGTGATCTACGGCCTGGGCGAGGCCTTCGATGGCAATCTGCACAAGCGCGATCTGCTCGCCGACGGTCCGTACAACACCTACACGCGCACGGGCCTGCCGCCGACACCGATTGCGCTGCCCGGCCTGGCGTCGCTGCGCGCCGCGGTGCGGCCCGATCCCACCAAGGCGCTGTACTTCGTGGCGCGCGGCGACGGCAGCAGCGCCTTCAACGAGAACCTCGCCGACCATAATCGCGCGGTGAACCAGTACCAGCGCAGTAGGCGATGAGCAGTCCGGGCTCCGCGGGCCGCTTCGTCACGTTCGAGGGCATCGACGGCGCCGGCAAGAGCTCGCACCTCGATGCGCTCGCGTCGTGGTTGCGCCGGCGCGGCCACGAAGTAGTCGTGACGCGCGAGCCCGGCGGCACGCCGCTGGCCGAGGCGCTGCGCGAGATCGTGCTGCACCGGCCGATGGACGCGCTCAGCGAGGCCCTGCTCGTGTTCGCCGCCCGGCGCGATCACCTCTGCCGCGTCATCGAGCCCGCGCTCGCACGAGGCGCGACGGTGCTCTGCGACCGCTTCACCGACGCCACGTTCGCCTACCAGGGGGCCGGGCGCGGTTTCGACCTCGGGCAACTCGCCACGCTCGAGCGCTGGGTGCAGCAAGGGCGCGAGCCCGACCTCACGTTGTGGTTCGATCTGGATGCCGCCACTGCCGCCGCGCGTCGCGGCGCCGCACGCGCACCCGACCGCTTCGAGGCCGAGGGCCTGGCCTTCTTCGAGCGGGTGCGCGCCGGCTACGCCGCGCGTGCCGCGGCGGCACGCTTCGTGCGGCTGGATGCCTCGCGCACGCCTGCCGAGGTATGGCAGCAGATCGAGTCGGTCGTGTCGGCGCGTGGCTGGTGGTAGGGCGCAGCTTGCCATGGCGCAGCCGGCCTTGACGATCGACGAACCGGGGATGGCACCGCTACCCTGGCTCGCGCCGGCCTTGCGCGACGCGCTCGCGCGCCAGCACGGTCACGCCCTGCTCGTGCACGCGGCGCCGGGCATCGGCGCGTTGCCGTTCGCCGTGGCGCTGGCGCAGAGCTGGCTGTGCGAGGCCCGCGCCGCCGGTGACCTCGCCTGCGCCCGATGCGCGAGCTGCCGCGCGGTGCAGGCGCATGTCCATCCGGATCTGCAGGTGCTGCTGCCCGAGGCCCAGCGCCGCGACACCGGCTGGCTGCTCGCCGACGACCGACCCGAAGGCGACGAGGGCAAGCGCAAGCCGAGCCGCCAGATCCGCATCGACGAGGTGCGCGCGGCGATCGACTGGGTGGGCAGAACGAGCGCACGCGGCCACGGCAAAGTCTGGGCGCTGCATCCGCTGGAGGCGCTGAACGAACATGCGGCCAGCGCGCTGCTGAAGACCGCGGAGGAGCCACCGGTGGGAACGCGGCTCGTGCTCACCTGCAGCGACCCGCAGGCCATCCTGCCCACGGTGCGCAGTCGCTGTCAGCGCGTCGCTCTGGCGCCGCCCACCGCCGACGAGGCATTGCGCTGGCTCGCGGCGCAGGGCCTGGCCCGGCCTGAGGTGCTGCTCCTGGGCAGCGGGGGGCGTCCGCTCGACGCGCTGGCCCTGGCCCGCGAAGGCGTCGACGCTGCGGCCTGGGAGGCGTTGCCCGAGGCCATCGCGCAGGGCCGTCAGGGAGCGCTCGCCGGCTGGCCGGTGCCGCGCGCGCTCGACGCCCTGTTCAAGCTGTGTTGTGACGCGCTGGCACGTTCGGCCGGTGCGCCGACACGCTACTTCGAGGCGCGCCGGGTTCCCGCCGGCGCCGATCCGGCCCGGCTGGCCGCCTGGGCGGCTGAACTTCAGCGCATCGCCCGGCATGCCGATCACCCGTGGCACGAAGGTCTGATGGCCGATGCGCTGGTCGCACGCGCGCGCGCAGCGCTCGTCGTTCCAGCGTCGGCGCGGCGC
>JAGWTJ010000076.1 GCA_028869005.1 Burkholderiales bacterium | reverse complement strand
CCTCGTGGTCCGGCCCGGCGCTCATCGTCGGCGGGCGTGCACAGCGGCCGCTCAGGGCGGCAGCTTGGCCAACTCGCGGCGGATGGCCGCGATGTCGGCCTCCTTGCGCTGGATGGCGGCGCGCATGTCCGCCACCCGCTCCTGGTAGCGCGCGTAGTTGCGCTCGCTGCCCAGGCGCTCGGGCTCGCCGTTGTTGAAGTCGCGCTGCAGCGCTGCCAGCTTGTCCTCTTCGCGGTGCAGTTCGTCGTTCAGGATGCGCTTGGCATCGCTGTCGCGTGCACGCTGCTCGGCGGCATCGGTGCGCGCCTCGCTCGGTCGCGCCGCCGGCGCTGCGGCCGAAGCCGTCGCGCGTGGCCGCGTGCCCTGCACGATGGTGACAGGCGCACCCTCGATCGTGCGGCAGCCCTTCTCGCGCGCCTCCTGCGGCGTGAGCTGGTCGGTATAGAGCACCGGCGGTCCGGGGCAGCGATAGACGATGCCCGGGGACGCCTGCGCCAGCACGGGCGCGGTCGGCGCGGCGAGCAGCAGGGCGGCGAGTGGGGAAACGATCGTGCGGCGCTTCATGCGCGATCCTCCGCGGTGCGCCATTGTGACGCAGCGCGGCGGCGCCCTCCGAGGCGAAAAAGGGACGGCGAACCGTCCCTTCCGGTGCGATCGCGCGGCGCGTCACAGGCTGTAGTACATGTCGAACTCGACCGGGTGCGTGGTCGCGCGAAAGCGCGTCAGCTCGGTCATCTTGAGCTCGATGTAGGCGTCGATCAAGGCGTCACTGAACACGCCGCCCTTGGTCAGGAAGCGGCGGTCGCCGTCGAGCGCCTCGAGCGCCTGGTCCAGACTGTGGCAGACGGTGGGGATCTTGGCGTCCTCTTCCGGCGGCAGGTGGTACAGGTCCTTGGTCGAGGCCTCGCCCGGGTGGATGCGGTTCTCGACGCCGTCCAGCCCCGCCATCAGCAGCGCCGAGAACGCGAGGTAGGGGTTGGCCATGGGGTCGGGGAAGCGCACCTCGATGCGCCGACCCTTGGGGCTGGCGACGTACGGGATGCGGATCGACGCCGAACGGTTGCGCGCGCTGTAGGCGAGCTTGACCGGCGCCTCGAAGTGCGGCACCAGGCGTTTGTAGCTGTTGGTGCCCGGGTTGGTGATGGCGTTGAGCGCGCGCGCGTGCTTGATGATGCCGCCGATGTAGAACAGGGCGAACTCCGACAGCCCGCCGTAGCCGTCGCCGGCGAACAGGTTCTGGCCGCCCTTCCACACGCTCTGGTGCACGTGCATGCCGCTGCCGTTGTCGCCGACCACCGGCTTGGGCATGAAGGTCGCGGTCTTGCCGTAGGCGTGTGCGACGTTGTGGATCACGTACTTTTGCAGCTGCAGCCAGTCGGCGCGCTGCACGAGGGTGCTGAACTTGGTGCCGATCTCGCACTGGCCGGGCGCCGCCACCTCGTGGTGGTGCACCTCGACCGGGATGCCCAGTTGCTCGAGCAGCAGGCACATCTCGGAGCGCATGTCCTGGAAGCTGTCGACCGGCGGCACCGGGAAGTAGCCGCCCTTGACGCCGGGCCGGTGCCCCATGTTGCCGCCTTCGAGCTCGCGGCCCGTGCTCCACGGCGCCTCTTCGGAGGTGATCTTGACGCTGCAGCCGTCCATGCCGACGTGCCAGTGCACCTGGTCGAAGATGAAGAACTCGGGCTCGGGGCCGAAGTAGGCGGTGTCGCCGATGCCGCTGCTCTTGAGGTACGCCTCGGCGCGTCGCGCCAGCGAGCGCGGATCGCGGTCGTAGGGCTTGCCGTCGCCGGGCTCGAGCACGTCGCAGGACAGCAGCAGCGTCGGCTCCTCGAAGAAGGGGTCGATGTTGGCGGTGTCCGGGTCGGGCATGAGCAGCATGTCCGACGCCTCGATGCCCTTCCAACCGGCGATCGACGAGCCGTCGAAAGCGTGACCGGCACTGAACTTGTCCTCGTCGAAGTGCGACACCGGCACCGTCACGTGCTGTTCCTTGCCTCGCGTGTCGGTGAAGCGGAAGTCGACGAACTTCACCTCGTTGTCCTTCACCATCTTCATCACGTCGGCAACGCTCTTGGCCATTCGATTTCTCCTAGCTGGGATCGGGTTGGAATTGAAGGGGGCACGCGCCGAAGGGGCGCGGCGACCACATGCAGGATCCGTGAGCACGAACCGTGCCATGGGCCGGCCGATGGCTTCAGCGGCGCGATGGGCCCCCGTACCTCGTCGCCGCGCACCGGCACAGGGCGATCCGCTGCACCATTCTCGTGCCGAACGATCGCTTCAGCGCACCATTTCCGGCCCGAGGCGTGCGCCCGCGTGTTCAAGCCCGGCGCGCAGCGCGGCGAAGGCGGCCTGCGGGTCGGCGCCGCCGGCAGCACTCTTGACGCCGAGTTCGATGTGGCGGCCCCACTGCGGATGGTCGACGCTCGGCAGGCTGAACACGCGCACGCCGGGAAAGTCGGCCTCGATGCGCTCCATCAGCGGCGTCAGCGTCGCCTCCATCGTGCCGAACACGATGACCGAACGCTCGCGCGCCACGCCGCCGCCATACAGATGCGCGTAGCGCCGGTCGAGCACCCACTCGATCATCGGCCACGCCATCACCGGAAAACCCGGCACGAAGTGCACGTCGCCGACCGAGAAGCCGGGGATCTTGTTGTACGGGTTCGGGATGATGGCGGCACCGGCCGGAAACACGCCCATGTTCAACCGGTGCACGTTGTCCGCTCGGTCGGGCTCGAACGGCACACCCTGCTCGCGCGCGGTGTCCTGCATGCGCTCGAGGATCAGCGCCCGGGCCTCGGGGTGCAGCACCAGTTCGCGGCCGAGCGCAGCGGCGGCGCATTGGCGCGTGTGGTCGTCAGGCGTGGCGCCGATGCCTCCGGTGGCGAAGACCAGATCGCCGCCAGCGAACGCCTCGACCAGTGCGGCCGTGATGCGCACGCGGACGTCGCCAACGTAGCGCGCCCAGGCCAGTGCGAGGCCGCGCGCGGTGAGCAGTTCGATCACCTTGGGCAGATGCTTGTCGGCGCGCTTGCCCGAGAGGATCTCGTCGCCGATGACGATGAGTCCGATGTTCATGCGTGCACGGCGTCCAGGGCGGGGGCCGGGGTCTCGCTCGGCGGCACCGGCGTGTCGCGCAGCCGCTCGAGCGCGGCCAGCAGGTAGTGCGCGAACCAGCAGGCGGCGAACGCGAACACCACCGTGTACAGCCAGACCGAGACGACGAGCAGGATGGGCGCGAAGATGAGCGCCGCCGCGCCGACGGCCCACAGCAGCGACGGCACGGCGCCGAGCAAGCCGCAGACGATGCCCATGGCGAGCAGCGGCCAGCGGCGCCGGCGCAGCAGCAGGCGGCGTTCGACGGCGCTGGCGTGCAGCGCGAGCGTATCGAACGCCAGCACGCGACAGGTGAGCCAGCCCCAGACCAACGCCGGCAGCAGCAGCGCCAGCGGCGGCACCAGCCACAAAGGCAGGCTGCACACGAGTGCGGCCAGCGCCGCCAGCGTGCACGCCAGCGCCCACAGCAGCGATTGCACGAAGCCCGCACCCTGGCGTCGCTCGAGCGTCGGAAAACGTCGCGCGGCGACGAGCCGCACGACGGCCGGCGTGACGACGGCGCTCACCAGCAGCAAGGTCACCACGACCGCCAGCGGCACCGTCAGCATGACGACGATGAGCGGCGCCAGCACAACGCGCAACTGCGCCGCGCCGTGCAACGCCAGCCAGTCGAGCAGCATGTTCAGCACATCCCAGCGCTCGAGCAAGGTCCGCACCGCCGCCACCGCATCCTCCCAGAACGCCCAACCGAGCAGCGCCAGGCCGCCGCCGGCCAGCGCCAGCGGCGCCAGCGACCACAGCAGCACGCGCGGATGCAGGCAGTAGCCGAGCGCGCGCAGCATGGCGTCGAACATCTCGCGCATGGTGCCGATGTCGTCTCGAACGGGTGGCGCAACCGGGCGCAGTGTGCTCGGACGTGGTGCTGCGTGGCGCGACGGGCCCTCAGCGCATGTTGCCCGTATGGCCCAGGCTGTAGCGGCCCGGCTGCGGCCAGACGGTGAGGCCGTGCGGCTCGGCGCCGACCTTCACCGTGCTCACCGCGCCGCTGGTGGTATCGAAACGGTAGACGACGTCGTCGTAGCGGCCCGACAGCCACAGGGCGCGCCCGTCGGCACTGACGTTGCCCATGTCGGGGCTGCCGCCGCCAGGCACCGGCCAGCGCGCCACCACCTTCTCGGTGGCGAAGTCGATCACCACCACGCCGCCCTCGCCGTGGCGTGCGCCGTGGACCCGGTGCGTGCCGCGCGCGGCCACGTACAGCTTCGTGCCGTCGCGGCTCGGGTACAGGCCGTGCGCGCCGATCGCGGTCGGGATGAAGCCGACCTGCCGCAACGCGATGGGGTCGATCACGTGCACGCCGTCGGCGTGCATGTCGGCGACGTAGAAGTGGTGCCCGTCGGGCGAGGAACGGATGTCCTGCGGCATGCCGCGCTGCACGGTGCACAGCTCGGTCGGACCGGGCTCCCACGGCTGGCCGGGCTTAGGACGCGCCGCTGCCGCCTGTTCCTTGAAGCGCGTGGCCGGCATCTGGAGTTGCAGGTAGCCCAGCACCTTGCGAGCGACGAGGTCGATCTTCACGACCGCGCCGCTGAATTCACAGGTGAAGATCGCAAAGCTGCCGTCGACGGCGAAGTCGGCGTGGTTGATGCCCGGGCAGCCCGGCGTGGCAATCGAGTACTGCAACGCCATCGTCTTCGGGTCGCGGAAGTCGAGCCGGCGCAGCGCTTCGGCGACGACGATGGCCGACTTGCCGTCGGGCGTGTAGTACATGTTGTACGGGTCGTCGACCTGCACCGCCTTGCCCGGCTTGCCGGTGTGCGGGTCGATCGGCGTCAGGCTGCCGTCTGTGCGGCCCTCGGCGTTGTTGGTGACCCACAGGGTGCGCAGATCGTACGAAGGCACGACGTGCTGCGGACCGACGCCGACCTTGAAGCGATCGACCACCTTGGCCGTCACCGGATCGATCACGCTCACGTCGCCCGAGCGCAGGTTGGGCACGTAGACGCGTTCGAGGTCGCCGGCCACGGCGGGCGCGAACTTGCCGCTGGCGATCTCGCCGTAGATGTTCTTCGGGTCGGGCTGCGGCGGCATGCCGGGCAGCGCGACGGCCGCGGCGGCTGCGGCGGTCGAGGCCGGCGGCGCGGGCGACTGCGCCGAGGCGAGCCAGGTGGCGAGGGCGGCCGCGGTGCCGAGCAGTGCGATGGCGAGGCGATGATGGTTCATGGCGTGGTGGTCATTGTGCTGATGCGGCCGAAGGTGCGCGTCGCTCGGCGCTGCGGATCGCGGCCACCGACGCCGCGATGATGTGCTCGACGCCCAGGCGGCCAAGTTCGGCGCTGGCGCGGCGCGGGTCGCCGCTCACGCCGTCGAGCTTTGCCCCGGCGGCTGCGGCCAGTACGTCGGCGCGCACCAGCGACGGATCGACCGCCAGCGCGAGCGAGGTGTCTCCGAGGCCTGCGTGCAGGCCGATCTCGGCCTTCGAGAAGCCGCGCTTTTCGAGCAGCGCGGGGAAGTCGTGCTGCGCGGCGTCGTAGTACGGCTGCAGCACCAGCACGCGCGCCGGCGCACCGCCGCCGGCGAAGGCGCGGTTGGCGCGATCGGCCGCCCGGTGCAGGCTGTGCGTGTAGCCGCCATGGTCACCGAGCAGCACGATGAGCGTGAAGCCGTGCCGGCGCAGGCTGCGCGCTGCGTCTTCGATCACCGCCTCGAAGGCCGGCTCGGCGATGGAGATCGTGCCGGTGTAGCGCATGTGCTGCGTCGGCGCGTCGATGTCGCCCTCGGGCACGTAGGCCAGCACCGGCGCGACGACGGCGTCGCCCAGTTGCTCGGCGATGCGCGCGGCCAGCAGGCCGGCGCGCACGTTGTGCTTGCCCAGCACCATGTGCGGTCCGTTCTGTTCAGTGCCGCCGATCGGCAGCAACACCGTGCGCGTGCCGGCCGCGATGCGCGCGCGCAGTTCGGGCGAGGTGAGCCGCTCGAGTTGCACGGGCCCGCGCGCCGTCGGCAGCGGTGCTGCCGGCCGCGGCTGTGCGACCGCGCCGGGCGCGCCGACCAGGGCCGCGAGCATGAGCCCGAGCGCCGCAGCCGCCGCCCGCCGCTTGCGCCACAGGCCGCACATGCCGTAGTTGTGAGCGTCGGTGAAATGTGCAGACCCGCGATCGGCGAGGCCCGCGTGCGACGCGCCACGAGGCACGCCGCCGGTCGCCGTCGCCGACCCCGCGCCCGGCCACCGCGCGCGCGCCGAGCCGCCCATGTGCGGCTGTGCGTGCCATCCGAACTTCACCTTCGTCACCCTGTTGCCGCTGCCGCCCGTGGTGCCCGTGGCGCCCATGACGGATATCCAGGCCGAATCGTACCCGCCACAGGTGTAGCAACCGGTTGCAAGTCCCCCGCTCCGAGTCGGAGGCACGGCGCGGGCCCGGCCGCAGAATTCCTCGCGTGCGTCCCGTGCCCGACATCCTCGCCCTCGCCGCCGCCATGCTCGCCGTGTCGGCGATCTCGCTGACCGGCTTCGGCCTGCGTCGGCAGCGCTACCGCGGCTGGGTGTCGTGGGTGTCTTCGATGTGGCTGGCCACCTTGGGCGCGCTGCTGGCGGCGGCGAACGACGCGCCGGCGGCGCAGACGCTGGCCAGCGTGCTGCTGATGCAGTGGCCGATCGTCACCTTGCTCGGGCTGCGACGCTTCCATGCGCGCCAGGTGCTGGCCGGCGACGTGCGCCTCGACGCCACCGTGCTGACCGTCGCGGTGGCACTCACGCTCTTCTCGGCGGTCTACGGCGAGCCGCTGGCCGGCCGGGTCGGCAGCGCCTGCGCCTTCACGCTGCAACTGTATGCCGCGCTGCTGCTGTTTCGCGGCCCGGGCGGCCGCGAGGGCGCACCGTTGCAGGCGCTGGCGCTGACGCTGGCGCTCGCCGCCTTCGCGCCGGTGCTCGGCATGGCGCCAGGCGGCGAGTTGACGGCGCCGCTCGCGCTGCGCGCCGCCGCCGCCGCGCTCGGCTCGGTCGTCATGGCCTTCGTCGCGCTGACGCTGGTGTGCGAGCGCACCGAGCGCCAGTTGCGCGATTCGCGGCGCCGCTTGCGCGCGCTGGCCAACGTGGACGCGCTCACGCAGGTGCCCAACCGGCGCCACTTCCACGATCTGGCCACGCTCGCGCTGCACACCGACCCGGCCCGCAGTGCCGTGCTGATGCTGCTCGACATCGACCACTTCAAGCACATCAACGACGGGCTCGGCCATGCCACCGGCGACCAGGCGCTCACCATCGTCTCCGCCAGCATGATCGAACACCTGCGTGCGCACGACGTGGCCGGCCGCCAGGGCGGCGACGAGTTCGCGCTGCTGCTGCGCCGCGCCGACACCGCGGCCGGCATGGCGGTGGCCGCGCGCATCGTCGCGGAGGTGCAAGGCCGTGCCGACGAGGCGCGGCTGCCGCGGCTGAGCCTGAGCTTCGGCATCGTGCAGGTCGAAACCGGCGAGCGGCTCGACGACGCCATGCGCCGTGCCGACCAGGCGCTGTACGAGGCCAAGCGCCAGGGCCGCAGTCGCGCGGTGACGGCCGGCGGCGACGAGGAGCATCCGGTGTTCGGCGAGAGCCGGCGATTGGGGCTGCTCGCGGCGTAGGACACAGGAGCGTGGGCGGCACGCCGCGCAGACTCCTAGAATTGCGCGGCCGAGGAGCGCCGCATGTCCCCCGAAGAAATCCTTGCCCAGTACGGGCCGCGCGAGAGCATGGCCTACGACGTCGTCGTCGTCGGCGCCGGTCCGGGTGGGCTGGCCACGGCGATCCGGCTCAAGCAGATCGACGCCGACCTGTCGGTGGTGGTGCTGGAGAAGGGCTCGGAGCCCGGCGCCCACATCCTGAGCGGTGCCGTGATGGACCCGCGCGCGCTCACCGAGCTGATGCCCGACTGGAAGGAAAAGGGTGCGCCGCTCGATCAGCCCGTCACCGGCGACGAGGTGCTGTTCCTCGGCGCGGCGGGAAGCCGCAGCGTGCCGCACTTCTTCATCCCCGACCCGTTCCACAACCACGGCAACTACGTCGTGCGCCTGGGCAACGTCGTGCGCTGGATGGCAGCGCAGGCCGAAGCGCTGGGCGTCGAGATCTTCCCCGGCTTCGCCGCCGCCGAAGTGCTGTACGACGAGCAGGGGGCGGTGCGCGGCGTGGCCACCGGCAACATGGGCGTCGGCAAGGACGGCCAGCCGCACGACGGCTTCCAGCTCGGCATGGAACTGACGGCCAAGTACACCGTGTTCGCCGAGGGCGCGCGCGGCCACCTGGGCAAGCGAGTCATCGAGCACTACCAACTGGCCAAGGGCCGCGACCCGCAGGCCTACGCCATCGGCGTCAAGGAACTGTGGGAGCTCGATCCGGCGCGCGCACGGCCCGGACTGGTCGTGCACACGGCCGGCTGGCCGATGGACGAGCACACCTACGGCGGCGGCTTTCTCTACCACCTCGACGGCAACCAGGCCACGCTCGGCTTCGTCACCGGGCTGGACTACCAGAACCCGTGGCTCAGTCCGTTCGAGGAGCTGCAGCGCTGGAAGACGCACCCTGCCATCCGCGCCCATCTCGAAGGCGGCAAGCGCCTGTCCTACGGCGCGCGCGCCATCACCGCGGGCGGCCTGAACGCGCTGCCGCGGCTCGTGTTCCCGGGCGGCGCGCTCGTGGGCTGCGAGGCCGGCACGCTGAACGCGGCGCGCATCAAGGGCAGCCACGCCGCCATCAAGACCGGCATGCTGGCCGCCGACGCGATCGCCGTGGCACTGAAGGCCGGCCGCTCGCACGACGTGCTCGACGCCTACCCCGAGGCCTTCGACAGAAGCTGGCTGCACGCCGAGCTCGAGAGCTCACGCAACTTCAAGGTCTGGTTCAAGCAGGGCAACACCATCGGCGCGCTGATGACCGGCGTCGAACACTGGCTGCTGCCCCGGCTCGGCATCAAGTCGCCGCCGTGGACGCGGCACAACCGCAAGCCCGACCACCTGCGCCTGCACGCCGCGAGCCAGGTCGAGCCGATCCGCTACCCCAAGCCCGACGGCGTGCTGACCTTCGACCGCCTGTCCTCGGTGTTCGTGAGCAACACCAACCACGAGGAGAACCAGCCGGCGCATCTGACGCTGAAGGATGCGTCGGTGCCGGTGGCGGTCAATCTCGCCGTCTATGCCGGCCCCGAGAGCCGCTACTGCCCGGCCGGCGTCTACGAGTTCGTCGGCGACGGCGCGGGCGGCGAGCGGCTGCAGATCAACGCGCAGAACTGCGTGCACTGCAAGACCTGCGACATCAAGGACCCGACGCAGAACATCGTCTGGGTGGCGCCCGAGGGCGGCGGCGGGCCGAACTACTCGGGCATGTAGCAGGCGGCACGAAGCGCCGCTCGCGCTGCTCAGCCGCCCCTCTTCAACCAGCTCTCGGCCAGCCGCACCCAGTAGCTGGCGCCGGTCGACAGGCACCGGTCGTTGAAGTCGTAGCCCGGGTTGTGCACCATGCAGCCGCCATCCTCGCCTTCGCCGTTGCCGATGAAGACGTAGCAGCCCGGCACCTTCTCGAGGAAGAAGGCGAAGTCCTCGCTGCCGGTCACCGGCTCGTCGGCCAGCACGCCCTCGTCGCCGAGCCAGTCGCGCACCACCTGCTCGCAGAAGGCGGTCTCCTTCGGGTGGTTGTAGAGCATCGGGTAGCGGCGCTGGTAGTCGACCTCGGCGCGCGCGCCGAACACCGCCGCCTGCTGCTGCGCGATCTCGGTGATGCGCCTTTGCAGCAGGTCGCGCACCTCGGGCCTGAAGGCGCGCACCGTGAGGCGCAACTCGGCCTCGCCGGGGATCACGTTGGGTGCGTCGCCGGCGAGGATGGCGCCAACGGTGACGATGCCCATTTGCATCGGCGGCACGTTGCGCGAGACGATGGTCTGCAGCGCCATCACGATGGCCGACGCCGCCACCACCGGGTCGGCGGCGTGCTGCGGCATTGCGCCGTGACCGCCGATGCCCTTGACCTTGATGACGGTGGTGTCCGCGCTCGCCATCGCGTAGCCCGGCACGGGGATGAACTTGCCCGCCGGCTTACCCGGCGCGTTGTGCATGCCGAACATCGCCTCGCAGGGGAAGAGATCGAGGAAGCCGTCGTCGAGCATCTTCTTGGCGCCGCCGTAGCCCTCCTCGGCCGGCTGGAAGACGACGTGCAGGATGCCGTCGAAGCGGCGCGTGGCGGCCAGGTGCCGCGCCGCCGCGAGCAGCATCGCCGTGTGGCCGTCGTGGCCGCAGGCGTGCATCTTGCCGAGCGCCTGGCTGGCCCAGGGCTTGCCGCTGGTCTCCTTGATCGGCAGCGCGTCCATG
This sequence comes from Burkholderiales bacterium, assembly GCA_028869005.1. Classification (GTDB taxonomy): domain Bacteria; phylum Pseudomonadota; class Gammaproteobacteria; order Burkholderiales; family Burkholderiaceae_C; genus Rubrivivax. Next base: position 3,485 of record JAGWTJ010000076.1, on the reverse strand, counting down.
TCGGCGCGCAGGCCGATGCGCCGCGTGCTCGCGCCGGCCTTCAGCGTGCCGACGACGCCGGTGATGCCCAGGCCCCGATGCACCTCGTAGCCCCAGCGCTCGAGCCGCTCGGCGACCAGGTCGGCCGTGGCGCGCTCCTCGTAGGCGAGTTCGGGGTGGGCGTGGATGCGGTGCCGGATCTCGATCATCTCGGCTTCGTGGGCGCGGATCTCGTCCAGCGCGGGCAGCGGCAGCGGAGCGTTCATGCGGGGTCGGTCCTCGTCGGGTTGCGTGGCCGCAGCAGTGTAGGGGCATGAGGCCGGGCGGCGCTTCGTGCCGCGGCTTGCGCATGAGCAATGCACCGGCCATCTGCCCCGGCACAGAATCGCCGCGGCGTCGGCGTGCCGGCCGCGCCCTGCCACCCGCCACCCATCGCGAGCACACCATGAACACGACCCGCCTTGCGCTTCGTCACCGTCACCGCGCCCTGCTGGCCGCCGCCGCGCTGCTGCTGGCCGGCACCGGCGCCGGCGCCACTGGCCTGGCCACCTGCGACTCCGGGCCCAAGGAAGGCTGGCAGCCGCAGGCCAAGCTCGAGCAGATGCTCAAGGACAAGGGCTGGACGGTGCGCCGCATCAAGGAGGACGGCGGCTGCTACGAGGTCTACGCGCTGGACGACAAGGGCCAGCGCGTCGAAGCCTATTTCCACCCGGTGACGCTGGCGCCGGTGCCGACCAAGCCGCGCTGATCGCCGATGGGCGCCGCCACGCTGCGCGTCTGGAGCGCGGCCGTGCGCGCCGCGCACTGGGGGCTGGCGGCCTGCATGCTGGCCTGCCTCGTGCTGTACGAGGGCGGCGCCTGGCACGAGCGGCTGGGCTACGCGGCGCTGGCCATCGCCGCGTGGCGGGTCTTGCACGGCTTCGTGTCGCGCGACCGCTACGCGCGCTTTGCCGGCTTCGTGCGCTCGCCGTCGGCGGCGCTGGCCTACGCGCGCGCGCTGGCGGCGCACCGCGAGCGCGCCTATCTCGGCCACAACCCGCTCGGCGGCTGGATGATCGTCGCGCTGCTGAGCGCCGCGCTCGCCGCCGGCGCGAGCGGCGCGCTCTACGCGACTGACCGCTACTGGGGCGACCCGACGTTGATCGCGCTGCACGCGCTGGCCGGCTGGTCGCTCGCGCTGCTCGTGCCGGTGCATGTGGCGGGCGTGCTCTTCACGTCGCTGCGGCAGCGCGAGAACCTGGCGCGCGCGATGGTCACCGGGCGCAAGGTCTTGCGCGCCGATGCGGTCGACGCGGTCGGTGCGGCGAACGGATCGGCGCCTGCCGAACCCGCACCCCGGCACCCGCTCACCTGAAGTTGCGGCTCTTCGTGGCCAGCCCCTGCAGCAGAGCCGAGTGGTCGACCAGGCGCCGCGCGATCAGGTGCCTGACCTCGCCTTCGGCCTGCCACACGCCGTACACCGTGAGCAACGTCGAGGCCAGCAGCGCCTTGCGCTGTCGCTCGACCACCTGCGGCCAGACGATGACGTTGACGGCGCCGGTCTCGTCTTCCAGCGTCACGAACACGACACCCTTGGCCGTCTCGGGCCGCTGGCGGTGCGTGACGATGCCGCTGGCGCGCGCCAGACGCCCGCTCGGATAGCTGCGCAGCACCGCCGCCGGCTGCACCTTGAACGCGGCGAGTTCGTCGCGCAGCAGGGCCACCGGATGCTGTGCGAGGCTCAGGCCGGTGGCCTGGTAGTCGGCGAGCACCCCTTGCGCCGCATCGGGCTCGGGCAACTCGGCTGCGGCCTCGTGCGTGCGCGTGCGCTCGAGCATCGCCGTGGCCCGCGTGTCGATGCCGGCCACGCCCCAGGCGGCCTGGTGGCGATGACCGGTGAGCGGCTTCAAGGCATCGGCGCGCGCCAGCAGCGCCAGCGCATGGGCGTCGAGCCGCGCGCGACGCGCCAGGTCTTCCACGCTGTCGAACGGCGCGTCGCCACGCGCGGCGACGATGCGTGTCGCAGCGTCTTCGTCCAGGCCCGCGATGCGGTTCAGGCCCAGGCGCACCGGCCACGGCGGGGGAGTCGCAAGGCCCTCACCCCTGCCCTCTCCCGCAAGCGAGAGAGGGGGCAATACCGCTTCGAGCGCGCTGTCGCATTCGCTCGCCACCACGTCCACCGGCCGCACCTCGACGCCATGCTCGCGCGCGTCGCGCACCAGTTGCGCCGGCGCATAAAAGCCCATCGGCTGGCTGTTCAGCAGCGCGGCGAGAAAGGCATCGGGGTGATGGCGCTTGAGCCACGCGCTCACGTAGACCAGCAGCGCGAAGCTCGCCGCGTGGCTTTCGGGGAAGCCGTATTCGCCGAAGCCCTCGATCTGCTTGAAGATGCGCTCGGCGTACTCGGGCGTGTAGCCCTTGGCGACCATGCGGCCCACCAGCCGCTCGTGGAAGGGGCCGAGGCCGCCCTTCCTCTTCCAGGCCGCCATCGCGCGGCGAAGCTGGTCGGCCTCGCCGGGCGTGAAGTCGGCCGCCAGGATGGCGAGCTGCATCACCTGCTCCTGGAAGATCGGCACGCCCAGCGTGCGTTCGAGCGCCTGCTTCACTTCCTCGCTCGGATACTCCACCGCCTCCTCGCCCGCGCGGCGCCGCAGATACGGATGCACCATGCCGCCCTGGATCGGCCCGGGGCGCACGATGGCGACCTCGATCACGAGGTCGTAGAAGGTGCGCGGCGCGAGGCGCGGCAGCATGCTCATCTGCGCGCGGCTTTCGACCTGGAAGGTGCCGACGCTGTCGCCGCGGCACAGCATCTCGTAGGTGGCGGCGTCCTCGGCCGGCACGTCCTGCATGCGGAACTCCGCCAGGCCCTTCTTGCGCGCCACGAAGGCGAGCGCGCGCCCGATGGCCGTGAGCATGCCCAGCGCCAGCAGATCGACCTTGAGCAGGCCGAGCACATCGAGGTCGTCCTTGTCCCACTGGATGACGCTGCGCCCCTCCATCGCGGCGTTTTCCACCGGCACGATCTGCGCCAGATCGTCGCGCGCAATGACGAAGCCGCCCGGGTGCTGCGACAGATGCCGCGGAAAGCCGATCAGCGTGGCGGTGAGTTCGACCCACAACTTGGCGAGCGGTGACTCGGGATCGAAGCCGTTCTCGGCCAGCCGCTCGGGCTGGATGCTCCGGCCGTCGAACCAGTGCTGCGACTTGGCGACCGCGTCGATGCGGTCGAGGTCGATGCCGAGCGCGCGCCCCATGTCGCGCAGCGCGCTTCTGGGCCGATAGCTCACCACCACCGCGGTGAGCGCCGCGCGGTGCCGCCCGTACTTGCGGTAGACGTACTGGATCACCTCCTCGCGGCGCTGGTGCTCGAAGTCGATGTCGATGTCGGGCGGCTCGTTGCGCTCGGCCGAGACGAAGCGCTCGAACAGCAACGTCATGCGCGCCGGATCGACCTCGGTCACGCCCAGGCAGTAGCACACCGCCGAGTTGGCCGCGCTGCCGCGGCCCTGGCACAGGATGCCCTG
>JAGWTJ010000001.1 GCA_028869005.1 Burkholderiales bacterium | reverse complement strand
GCGGATGATGCGCGCTGCGCGGGGGGTGCCGGGGGCGGCGTCGGCACTACGGGCGGCCTCGGCGGCGTAACGCGAGGCCAGGCAGCCGGCGTCGCGGGCGCCAAGGCGTCGAGCTCGCGCAGCACGTGCAGCGGTTCGAGCGGCCGGGCGAGCCAGGCGCGCGCGCCGGCCGGGCGGTTCGCGCCGACGAACACGGTGTCGGCCAGCTTTTCCGTGGCCAGCACGAGCTGCACCGAAGGTTCATGGTCGGCATCGGCGACGACGAAGTCCGCCTCGGCAAGGATCGGCTCGATCTCGTAGCGCGGCGACCGCTGCGTGGCAAGCCGGAAGTACGACGCCAGCATGTTGCGCTCGAAGGCACCGAAGCCGAGCAGGGCGACGCGGTACAGCGGTGTCATGCGGCAGGGCAAAACGGCGGGCCATCGTGGGGCCGGCCCCGCGGGCTGTCAATGCCGTCGGCCCGGCGGCAGGATGGCGTTCGGTGCGCCGGGCGCGTGGGCTACTCAGCGCGCCTTGCGCGCGCGGACTAACATGCCCGGCGCGCCTTCGGCGTGAGGATCGAAGCATGGCCAAGACGAGCGTCTACGATTTCGAAGCGCTGTCCATCGAGGGCAAACGGGCCCAGCTGGCTGCGCAGCGCGGCAAGGTGCTGCTGATCGTCAACACCGCCAGCCAGTGCGGCTTCACGCCGCAGTTCGGCGGGCTCGAGACGCTGTGGCACGACTACCGCGACCAGGGGCTGGTGATCGTCGGCTTCCCGAGCAACGAGTTCGGCGGCCAGGATCCGGGCAACAACGGCGAGATCGAATCGTTCTGCCAGCGCAACTACGGCGTGAGCTTCCCGATGATGGCCAAGGTCGAGGTCAACGGCGCGCTCGCCCATCCGCTGTGGCAGTGGCTGAAGGCGCAAGCGCCGGGCCTGCTCGGTACCGAGGCGATCAAGTGGAACTTCACCAAGTTCCTGGTCGGGCGCGACGGCAAGGTCCTGCGCCGCTACGCACCGAGCGACACCCCCGAATCGTTGCGCGCCGACATCGAGAAGGCGCTCGCGGCCTGACCGCGGCGACGACACCCCTCCCAACCGACACACCCTACGAGCCCGTCGATGACTCTCTTCGGCCACCTCGACCCCTACGCGGGCGACCCGATCCTCAGCCTGAACGAAGCCTTCCAGACCGATGCGCGCGCGCACAAGGTGAACCTGTCGATCGGCATCTACTTCGACGACGCCGGGCGCATCCCGGTGCTCGAATGCGTGCACCTGGCCGAGGCGCGCATGCTCGCCGAGGACGGCGCCAAGCCCTATCTGCCGATGGAGGGCGCGCTGTCGATGCGCGCGGCCGTGCAGGCGCTGCTGTTCGGTGCCGACCATCCGGCACTCGGCTCTGGGCGCATCGCCACGCTGCAGACGGTGGGCTCGAGCGGCGGCCTGAAGGTCGGGGCCGACTTCATCCGTCGCTGGCTGCCGGCGAGCGAGGTGTGGATCAGCGATCCGAGCTGGGACAACCACCGCGCGATGTTCGAGGGCGCGGGCATCGCGGTGCACAGCTACCCCTACTACGATGCGGCCGGCGGCGGCGTGCGCTTCGATGCGATGTGCACGGCGCTCGCCGCGCTGCCGCCGCGCAGCGTCGTGCTGCTGCACGCCTGTTGCCACAACCCGACCGGCGTCGACCTCACGCACGAGCAGTGGCGCGCGCTCGTGCCGGTGCTGCGCGAACGCCAGTTGCTGCCCTTCCTCGATCTCGCTTACCAGGGCTACGGCGACGGCATCGCCGAGGACGCTTTCGCGCCGCGGCTGCTGGCGAGCGAGGGCCTGTCCTTCTTCGTCGCCAACTCGTTTTCGAAGAGCATGAGCGTGTACGGCGAGCGCGCCGGCGCGCTGTCGGTGGTGTGCGCCGACCGCGACGAGGCCGCCCTCGTGCTCGGTCAGCTCAAGGCCATCGTGCGGCGCATCTATTCGAGCCCGGCGATCCACGCCGCGGGCATCGTGAGCCGGGTGCTCGGCGAGCACGATCTGCGCACCCTGTGGGAGGCCGACGTGGCCGCGATGCGCATGCGCATCCTGGCGATGCGGCGCAGCCTGCACGCCGTGCTGAGCGCCAAGAAGCCGGGTCGCGACTTCGGCTACTTCCTCACGCAACGCGGCATGTTCAGCTACACCGGCCTCACGGCGCCGCAGGTCGACCGGCTGCGCGAGGAGTACGCCGTCTACCTGGTGCGCTCGGGCCGCATCTGCGTGGCGGGCCTGAACCGGGGCAACGTCGAACGCACGGCCGAGGCCATCGCCGCCGTCATCGACTGACGGTGCTCGCCGCGCCGGCGGCGCGCAGTTGCTCGCGCAGCCAGCGATGCGCCGCTTGCGCGTCGTGGCGCAGGTGCCAGACCATTGCGACCGTCACCGGCGGCAGCGCGAGCGGCAGTTCGCGCACTTCGATCTGTCCGTGCAGGCCGGTCGCGTCGATGATCGATTCGGGCAGCACCGCCAGCAGATCGCACTGCGCCGCCACGCGGCCGGCGGTGAAGTACTGGTTGACCGTCAGCACGATGCGGCGCTCGCGGCCGAGCGCGGCCAGCGCCTGGTCGAGTCGCCCGCGGGCGCGGCCCGAGAAGCTCACCATCAGATGGTGCGCGGCGCAGAACGCGTCCAGCGTGAGTTCGCCGCGCGCCAGCGGATGGTCGCGCCGCATCACGCACACGTAGCGCGTGTCGTACAGACGCTCGTGGCGCAGCGTGGTGTCGGGGCCGGCCGCGGCGATCGCCTGCACGGCGGCGGGAAAAGAGCCGAGGGCCAGATCGATTTCGCCGCTGTCCAGCAACGGCCTCGGGTCGCGCGTGAGTAGCGGCAGGGCACGCAGGTCGACGCGACCGCCCAGCGCTTCGAGTGCCGACATCAGCGGCGGCATGAGGCGCGCCGCCGCGGCATCGGCCATCGCCAGGCGCCATGACGCCGGGTCGCGCCGCGGGTCGTAGTGCTCGGGAGCGATCGCCTGGTGCAGACTGGCCAGCGCACCGCGCACCTGCGGCCACAGCCACTCGGCGCGCGGCGTCGGGCGCAGCCCTTGCGAGGTGCGCGTGAAGAGCTCGTCGCCGAGCGCCTCGCGCAGCCGGCGCAGCGCCTGGCTGACCGCGGGCTGGGTGAGCGACAGCGCCTTGGCCGCGCGGGTCACGCCGCCTTCGGACATGACGGCATCGAACACGCGCAGCAGGTTCAGATCGAGGGTGCGGAATCGGACCATGGCGTGGCGCCTGAGATATGCACGGTGCTTATTTTATGGATCACCAACTTTCGTTTGAATGGTTTTAGGGCAATCCCTAATATGTGCGCCATACGGCATGCGAGCGCATGCCAGCGAAAGGATTGAAATGTCGACCACCAGCCTGTACACGCCGACCCCGCTTGCTGCCACACATGCGGCCCGTGGAGCGGCCCTCTGGTTCGAGCGGCTGCAGCAGGTGCTGCATCTGGGCCGCCAAGTACAGGCGGCGCGCCGCGTTCGCGCGCAACGCATTGCCGAAGCGGCGGCGGTACGCGACTACGCCGAGTCGGTGCGCGCGGTCGATGCGCGCTTTGCTGCCGATCTGTGGGCCGCTGCCGACCGCCACGACAGCAGTCTGTGAGCAGTTACTTGCAAGGTATCTCAGTCTGCGGCATCTGAGCGCGGACACCCGCGCTGCCGAGCAGGCCGAACAGGTCCTTCGGATCGTCGAGCGCGGGAACCAGGTCGAGTTCGCGGCCGCAGCCGAGTTCCTGCGCCGCGCTGGCGAGCAGTCGCAGCGCCGCGAAGTCTTCCAACGCAAAACCGACCGAGTCGAACAGCGTGATGTCGTCGCGCCGTTCGCGTCCCGGAGCGATATGAGTGAGCACTCGCCATAACTCGGTGGCGTTGAATCCGGACGGCATCTGCTGCAACTCGCCTTCGATGCGGGTCTGAGGTTCGTACTCGACGAAGACGCGCGCTGCCGCGAGTACGGCGGGTTCCAGCTCGGTCTTGCCCGGGCAGTCGCCACCCACGGCGTTCAGGTGCATGCCCGGCTCCAGCATGGATCCGGAGACGATCACCGCGTTGCGCTTGTCGGCGGTGAGGGTGGTCACGATGTCGGCGCTGCGGGACGCTTCGGCGGCGCTGGCGCATTCGCGCACGACGAGCGATGGGGCCGCCGCGCGCAGGTGCGCGCGCAGCCGCGCCGTCGCCTTGCGGTCCGGGTCGTAGGCGCGGATCTCGGCGATGCCGAGCAGGTGATGGAACGCGAGTGCCTGGAACTCGCTCTGCGCGCCGTTGCCGATCAGAGCCATCGAGCGCGCGTCGGGTCGCGCCAGCACGCGCGCGGCCAGCGCCGATGTAGCTGCGGTGCGCAACGCGGTCGCCAGCGTGAGTTCGCAGATCAGCAGCGGCGCGCCCGTGGCCACGTCGGCCAGTGCGCCGAAGGCCAGCACGGTCGGCAGTCCCCGTGCCGGGTTGCCGGGATGGCCGTTGACGTACTTGAAGGCGTAGTGCCTGCGGTCGGCCACCGGCATCAGTTCGATCACGCCGGCCTTCGAGTGGCTCGCCACGCGGACCATCTTGTCGAACTCCGGCCAGCGGCAAAAGTCCGACTCGATCGCGTCGGCCAGGCGCGCCAGCAGCTTCGGCAGCCCGTAGGCGGCCACGATGGCGGCAACATCGGTGGTGGTCAGCAACAGCGTCATGGCGGCACGGGAAGGAACGAAGGCTTCATTCTTCGTGCATACCGTGCCAATGAGAAGCGCCAAAATCACCAGCAGATCGGCACTTCGATGGCGTTTCATCTCTGCGAAATGTCAGAATGCGCAATGGACTCGCTTGATTTGCAGCTTCTGGCGCTGTTGCGTGCCGACGCGCGCACGGCGCTCGCCACGCTGGCGCGCAAGCTCGGCGTCTCGCGCGGCACGGTGGCCAACCGCATCGCGCGACTCGAAGCCGATGGCGTGATCGTCGGCTACACGCTGCGCCTACGGCCCGACAGCCAGCCCAACGACATCCGCGCCTGGATGAGCATCACCGTCGAAGGCAACCAGACGCATGAGGTCGTCGCGCACCTGCTCGGCGAGCCCGGCGTGGCCTCGCTGCACGACACCAACGGTCGCTGGGACCTGCTGGCCGAGTTGCGCGCCGCCAATCTGAACGAACTGGCGCGCGTGCTGGAGCGCGTGCGCCTCATCAAGGGCATAGGCAGCACCGAAACCAGCATCCACCTGCAGACCTACCGGCTGGCCTGAGCCGGCCGCGCGCGCGACACGCGGCGTGCCGGACAAGAAGGGAGGGCTCAGATGCAGCGCCCGCCGTCCACTTCCATGCACACGCCGGTGATCATGCTGGCCTCGTCGCTGACGAGAAAGCACGCCGCGTTGCCCAGGTCCTCGGGCGTCGAGAAGCGCCCGATCGGGATCGTCGCGAGGAACCTGGCGCGCATCTCGGGCGTGTCCTCGCCCATGAAGCTCCTGAGCAGCGGCGTCTCGCCGGCCACCGGATTCAGCGCGACGACGCGGATGCCGAACGGCGCCAATTCGACGGCGCTGGCGCGCGTGGCCGTGATGACCCAGCCCTTGCTCGCGTTGTACCAGGCCAGGCGCGGCCGCGGGCTCACGCCGGCTGTGCTGGCGATGTTGAGCACCACGCCGCGGATGCCGTGCGCGCCGGGCGTCCGGGCCTTCAAGCGCGGCACCGCCTCGCGCATCGCGTGATAGATGGCCTTCATGTTGACGGCGACGATGCGGTCGAAGTCGTCCTCGTCCACCGCTTCGAGCGGCCCCGGCAGGTGCGTGACGCCGGCGTTGTTGACGAGGATGTCGAGGCCGCCGAACTGGCGCTCGGCGGCGTCGAGCATGGCGCGCACGTCGGCCGCCTGCGACACGTCGGCGCGCAGCGGCAGGGTGGACGCACCGAGCGCGGCGGCCACCGCCCTCGCGCCGTCGAGGTTGAGGTCGGCCACCACCACCTTCGCCCCTTCGGCCACGAACTTGGCGCAGATGCCCGCGCCGAACCCCGATCCGCCGCCGGTCACGACGGCCACCTTGCCTTGCAGTCGCATGTTCTTCGTCCTCGCTGTGTCGATCGGATGCGCCCGGGCCGCCCTTGCTCCGCCGCCTGCGTGAGCAGGCCGGGCCCGGCCCGGCGCCGTTCAGTCGTGCTTGATGGCGATGGTCTTGAGCGCCGAAAAGCCGTACAGCGCCTCGAAGCCCTTCTCGCGCCCGTGGCCCGAATGCTTGACGCCGCCGAACGGCAGTTCGATGCCGCCGCCGGCCCCGTAGTTGTTGACGAACACCTGGCCGCAGCGCAGCTTGCGCGCCATGCGCAGCGCGCGGCCGCCGTCGCGCGTCCACACGCCGGCGACGAGGCCGAAGGGTGTGCCGTTGGCGATCGCCAGCGCCTCGGCCTCGCCGTCGAACGGGATCACCGCCTGCACCGGGCCGAAGATCTCCTCCTGCGCGATGCGGTGCGTCGGGCTCACGTCAGCCACCAGCGTCGGCGCGACGTAGTAGCCGCCCCGGGGCAGCGTCGCGGGCAGCGTGGCCCGCGCGGCGACGTGCGGGCCGCTGTCCTTCACCAGATCGAGATAGCCGCTCACGATCTCGTGCTGTCGCGCGGAGATCACCGGCCCCACGTCGGGGTCGTCGAGCGCCGGCCCGACGCGCAGTGCGCGATAGCGCTCGGCCATGCGCGCGACGACCTCGTCGAACACCTTGCGCTCGACCAGGATGCGGCTGGCCGCCGAGCAGGTCTGGCCGGCGTTCTGTATTCCGGCGTTGACGAGGAAAGGCAGCGCCGCATCGAGATCGGCGTCGGCGAATACGATCTGCGGGCTCTTGCCGCCCAACTCCAACGTCACCGGCACAGCATTCTTCGCCGCTGCCGCCTGGATCAGCGCGCCGACGGCGACCGAGCCGGTGAACGAGATGTGGTCGATGCCGGCGTGCGACGACAGCGCGGCACCGGCCTCTTCGCCGAGGCCGGGCACCACGTTCAGTGCACCCGCCGGCAGGCCCGCCAGCCCTGCGATGTGCGCGAAGGCCAGCGCCGTCAGGCACGCCTCCTCCGCCGGCTTGAGCACGCAGGCGTTGCCCATCGCCAGCGCCGCGCCGACGCTGCGGCCGATGATCTGCATCGGGTAGTTCCACGGCACGATGTGCGCCGTCACGCCATGCGGCTCGCGCAGCGTGAGCGCGGTATAGCCGTTGGCGATCGGGATCGTCTGGCCCATGACCTTGTCGGCCGCGCCGCCGTAGAACTCGAGATAGCGCGCCAGCGCCAGCGCGTCGGCGCGGCCCTGCCTGAGCGGCTTGCCGACGTCGCGCGCTTCGAGCCGCGCCAGTTCGTCGGCCTGCTCCAGCACGAGCGCGCTCATCTTCAGCAGCACGCGGCCGCGCTCGGCGGCGGCGAGCGCGCCCCACTCGCCGTCGAGCGCAGTGCGCGCCGCATGCACGGCGGCGTCGACGTCCGCCGCGTTGCCGCGCGCGATCTCGCCCAGCGGCGAGCCGTCCGAAGGATCGATCAGCGGCAGCGTCCGGCCGTCTGCGCAGCGCCGCCAGCGGCCGCCGACGAAGACGAGCGAAGTATCGAATGCAGCAGCAGCAGCGGAACTCATGATGGCCTCCGCCGAGCGCGCTCGGCATCTCGGGCATCATAGACCGCGATGCTCGTGTTCCTGCTCAAGCGCTTTGCCGCCTTCGTCGCCACGTTGGCGGTGGCGTCGGTGGTGGTGTTCGCCGTGCTCGAACTGCTGCCGGGCAACGCCGCGCAAGTGATCCTCGGCACCACGGCGACGCCGGAGGCAGTGGCCGCGCTGCAGGCCAAGCTCGGCCTCGATCGGCCGCCGCTCACGCGTTACCTCGACTGGGTCGGCGGCCTGCTGCAGCGACGCACCGCCGACAGCATCAGCTACGGCACGCCGACCGCGGAGCTGATCGTCGAGCGGCTGCAAGTCACGCTGCCGCTGGCGGCGCTGGCGATGGTGCTCACCGTCGTGCTGGCGCTCGCGCTCGGCGTGTACGCGGCGTCGCGCCACAACCGGCTCGGCGATGTCGGCGTGATGGCCGCCAGCCAGCTCGGCATCGCGATTCCGAACTTCTGGCTCGCAATCCTGCTGATCCTGCTGTTCGCGGTGCAGTTGCAATGGGTGAGCGCCGGCGGCTTTCCCGGCTGGAGCGAGAGCGACGGCGGCGGCCTGTGGCAAGGGCTCGGGGCGCTGATCCTGCCCGCCGTCTCGCTGGCGGTGGTGCAGGCGGCGATCCTGGCGCGCATGACGCGCTCGTCGGTGGTCGAGGTGATGCGCGAGGACTTCGTGCGCACCGCGCGCGCCAAGGGCCTGAGCAAGCGCCAGGCGCTGTGGCGCCACGTGCTGCGCAACGCGATGATCCCGGTGCTCACGGTGGCCGGGCTGCAGTTCGCCAACCTCATCGCCGGCACCATCGTCGTCGAGAGCGTGTTCGTGCTGCCGGGCATCGGGCGCCTGGTGTTCCAGGCCATCGCCAACCGCGACCTGGTCGTCGTGCGCGACGTCGTCATGCTGCTGGCCGCCGTGGTGGTGGTGGTGAACTTCGTCGTCGACGTGCTGTACGCAGTGATCGACCCGCGGCTGCGCACCGGCTGAGAGCTTGTCCGATGACGACCTTCTGGCAGCGCGCGCGGCGCCATCCGAGCTTCGTCGCAGGCGCGCTGCTCACGGCGCTGCTCGCGCTCGCTGCCGGGCTCTCGCTGGTCTGGTCGCCCTATCCGCCGGCCGACATCGACATCCCGGCCAAGCTGCAGCCGCCCTCGGCAGCGCACTGGCTGGGCACCGACAGTCTCGGCCGCGACATCGCCTCGCAGTTGCTGGTGGGCTCGCAGAACAGCATCGTCGTCGGCGTGATCGCGGTCGGCATCGGCCTCGCGCTCGGCGTCGCGCTCGGCTGCCTGGCGTCGGCCGCGCGCGCCGAGGGCCGCGGCTGGATCGAGGAAGTGGTGATGCGCGCCAGCGACTTCACTTTCGCCTTTCCGGCGCTGCTGTCGGCGATCATGCTCACTGCCATCTACGGGCCGGGCCTGGTGATGAGCATCGTCGCCATCGGCATCTTCAACATCCCCGTGTTCGCGCGCATCACGCGTGGCAGCGCCAACGCGATCTGGAAGCGCGAGTTCGTCACCGCGGCGCGCGCCGCCGGCAAGCGGCCGCTGGCGATCACGCTCGACCACGTGCTGCCCAACATCGCCAGTCCGCTCATCGTGCAGGCGAGCATCTCGTTTGCGACCGCCATCCTGGCCGAGGCGGCGCTGAGCTACCTCGGCCTGGGCACGCAGCCGCCGCGGCCGAGCTGGGGCCGCATGCTCAACGAGGCACAGACGCAGATGTTCCAGGCGCCGATGCTCGCCGTCTACCCGGGCGTGGCCATCATGGCCAGCGTGCTCGGCCTCAACCTCATCGGCGACGGCCTGCGCGACCTGCTCGACCCGCGGCTGGCGCGCAAGCGTTGAACTCAGAGCGGCCGCGGCCGGCCAAAGGAGCACGCACATGAAGATCGACTTCGTCTCCGACGTTGCCTGCCCGTGGTGCGCGGTGGGGCTGAATTCGCTCGAACAGGCGCTCGCCAACATCGGCGACGCGATTCCCGTGGAGATCGAGTTCCAGCCCTTCGAGCTCAACCCCGACATGCCGGCCGAAGGGGCCGACACCATCGAATACCTGTCGCGCCGCTACGGCATCGATGCGGCGCAGATCCGCGCCAACCAGGCCGCCATCCGCGAGCGCGGTGCGGCGGTGGGCTTCGCATTCGGCGAGCGCGGACGCGTCTGGAACACCTTCGATGCGCACCGGCTGTTGCAATGGGCGCACGCCGAGGCCGGCGCCGCGGCGCAGCGCAAGTTGAAGCACGCGCTGCTGGCCGCCTATCACGGCCAGGGCCGCAACCCGGGCGCGCGCGACGTGCTGCTCGAACTCGTCGCGGCGAGCGGCCTGGACGCGACGCACGCGGCGCAAATCCTCGACGGCGACGCCTTCGCCGCCGAGGTGCGCGCGGCCGAGCGGCAGTGGCAGGAGGCGGGCATCCACTCGGTGCCGGCGGTGGTCGTCGACCGCCGTCATCTCATCTCGGGTGCGCAGACGCCGCAGGTGTTCGAGCAGGCGCTGCGCAGGCTGGCCGCCGCGGCCTGAGTACGCGGCGACGGAGCGCTCACGACGTGTAAAGGCTTGCAAACGCGCGGCGCGCCGGTCGCCGTCGCGCGCAATACGCACGTTGAAGCAAGGGCAGGACGAGGCGGCGCACCATCCCGGCGCGGCGCGTCGGCGCTGCATGGAGATTGCGCATGAATCCGATCGCTTCCGGGCGTCGCCTGTTCCTGCACCGGGTGGCCCGACTGGGTGCCGGTGCCGCGGTCGCCGCGACGGCGGCGTTGGGCGCCGGCTGCGTGGTGGCCCCGCTGTACGACGGCGGCCCCTACGAACCGGTCGAAGGCCCCGTCGCCGACAGCGCACCGCCGATGCCGCAGTACGAAGTCGCGCCGGCGGCGCCAGGTGCGGGCTATGTGTGGCTCGGCGGCTACTGGGCGTGGAATCTCAACCGCTACGTCTGGGTCGGCGGCCGCTGGGCGGTGCCCCCGCCCGGCCGCGTGTGGGCGCCGGGCTATTGGTCCCGCCACGGTCAGGGCTGGCGTTGGCGCGGGGGCTATTGGCGGCGGCGCTGAGAGCTCATCAGCTCCGGGCGCCCCGCCGATTGCGCTCAGCCGCGCGCGAGTTCGTGCGGCAGCGCCGCGGCGAGGAAGTCGTAGACGCGCCGCACCAGTGCGCTGGCGCGGATCTCGCGGTGCACCGCCAGCCAGCACGGCAGCGGCGCGATCTTCAACTGCGGCAGCACCGGCAGCACACCGCTGAAGTGGCGCAGCGTGTAGCGCGCGACGAAGCCGATGCCGGCACCCGCCGCCACCAACGCCACTTAGGCGCGCTGATCGTCGGTGCGCAGCACGACCTGCTCGCGCGCCACCAGCGAAGCCTGCGCCGGACGCACCATGCGCACCGCGATGTCGGCCTCGCGCAGCGACGCCAGCACCGGCGGCAGCAGCCAGCTCGCCGCGACCTCGCTGGTGGTGACGCGCACCGTGCCGCGCGTCGCCTCGCGCCGCCGGCGCAACTGCTGCTGCAGCGCCGCGGCACCCTGCTCCATGCGGCGTGCGGCAGCGGCGATCGCCTGAGCCGCGGCGGTCGGCACCATGCCGCGGCCGCTGCGCTCGAACAGCGGCGTGCCGAGCTGCGCCTCGAACGCGGCGACATGGCGCGGCAGTGTCGGCTGCTGCAAGTGCAGGCGCTGCGCCGCGGCGCTCAGGCTGCCGGCGTCGAGGACGGCGAGAAAGCTCCTCGCCAGCGTCCAGTCGAAGCCTTCCTTACCCATGCGTAAATGTATAGCTGTCATGCATTCATCGGTGCTTGCGGCATGACGGCTACAGGCCCACACTGGGCCACGGTACACGCTGCGGGAGCGCTCGATGAACCGTCCCTCCGTCCTCGTGCTCGGCGCCGCCGGGCGCCTCGGCCTGGCGGCCGCCCAGGCCTTTGCCGCCGCCAGTTGGCAGGTGCACGCGCAACTGCGCCGCGCCGACGCGGCACTGCCGTCCGGCGCGCAGCGCGTCAAGGTCGCGCTCGACGACATCGACGCGATGGCGCGCGCGGCCGCCGGCGTGCGCGCCGTGGTCTACGCCGTCAATCCGCCGTATACGCAATGGGACCGGCAGATGCTGCCGCTGGCGCGCCAGGGCATGGCGCTGGCCGAGCGGCTGGGCGCGCTCTTCATGCTGCCGGGCAACGTCTACGGCTACGGCGAAGGCATGCCCGCCGTGCTGCGCGAGGACACGCCCGAGCGTCCCACCACCGTCAAGGGCCGGCTGCGCGTGGCGCTCGAAGCCGAGTTGCGCGAGCGCGCCGCCACCGGCCGGCTGCGCAGCGTGGCGATCCGCGCCGGCGACTTCTACGGCGGCGGACACGGTTCCTGGCTCGATCTCGTCGTCGTCAAGTCGCTGCGCGCCGGCAAGCTGGTCTATCCCGGTCCGCCGGACGTGCCGCATGCCTGGGCCTACCTGCCCGACCTCGCCCGCGCCTTCGTCGCCGTCGCCGCGCACGACGACCACGCGACGCCGCATCGCCGGCTGCACTTCGCGGGCCACACGCTGACCGGGAACGAACTGCTAGCCGCCGTCGAGGCCGCCGCAGCGCCACTGGGCCTGCGACCGGCCGGCGGGTTCCGACGCGCCAACATGCCCTGGGCCCTGCTGCGCCTGCTCGCGCCGGTGTGGCCGATGATGCGCGAGCTGGTGGCCATGAGCTATCTGTGGCGCGTGCCGCACCGGCTGGATGGCACGGCGCTGCAGGCGGCGATGGGGCCATTGGTGGAGACGCCGGTGGCCGAGGCCATGGCAGCGGCTCTGCGTGCGCTGGGCTACGGCGCAACGGCAAGCACAGTGACCGGCGCCGCATAGCGGGGCACACACGCTGGCACACTGCGGCCATCGTGCCCAGGCAAACCCGCCCTGCGCTGCGTGAGTCGGCGCGCCCCCGCTGTGCCGAGATCACGTGTCGGGCGGAAGCGCGCCGGCGGCGCCCCCGAAGGAGACCCCGCAGATGATTCACTTCGTGTTGCACGACGCCCGCGACACCGTCGCCGTGGTCGTCGTCGAAGGCGTGCAGGCCGGCATGACGCTGGACGGCTGGATCATGGACGACGACCGCCGCGTGCAGTTGCAGTGCCGCCAGGACATCCCGATCGGCCACAAGGTCGCGCTCGCCGACATGGCGGTCGGCGACACCGTGCTGAAGTACGGCATCGACATCGGCAGGGTGGTGGCACCGATCCGCGCCGGCGAGCATGCGCACGTGCACAACATCAAGACCAAGAGGTGGTGAAGCGCCATGGGCATCGTGAACAAGGACACCCCCTTCCTCGGCTACCGGCGCGAGAACGGGCGCGTGGGCGTGCGCAACCACGTCATCGTGCTGCCGCTGGACGACCTGTCCAACGCCGCGGCCGAGGCGGTGGCGCAGCACATCAAGGGCTGCATGGCGATCCCGCATCCGTACGGGCGGCTGCAGTTCGGCGCCGACCTCGAACTGCACTTCCGCACGCTGATCGGCACTGGCTGCAACCCCAACGTCGCGGCGGTGGTGGTGATCGGCATCGAGGAGGGCTGGACGCAGAAGGTGGTCGACGGTATCGCCGCCACCGGCAAGCCGGTGGCCGGCTTCGGCATCGAGCTGCACGGTGACCACGACACCATCCTGCGCGCCAGCAAGGCGGCGCGCGGGTTCGTGCAGTGGGCGAGCGAGCAGCAGCGCGAGCGCTGCGAGGTCGCCGAGCTGTGGGTCAGCACCAAGTGCGGCGAGAGCGACACCACCAGCGGCTGCGGCGCCAATCCGGCGGTGGGCAACGCCTTCGACAAGCTGCACGCGCTGGGCAGCACGCTGTGCTTCGGCGAGACCACCGAGCTCACCGGCGGCGAGCAGATCGTCGCCGCGCGCTGCGCCAGCGACGCGGTGCGCGAGCGCTTCATGGCCATGTTCGAGCGCTACCAGCAGGTCATCGAGCGCCACAAGACGAGCGACCTGTCCGACAGCCAGCCGACCAAGGGCAACATCGCCGGCGGCCTGACGACGATCGAGGAAAAGGCGCTGGGCAACATCCAGAAGATCGGCAAGAAGTGCACCGTCGACGGCGTGCTCGACAAGGCCGAGATGCCGACGCACCCGGGGCTGTGGTTCATGGATTCGTCGAGTGCCGCCGCCGAGATGGTGACGCTGTGCGCGGCCAGCGGCTACGCGCTGCACTTCTTTCCCACCGGCCAGGGCAACGTGATCGGCAACCCGATCCTGCCGGTGATCAAGATCTGCGCCAACCCGCGCACCGTGCGCACGATGAGCGAGCACATCGACGTCGACGTGAGCGGGCTGTTGCAGCGCGAGATGACGCTCGACGAAGCCGGCGAGCGGCTGCTCGCGAACATGCTGCGCACGGCCAACGGGCGCCTGACGGCAGCCGAGGCGCTGGGCCATCGCGAGTTCGTGCTGACGCGGCTGTACGAGTCGGCCTGAGCCGCGCGGCCGCGCTATCGTCGCCCCATGCCCCTGCTCGAAGTGCGCGACCTGCGCGTCACGCTGCAGACCGCGCGCGGCCCCGCCGATGCGCTGCGCGAGGTGTCGTTCTCGATGGCACGCGGCGAAACGATCGGCCTGATCGGCGAGTCGGGCTGCGGCAAGTCGATCACGGCGTTGGCGCTGATGGGGCTGCTGCCCGAGGGCGCCGAGGTCGCCGGCTCGATCCGCTTCGACGGCACCGAGCTCACGACGCTGGACGAAGCCGCCTGGTGCCGGCTGCGCGGCAACCGCATCGGCATGGTGTTCCAGGAGCCGATGTCGGCGCTCAACCCGCTGCACACGGTGGGCCACCAGATCGCCGAGTCGCTGCGCCTGCACAAGGGGCTCGATGCCCGCACGGCGCGCGCCGAGGCGCTGCGGCTGCTCGAACGCGTGCAACTTCCGCAGGCGCGCGCGCGGCTCGACGCGCATCCGCACCAGCTCTCGGGTGGCCAGCGCCAGCGCGTGGTGATCGCCATCGCGCTGGCCTGCGGGCCCGATCTGCTGGTCGCCGACGAACCGACGACGGCCCTCGACGTGACGATCCAGCGCGAGGTGCTCGACCTGATCGACGAGCTGGTGCGCGACAGCGGCATGGGCCTCGTGCTCATCAGCCACAACCTGGGCGTGATGGCCGATCGCGTGCAGCGCCTGTTCGTGATGTACGGCGGCACGATGTCCGAATCCGGTCCGACGGCCGAGGTGTTCGCGCGCCGCGCCCATCCCTACACGATCGGGCTGTTCGCCGCGCGGCCGCGTCTGGGGCTGGCGCGCGGCACGCGGCTGGCCACCATCCCCGGCCGTGTGCCCGATCTGGCCGACCTGCCCGTCGGCTGCCCGTTCGCCGATCGCTGCCCGCGCGTCGTCCCGGCGTGCCGTGTCGCGCTGCCGGAGCCGGTGGCGCTGGGCGCCGGCCACGAGGCGCGCTGCCTGCGCCTGGAGGTGGACGCGGTCGTGAATGCGGCGGCGGGCGCGGAGGGGGCGGCGGCATGACGCTGCTCGCCGTCGAAGACGTCGGCAAGCGCTATCGGCTGCCGCGCCAGAGCCTCTTGTCCGTGGCGCCCGAGGTGCAGGCGCTCGACGGCGTGAGCTTCACGCTGCAGGCCGGTCGCAGCCTGGGCATCGTCGGCGAGTCCGGCTCGGGCAAGAGCACGCTGGCGCGCTTGGTGATGGCGCTCGAGACGCCCACCCGCGGCCGCGTGCTGCTCGACGGCGCCGATCTGCACGCGCTCGACGCGACGGCGCTGCGCCGTGCGCGCGCGCGGCTGCAGATGGTGTTCCAGGATCCGTACGGCTCGCTCGACCCGCGCCGCACGGTGCTGCAGACGGTGGCCGAGCCGCTGGCGGTGCTGCGCGGTGCCGGCAAGGCCGAGCAGCGCGAGCGCGCTGCCGAGATGCTAGCCGCCGTCGGCCTGCGCGCCGGCGACCTCGGCAAGTACCCGCACGAGTTCAGCGGCGGCCAGCGCCAGCGCATCGCCATCGCGCGCGCCTTCGTCACGCGGCCCGAACTGATCGTCGCCGACGAGCCGGTGAGCGCGCTCGACGTGAGCGTGCAGGCGCAGGTGCTCAACCTGATGCAGGACCTGCAGGAGCGCTTCGGCGTCACCTATCTGTTCATCAGCCACGACCTGGCGGTGGTGGAGCTGGTGTGCGACGAGGTCCTCGTGCTGCAGCACGGGAAAGTCGTCGAGCGCGGACATCCGCACGAGATGTTCCGCGCGCCGCAGCACGCCTACACGCAGCGGCTGCTCGCGGCCGTGCCCGGACGCTGAGCGGCGGCCCCGGCACGGCGCTGCTGGCCGATGCGGACAGGGGATTCCTGCGCCGTCGCGCTTGGCCGCAGAATGGTCCTGCGTCGACCACCGAGGGGGAGCTGACGATGGCCGCCGACCGACGTACCGTGAACGCCCCGCTGTGCAGCCTGCCGCTGGCCGCTGCGTGGCCGCCCTCGGCCTGAAGACGCATGACACGCAGCGTGTCGGAGGGCGGGTGATGAGCAGGCAGACGATCGAGCGTCTCTACGGCGCCTTCGCCAATCTCGACGGCGCCGGCATGGAGGCGTGCTACGCCGAGAAGGCGCGCTTCGAGGATCCGGTGTTCAGGCTCGCCGGCCGGCGCCAGATCGGCGGCATGTGGCGCATGCTGTGCGAGAACGCGCGCATGCGCGGCATCGGCCAGTGGAAGCTCGAACTCAGTGATGTCCGCACCAGTGCCGCCAAGGGCCGCGCCCACTGGGAGGCGCACTACCGCTTCGGCGAGGCCGGCCGCAAGGTGCACAACCGGGTCGATGCCCGGTTCGACTTCGACGACGACGCCCTCATCGTGCGCCACCGCGACGACTTCGCGTTCTGGCGCTGGGCGCGCCAGGCGCTGGGCGCGCCGGGGCTGCTGCTCGGCTGGTCGTCGTGGTTGCAGCAGCGTGTGCAGCACAAGGCCGGTCAGCAACTGCAACGCTATCTGGAGAAGCATCGCCGATGACCGCCTTGTATGAGCTGGGCGCGCGCGAGCTGGCGGCGCTGTATGCGCGCAGCGAGCTGTCGCCGCTGGACGTGGCGCGCGCCGTGATCGCGCGCATCGAGCGCTGGGAGCCGCGCCTGCACGCGCTGTGGGCGTACTCGGCCGATGCGGTACTGGCGCAGGCCCGCGCGTCCGAGGCGCGCTGGCGCGCGGGGCAGGCGTGGTCGCCGCTGGACGGCGTGCCGCTCACGCTCAAGGACAACATCGCCACGCGCGGACTTGCGGTGCCGCTGGGCACGGCGTCCACCGAGCTCGTGCCGGCCGCCGCGGACGCGCCGCCCGCGGCGCGGTTGCGCGAGGCCGGCGCCGTGCTGCTGGCCAAGACGACGATGCCCGACTACGGCATGTTGTCGTCGGGTCTGTCGAGCTTTCACGCGCTGGCGCGCAATCCGTGGAACCTGGCCACCAACCCGGGTGGCAGCAGCGCCGGTGCGGGTGCCGCGGCGGCCGCCGGCTACGGGCCGCTGCACCTGGGCACCGACATCGGCGGCTCGATCCGGCTACCGGCCGCCTGGTGCGGCGTCGTCGGCTTCAAGCCGAGCGGGGGTCGCGTGCCGATCAAGCCGCCCTACATCGGCCGCGTCGCCGGGCCGATGACGCGCAGCGTGGAAGACGCGGCGGCGCTGATGGCCGTCGTCGCGCAAGCCGACTGGCGCGACGCGACCAGCCTGCCGCCGCAGGCCATCGACTGGAGAGCGCTCGACGCCGACGTGCGCGGCCTGCGCATCGGGCTGCTGCTCGATGCCGGCTGGGGTCTGGCCTGCGACGCCGAGATCCTTGCCGCGGTGACGCAGGCCGCACGCCTGTTCGAGCAGGCCGGCGCCGTCGTCGAGCCGCTCGCACCGTTCTCGACGCGCGCGATGGCCGACGGCATCGACCTGTTCTGGCGCGTGCGCAGCTGGCTCGACATCTCGGCCTTGCCGAACGAGCGCCAGCAGCGCGTGCTGCCTTTCATCCGCCAATGGGTCGAGGGCGGCGCGCGCGCCAGCGCCGCCGAACTGTTCCACGGCTTCAGCCAGTTCGCGGCGCTGCGCGATGCGAGCGTGGCGGCCTGCCAGCCCTTCGATTACGTGCTCTCGCCGGTGGCGCCGCTGGCCAGCTTTCCGGCCGAGCACGCGATGCCGACCAACGACCCGGCGCGCGCGATGGAGCACATCGCGTTCACGCTGCCGTACAACATGAGCGAGCAGCCGGCGCTCAGCGTGCCCTGCGCGCACCACTCGAACGGCGCGCCGATCGGGCTGCAGATCGCCGGCCGCAGGCACGACGATCTCGGCGTGCTGCGCCTGGCGCGTGCCTGGGAGCGGATGCGCCCGGCCGGCGCGCTGCGGCCCTGGCCCGAGCCGCCGGCCGCGTAGGCGCGGGGACGACCGCAGCGGCAACGCCGGCAGTACCCGCGGCAGCGGCCGCGCCCCGCACCGCCGGCGCGCTACATTCGCGGCATGTCATGCACCGACCTGCGCGGCAACCCCAGCGGCAGCCGCAGCGAGCCCGCGCGCGCAGCGGTCGAGCGCGCGCTGTGGCGCATGATGTCGTTCTACGACACGCCGCTGGCCGATCTGGACAACGCCGTCGCCGCCGACCCCGGCTGGGCGCTACCGCACGCGATGAAGGCCGGCTTTCTGCTGAGCCTGACCGAGCCCGGTCTCGTCGCCGAGGCGCACGCGCATCTGGCGCGTGCCGAGGCGCTGGCCGCCGATGCGACGCCGCGCGAGCGCACGCATCTCGGGGCGCTGCAACAGATCGCCGAGGGCCGCTGGCACGCGGCCTGCCGCACCTGGGATGCGCTGCTCGTCGAGCATCCGCGCGACGCGCTGGCGCTGCAGTGGGCCCACCTGTGGGACTACTACCGCGGCGACGCGTTCGCGCTGCGTCAGCGCCCGGCGCGCGCGCTGCCCGAATGGGACGAGTCCGACCCGCTGCACGCCTGCGTGCTCGCGCTGCACGCGTTCGGTCTCGAAGAGGGCAACCTGTACCCGCAGGCCGAAGAGGCGGGCCGGCGCGCGCTCGCTGCCGACCCGCGCGTGCCCTGGGCCGTGCACGCCGTGGCGCACGTGATGGAGATGCAGGGTCGCTTCGACGAGGGCTCGAGCTGGCTGCGCCTGCATCAGCCGCACTGGGCCGAGGGCAACGGCTTCGCCTGCCACCTGTGGTGGCACCAGGCGCTGTTCCGGCTCGAAGCGCTCGACAGCGTCGGTGTCGTGCGCCTCGTCGATCACCACCTGAGCGGCGAAGCGCTGCAGATCACGCTGCAGCGCGTGGACGCGGCGGCGATGCTGTGGCGACTGCATCTGCTCGGCGAAGACGTCGCCGCGCGCTGCCGCGCCCTCGTCGACGACTGGGCGCTCGATGGCGATGGCGCCGGCTACTACGCGTTCAACGATCTGCACGCCGTGCTCGCCATGCTCGGCGCCGGCGACCTGGCCGCCGCCGAACGCCATGTCGCGCGCTGCGCCGAGCGCGCGCTCGCGCCGGCCGACGCCTGCCGCAGCAACCATGCGATGGCGCGCGAGGTTGGACTGCCGCTGATGCGCGGCGCGCTGGCCTACGCGCGCGGCGACGATGCGGCCGCCTGCGAAGCGATGTATCCGGTGCGCGCCATCACGCATCGCTTCGGCGGCAGCCACGCGCAGCGCGACATCGTCGATCAGACGCTGCTGGCCGCTGCCGCCCGTGGCAAGCTGCGCGCGCTGGGCCGTGCGCTCGTCAACGAGCGGCGCATGGCCAGGCCGGCGTCGCCGCTGACACGCCACTGGATGGCGCAGTTCGGCGAGCGCGAAGCGGCGGGCGTGCGTTAGCGTCCGAGTCGACCATGACCCACTCGTACACCGCGACCGCGCGCTGGCAGCGCCGGCCGCAGGAAGCGTTCACCGACCAGCGCTACAGCCGCCGCCACACGATCGCGTTCGACGGCGGCGTCGTGCTGCCGGCCTCGTCGTCGCCGGCCAGCGTGCCGCTGCCGTATTCGGACGCCGGCGCCGTCGACCCCGAGGAGATGTTGGTGGCCGCGCTGGCGAGCTGTCACATGCTGTGGTTTTTGTCGCTCGCGGCGGCGGCCGGCTGGCGCGTCGAGCGCTATATCGACGAGGCGAGCGGCACGATGGCCGCCAACGCGCAGGGCAAGCTGGCGATGGCCACGGTGACGCTGCGGCCGCAGGTCGTCTTCGGTGGCGAGCGGGCGCCCGATCGCGACCAGCTGCATGCGCTGCACCAGCGCGCGCACGAGGAGTGCTACATCGCCCACTCGGTGCGCGCCGAGGTGCAGGTGCTGCCGCGTGACTGAAGCCTGAGCGTCGATGTCGTTGCCGGCAGCGCTCGTCTTCTTCGGTGCGCTCGCGCTGCTGGTCGCCTCGGGTCTGGCCGGCCCGACGGCGTGGGTGGCGCTGCGTCGCGCGCGTGTCGTGCGTCGGCCTTTTGCCGACGGCTGGCGCGAGTGGTTGCGCGCGCGCATGCCGCTTTATGCCGAATTGTCCGACGCGACCCGGCTGCGGCTCGAACCGCGCATTCAGGTGCTGCTGGCCGAGGTGCCTTTCGTCGGTTGCGGCGGGCTCGTCGTGAGCGAGGAAATGCGCGTGCTGATCGCGGCCCAGGCGGCGCTGCTGCTGCTCGAACGCGGTTTCGGCTTTTCGGCATTGCGCGAGGTGCTGCTGTATCCGGCGCATTTCGTCGTCGATCGTGCCGAGCCCGGTGCCGGCGGTGTCGTGCACGAATCGCGTCGCGTGCTCGCCGGCGAATCGTGGCAGCGCGGCCAGGTGGTGTTGGCCTGGGATGCGGTGCTGGCCGGCGCCGCCGACGCGCACGACGGCGCCAATGTCGTCATCCACGAATTCGCGCATCAACTGGATCAGGAGACCGGCCGCGCCAACGGCGCGCCCTTTCTCGGAGGCGGCGGCTCGCGCGGCGCGCCTGCGCGGCGGCGTCGCCAGCAGCGCTGGGCGCAGGTGATGAACGCCGAATACCGGGCGCTGCAACGGCGGCTGGCGCTCGGCGAGAGCGGCCTCATCGATCCGTATGGCGCCACCGATCCGGCCGAATTCTTCGCCGTCGTCAGCGAAGTGTTCTTCGAAAGGCCCGATGCGCTGGCTGAGCAGCATCCCGCCCTGTTCGAAGAAATGCGCCGCTGCTATCGGCTCGATCCGCGCAGTTTTTAAAGATCGACGCTCGGTGCGTTATCGGTGTAACGGGCGCGCACCCGGATGGCGCCGCCGCCGTGCTATCGTCCAAGCCCATGGCGCATGAAATGAACGCGTAATGCCGACATTTCCACGAGACGCCGGCGCGAGCGATCGCAGCGATCACGGGGAGCATTCACCGGGCATTCGACGATGAGCAAAACCTACGCGCAAGTGATGAAGCAGATCGACCACCTGAAGGCGGAGGCCGAAAGGCTGCGCAAGCAGGAGATCAACGGCGTCGTCGAGCGCATCCGCGAAGCGATCCAGTTCTACAACCTGAGCGCCGCCGATCTGGGCCTGGGCCGCGGGCACGCCAAGCCCGGCCCCAAGGCGGGCGCCGCCAAGGGACGCAAGCGCGTGCTGCGCCGCCGCGGTGGCGCCGCCAAGGTCGCCAAGTACCGCGACGAAAACGGCAACACCTGGGCCGGTCGCGGCAAGCGCCCGATCTGGCTGCATCAGGCGCTGGCCGCCGGGCGCACGCTCGAGGAATTCGCGGTCAAGTGACGCGCGGCCGGCGCGCCGGCGCCGCATGCGCCAGCCACGCCAGCAGCAAAGCGGCAACGCGCTCGGGCGCTTCGAGCGTCAGCATGTGGCCGCAGCCGGCCAGCACTTCGAGTTGCGCGCCCGGCACCGCGGCGGCGATCTCCCGGGCCTGCTCGGGCGGCGTGAGCAGGTCGCCGTCGCCGCAGACCACGAGCACAGGGCAACCGATGGCCGCGAGCAGCGGACGGCTGTCGATGCGCGCCATCAGCGCGCGGTTCTGCGCCGCCAGTTGCACTGCGCCGGCACGGCGCACGAGCGCGAGGTAGCGCTCGGCGAGATCGGCGTCGCCGGCGCGCGCGGCGTGCAACGCAAACGGCAGGTTGGCGCGCAGCACTTCGTCGACGCGTCCGGCTTCGAACATCGCCACCGCCTCGCCGCGCAGGCGCAGCAGTTCGGGCGTGTCGGCGCGTGCACTGCTGGCCAGCAGCGCGAGCGCGGCCACCCGTTCGGGCGCGATGCGCTGCGCGCCCAGCGCCAGCATGCCGCCCATCGAGTGGCCGACCAGCACGAGCGGTCCTCGCACGTCGGCGAGCAGCCGCTCGGCCATCGCCGTCATCGTGGCGGCGCGGAAGTGCGCATCGCTGACGTGCACACGCCAGCGCGCCGACAGGGGCGCCGCGATGCCGTCCCAGGCCTCGGCGTCGCAGGCCAGGCCCGGCAGCAACACCAGGGTGGGTTCGTCGTCGTGCACCGCCCGAGTATGCCCGCGCCGGCTATGCTCGCCGTTGGGCCGCATGCGGCCGCGATCCCCTGCTCATTCCCTGTTCACTGGTCGACCCGGCGCGTTGCGCGCTCCGGGTCTGCGGGCCCGCCATGACCGAGCTGCTCTTCATCCGCCACGGCGAGACCGACTGGAACCGGCTGCAGCGCTTCCAGGGCCAGATCGACGTGCCGCTGAACATCGCCGGCGTGCAGCAGGCAAAGCGGCTGGCCGCGCGCCTGGCGGCCGATCCGCACGACCTCTTCTACAGCAGCGACCTGTTGCGCGCGCGCCAGACCGCGGCGCCGCTGGCTGCCGCCTGGCACCGCGAGCCGACGCCGCTGGCCGGTCTGCGCGAGCAGAACTTCGGCATCCTCGACGGGCTGGACGTGCCGACCATCAAGACGCTGCATCCCGATCTGTGGGCGCGCTGGCTCGAACATGAAGGCGACTACGAATTGCCCGGGGGTGAGAGCCTCGTGCAGTTCCACCGCCGCGTGCTCGACACCGTGCGCGAGCTGGCCGAGGCCCATGCCGGCGCGCGGCTGGCGCTGATGACGCATGGCGGCGTGCTCGACATGCTGTGGCGCACGGCGCTCGGCCGGCCGATCGCCGGACTGCGCACCTGCGAGATTCCGAACACCGGACTCAATCGCCTGCGCTGGAACGCCGGCACGCTCGAGATCGAGCGCTGGGCCGATGCCGGACACCTCGAAGGAGGGCCGCCGCCGGCGCCCACGCGCGCCGGCGAGCGCTAGCCCGCCGCCGCCGCCCGCGTGCCACACTGGCGTCAGCCACGCCCGGATCTCGCATGGACATTCTCTTCGTCGCCGACCCGCTAGAGCAGTTCAAGACCTACAAGGACTCGACCTACGCCATGATGGTCGAGGCGGCCGCGCGCGGCCACCGGCTGCTCACCTGCGAGCCGCGCCATCTGCGCTGGCAGCGCGGCGCCCGCGTCACGGCGACGATGCGCGAGATCACGCTCGAACGGCCGGGGCACGACGCACACGCCACACACCACGCGCCGGACTGGTTTCGCGTCGTCGACGAATCCCAGCGCGCGCTGGGCGACACCGACGCGGTGCTGATGCGCAAGGACCCGCCGTTCGACAGCGAGTACTTCTACGCCACGCACCTGCTCGGCCAGGCCGAGCGCGAGGGCGCGCGCGTCTTCAACCGGCCGGCGGCGCTGCGCGACCATCCGGAGAAGCTCGCCATCCTCGAGTTCCCGCAGTTCATCGGGCCGACCCTCGTCACGCGCGAGGAGGCGGCGCTGCGCGCCTTCCACGCCGAACACCGCGACGTGATCTTCAAGCCGCTCGACGGCATGGGCGGCATGGGCATCTTCCGCGTGCGCGACGACGGGCTGAACCTGGGCAGCATCATCGAGACGCTGAATCGTCAGGGCGCTGAGACGGTGATGGCGCAGAAGTTCCTGCCGGCCATCGCCGAAGGCGACAAGCGCGTGCTCGTCATCGGCGGCCGGCCGGTGCCGTTCAGCCTGGCGCGCATCCCGCAGGGCGGCGAGGTGCGCGGCAACCTGGCCGCCGGCGGCAAGGGCGTGGCGCAGCCGCTGACGGCGCGCGACCGCGAGATCGCCGAGGCGCTCGGACCCGTGCTCGCCGCGCGCGGCCTGTTGCTGGTGGGGCTGGACGTGATCGGCGCCAGTCTCACCGAGATCAACGTGACGAGCCCCACCTGCTTTGTCGAGATCGCCGCGCAGAGCGGCTTTCCCGTGGCGCGCATGTTTGTCGACGCGCTCGAAGCGGCCCTGCGCTGAGCGTGCGCGTCAAGCGCGCACGTAGCGCAGCGCGCCGCCGAAGCGCCGTCGAAAGCCGGTGACATCGGCGGCGACGGCGGCGGCCTCACGCTCGCTGCCCAGCGCTCGCGCGATGTAGCCGGCCAGTTCCTCCATGTGCGCGGGCTCCATGCCCAGCCGCACGATCTCGGCGTCGTTGGCGTCGACCGAGCGCTGCGCCGCGGCGGCCGCCAGCGTCTGCACGAGATCTTCGGAGCGGGCCGGGACCCAGGAGCGGCGTTGCAGCATGCGCCGCTGGTAGTGTGGCGCGGCGCGGCTGATCCGGGCCCAGCCGCTGTGCTAGCGTGCGCGGATCGACGCCCAGGTACACGCCCGGATGGCGCGGCCGCCGGTCCCGGGGCGCCGGGCCATGACGACGTGCCGCGGCGGCCGCGGAAGGGATCCATGACACTGCTCACGCTGGCCGACGCGCATCTGGCGTACGGCCACCGGCCGCTGCTCGACGGCGCCGCGCTGGCGCTGGCCGACGGCGAGCGCGTCGCACTGGTGGGACGCAACGGCGAGGGCAAGAGCTCGCTGCTGAAGATCCTCGCCGGGCTCGAAGCGCCGGACGACGGCGTGCTGCAGCTCGCGACCGGGTTGACGCGCGCCTACGTGGCGCAGGATCCGCAGTTCGCCGCCGGCGCCACCGTGTTCGACGCGGTGGCCGAGGGCGTGGCCGAGGCGCGCGCGCTGCGCGCACGCTTGGAGCGCCACGCCGAAGGCGACGATCTCG
Source organism: Burkholderiales bacterium (assembly GCA_028869005.1). Lineage (GTDB taxonomy): Bacteria > Pseudomonadota > Gammaproteobacteria > Burkholderiales > Burkholderiaceae_C > Rubrivivax. Next base: position 30,711 of record JAGWTJ010000001.1, on the reverse strand, counting down.
ACGCGCTGCACTCGCGCCTGGACGCGCTCGGCGGCTGGACCTGGGAGCAGCGCGTGCACGAGACGCTCGAGCGGCTGCGCCTGGTCGCCACCGACGAACTGGACGCGCTGTCGGGCGGCACACGCAAGCGCGTCGCGCTGGCGCAGGCACTGGTGGCCGAGCCGCAGCTGCTGCTGCTCGACGAGCCGACCAACCACCTCGACATCGACGCCATCGAGTGGCTGCAGGCGCTGCTCGTCGCGCGCCGCGGCGCGCTGGTCTTCGTCTCGCACGACCGCGCCTTCATCGACGCCGTGGCCACGCGCATCGTCGAGCTCGACCGCGGCGTGTTGCGCAACTACGCCGGCGCGCCGCCGGCCGCCGGCATGAGCGGCGCCTTCGCCGCCTACGAGGCCGCCAAGGCACGCGAGCTGGACGCCGAGGCGCTGGCGCGTGCGCGCGCCGACAAGCTGCTGGCGCAGGAGGAAGTCTGGATCCGCCAGGGCGTCGAGGCGCGCCGCACGCGCAGCGTCGGGCGCGTGGCGCGTCTCGAGCAGTTGCGTGTGCAGCGTCAGGCGCGGCGCGAGACGCTGGGCCGCGTGCGCCTGGGTGTCGATGCCGGTGTGGCGCCCGGGCGCATCGTGGCCGAGCTGCGCGCGGTGAGCATGCGTTTCGGAGACCGCCTCGTCGTCGACCGCTTCGACACCACGGTGCAGCGCGGCGACAAGGTCGGTCTGATCGGACCCAACGGCGCCGGCAAGACGACGCTGCTGCGCCTGATCCTCGGCGAGCTCGAGCCGAGCGCCGGCACGGTGCGACGCGGCACGCGGCTCACGATTGCCTACTTCGACCAGCAGCGCGCCGCGCTCGACCTCGACGCCACGCTGGCCGACACCATCAGTCCGGGCAGCGAGTGGATCGAACGCGACGAGGGCGCACAGCGTACACGGCGGCACGTCATGAGCTACTTGAGCGACTTCCTGTTCGCCCCCGAGCGCGCCAACTCACCCGTGCGCACGCTCTCCGGCGGCGAGCGCAACCGGCTGCTGCTGGCGCGCCTGTTCGCGCTGCCGGCCAACGTGCTGGTGCTCGACGAGCCGACCAACGACCTGGACATCGACACGCTCGAGCTGCTCGAGGAACTGCTGCAGGACTACGCAGGCACGGTGTTCCTCGTCAGCCATGACCGGCGTTTCCTCGATCACGTGGTGACGAGCACGATCGCCTGGGAGGGCGATCCCGCGTTCGGCGGGCGGCCCGGGATGTGGCGCGAGTACGAAGGCGGCTACGAGGACTGGCGGCGCCAGCGCGAGCGCAGCCGGGTGGCGCCGCCCGCGCCCGCAGCCTCGGCTGCCGCGGCGTCGACGGGCGCCGCGGCGGCACGCGGCAGGACGGCGGCGCGCACCAAGCTCGGCTACAAGGAGCAGCGCGAGCTCGACGCCCTGCCCGCGCGCATCGATGGGCTCGAAGCCGAGCAGAAGGCGCTGGCCGCGCAACTGGCCGACGCCGGGTTCTTCGTGCGCGCACCGCGCGACGCCGCCGCCGCCGCCGCGCGCCATGCCGTCATCGAAGACGAGCTGATGGCCTGCCTGGAGCGCTGGGAGGCTTTGTCGCAGCTCGTCGGCGGTAGCACCTGACGCCGGCGGCGTCGACGGCCGCCGGCTTCAGCGCAAGGAGGCCGGATCGGTGCTCGACCAGTCCTGGTTGGTGGCCGCCGGATGCGAGCGGCTCACCATCAAGGCCGCCTGCAGGTACAACGCGTTGAGCAGACGCATCGCGCGCTCGCGGTCGAAGCCGGGCCAGCCGGCGATCTCGCGCAGGTTGGTGGTCTGGCGCGCCAGGCGCTGCACGGCGGCCGCCAGCGTGCCGCCGAGCTCCAGGCGCGACAGGTCGGCGCCGGGCGCCACCCGATAAGCAGCGACGCCGCCGATCTCGGGCAGCAGCGCGTCGCGCGCGCCGCGCAGCGCCAGCTCCCACAGCAGCGGCCCGAGCGGCGCGTAGCGGTGCGCCTCGGGACCGGGCCGCGCCGGGTCGTGCGGCGCCAGGCGTGCCGGTTCGACGTGCAGCACGCGCAACTCGGTCAGGCGCCACGACAGCAGCGTCGCCGCCGGCAGCGGGCAATGCATCTGGTGCTCGTTCGGAAACACCGTCAGCGGCAGCACGCGGTACTCGTGTTGCAGATGCACCAGCAGCGGCCGCCCGTGGCGCACGGCGGCCGCCAGCACTTCCAGCACTTCGAGCAGGCCGGCGTCGGTCTCGTGCTCGCGGCGCGCGAAGCGCTGCAGATCGAGCAGCAGCGACGGGTTGAGCGAGCTGAGGCGCGTCGAGCCGGCGCTGCTCTCGCGCTCGTTGTCGCTGAGGTAGCGCTGGAACTCGCTCACGCGCATCAGCGGCGAGGTCTCGGCCGGCTGCGTGCTGTCGAACATCATGGGTCGGATTTTCGGCCGCGCGCCGCGCAGGCGACGCTGGCCGCGGATTGTTTCAGGTGTTTCGGGATGTTGGCCGCACGCGACGCGCGCGCCCTAAACTGCATCGGTGAGCGCCGGCGATCCTTCGACCCCACTCGCCGTGCCCGCTGGCGCGCCGCTCGCGATGGAGCAGGCCGACCGCGACGCGGCGCGCGGCTTCGCGCTCGGTGCGCTCGGCATGGTGATCTTCGCGCTCACGCTGCCGATGACGCGCATGGCGGTCGGCGACGCCGCCGCGCCGCAACTGCCGCCGTCGTTCGTGACCGCCGGGCGCGGCGCGCTGGCCGGCATCCTGGCTGCGGCCTACCTGCTGGCGGTGCGCGCCCGGCGCCCGCAGGGCGGCCAGTGGCGGCTGCTCGCGCTGAGTGCGCTGGGCACCGTGCTCGGCTTCCCGCTGTTCATCGCGCTGGCACTGCGTCACGTCGAGGCGGTGCACGCGGCCGTGGTCACCGGCGTGATCCCGCTCGCTACGGCGGTGGCGGCAGCGCTCGGCCTGCGGCATCGCGCGCCGCCCGCGTTCTGGCTGTGCGCGACGCTCGGCTGCGCACTCGTCGTCGCCTATGCCTTCGTCGCCGGCGGCGGCCGTCCGGTGCCCGCCGACGGACTGCTCGCGCTGGCGGTGGCGAGCGCCGCCGTCGGCTACGTGGCCGGCGCCCAGCTCGCCACGCGCATGCCGGCCGAACACGTCATCTCCTGGGTGCTTGTGTTGTCGCTGCCGCTCACGCTGCCGGCGATGGCCGCGACCTGGCCGAGCGGGCTGGCGCAGGTGGGCGCCGCCGCCTGGGCCGGCTTTGCCTACGTCACGCTGTTCTCGATGTGGCTCGGCTTCTTCGCCTGGTATCGCGGCCTGGCTCTGGGCGGCGTGCTGCGCGTGAGCCAGGTGCAACTGCTGCAGCCCTTCGTCGCCCTGCTGGCCGCGGTGCCGCTGCTCGGCGAGCGCGCCGAGCCGACGACGCTCGTGTTCGCGCTGGCGGTCGTCGCCGTCGTGTTCTTCGGGCGGCGCCTGCCCGCGCGCACGGCGACGGTGGCGCCGGACGCTGCGGCGCCGGCATTGACCACGCCTTCACTCGACCCATGAGAGCGCAACCGATGACCATGCCCTGGCGGCTCGCGCGCCGCGCCGAACGACTGAACCCGAGCACGATCCGGGAAATCCTCAAGCTCACCGAGCGCGGCGGCATCATCTCGCTGGCCGGCGGCATGCCGGCGGCCGACACCTTCCCCGTGCAGGCGATGCGCGAGGCCACCGAGCGCGTACTGCGCGATCACGGCCACGCCGCACTGCAGTACGCCGCCAGCGAGGGCTACGCGCCGCTGCGCGAATGGGTGGCGGCCGAGCTCGGCGCGGCGGGGCTCGCCTGCGACGCCGACCAGGTGCTCATCACCACCGGCTCGCAGCAGGGGCTCGATCTGGTCGGCAAGGTGCTGATCGATCCGGGCAGCGCGGTGGCGGTCGAAGCGCCCACCTACCTCGGGGCGCTGCAGGCCTTCGCACCCTACGAGCCCGAGTTCGCCGCGCTCGACGGCGACGACGACGGACCGCTGCCGGCGGCGTTCGGCGCGGCGCGCGGTGCGCGCTTCGTCTACCTGCTGCCGAACTACCAGAACCCGAGCGGGCACTGCGTGAGCGCGTCGCGGCGCGCGGCGCTGGCCGACGCGGCGGTCGACGCCGGACTGCCGGTGGTCGAGGACAACCCGTACGGCGAGCTCTGGTACGACACGCCGCCACCGTCGCCGCTGGCCGCGCACGGCAGCCTCGCGGCCGCCGGCGGCGCCATCTACCTCGGCTCGTTCTCCAAGGTGCTGGCGCCGGGGTTGCGGCTGGGCTACATCGTGGCCCCGCGCGCGCTCTACCCCAAGCTGCTGCAGGCCAAGCAGGCGGCCGATCTGCACACGCCGGGCTTCAACCAGCGCATCGTGCACGAAGTCGTCAAGGGCGGATTCCTGCGCACGCACGTGCCGACGATCCGCGCGCGCTACAAGGCGCAGCGCGACGCGATGCGCACCGCGCTCGAGCGCCACCTGCCCGCCGGCTGTCGCTACGAGGTGCCGAAGGGCGGCATGTTCTTCTGGATCGAACTGCCGCGCGCACTCGATGCCGTGGCGCTGTTGCCCAGGGCGGTGGCGGCCGGCGTGGCCTACGTGCCGGGAGCGCCGTTCTTCACCACGCCGGGCCACGCGCACACGCTGCGGCTGTCGTTCGTCACCGTGCCGCCGCCGCAGATCGAGGCCGGCGTCGCCGTGCTCGCGCGCCTGCTGCACGAGGCGCTGGAGGAGCGCGCATGACCGAAGAACTGTTCCGCGCCGATGCGACCCTGTTCGAGTGCACGGCCACCGTGGTGGCGCTCGACGAGGCCGGCGTCGTGCTCGACCGCACGGTGTTCTATCCGCTGGGCGGCGGCCAGGCGGGCGACACCGGCGTGCTGACGGCGGCCGACGGCACCGCGCTCGCCATCGTCGACACGCGCAAGCACAAGGAGCGGGCCGGCGATATCGTGCACGTCGTCGCGCCGGGGTCCGACCTCGGGCCGTTCGCGCCGGGCACGCAGGTGAGCGCGCGCATCGATGCGGCACGGCGCCGCGCCCACATGCGCTTTCACACCGCCACGCACCTGCTGTGTGCGCTGGTGCCGCATCCGGTGGACGGCTGCTCGATCACCGCCGGCTATGCGCGGCTGGACTTCCACATGAATGAGCCGCTCGACAAGGAGGCGCTGACGGCCGGCCTGGCGCGCCTGGTGGCCGAGGCGCACCCGGTGCGACAGCGCTGGATCGACGAGTCCGAGCTCGACGCCCACCCCGAGCTGGTGCGCAGCATGAGCGTGCAGCCGCCGCGCGGTCTGGGCCGCGTGCGCGTCATCGACATCGAAGGTGTCGACCTGCAGCCCTGCGGCGGCACCCACGTCGCCAACAGCGCCGAGATCGGCACCGTCGTCGTCACCAAGATCGAGAAGAAAAGTGCGATGACGCGCCGCGTCGTGCTCGGCTTTGCCGCGCCGGCCGCGGGCTGATCGAAAACGACGAGGCCCGCCGAAGCGGGCCCCGCAGCGTCGGCCGAGCGCAGCGTTACGGGTTGCGGAAGTTGTCGTGGCAGGCCTTGCACGCCTGGCCGACATTGCCGAAGGCGGCCTTGACGTTGTCCAGGTTGTTCGTGCGCGAGGCGACGACGAGCTTGGCCACCTCGTCCTGCATCTTCTTGGCGTCGTCGTCGAACTTGGCGCGATCGCTCCAGATCTTGGTCGACGCGCGGCCCTTGCCGGTGCCGGCCGTGCCTTCGACGAAACCATCCCACGGCAGATGCGACATCGTGGCCACGAGCTCCGCGTTCTGCGTGGCCAGCGCCGCATCGTAGGGAACGCGCCCCTGCGTCATTGCGCCGATGCGACCGAAGCGGTTGGCCATCACGGTCATCACGCTCTCGCGGTACTTCACCGCGTCCTCGGGCTTCTGGAACTGGGCTGTCGCGGGCAGCGAGGCGGCGAGGCCGGCAGCGGCAACGGCAGTGGCGAGCAACGAGCGGTACATGCGGCGGACTCCTTGTGAGATTCGGTGAAGGTCATGATCGGATCGGGTCGAGCCGCAGGGTGGCAGCGGATGGCCGGCGAGTGTACATAGCGGCATCGCGGCGCGGCTGCGGCGTCGGCGGCCTCTGCCGACGCCGGGGCCAAAGCAGGGTATGGTTGGGCCTGCCATGACCGATCCCGCTCCCGCCATCACCCAGCCGACGCCCACTGCCGTCGCGGTGCGCATCTGGGATCTGCCGACGCGCCTGTTCCACTGGACGCTCGTCGTTTCCTGCTTCGGATCGGTGGTCACGGGCAAGATCGGCGGCAACCTCGTGGACTGGCACATGCGGCTCGGCTTGCTGGCCTTCACGCTGCTCGCGTTCAGGCTGCTGTGGGGCTTCGTCGGCGGGCACTGGTCGCGCTTCGTGAACTTCGTGCCGACACCGGCGCGGCTCGTGCACTACCTGCGCGGCGGCTCGGTGCTCGAGGACCGGAGCTGGGTCGGGCACAACCCGCTCGGCGCACTGTCGGTGCTGGCGATGCTCGGCCTGCTGGTGGCGCAGGTGGGCACCGGCCTGGTGGCCGACGACGAGATCGCCAACACCGGGCCGCTCAATCGCTTCGTGTCCAACGCCACCGCGCTGGCCGCCACCGGCTGGCACAGGCATTTCGGCAGCAAGCTGATCGTCGCGCTCGTCGTGCTGCACATCGCGGCCATCGTCTACTACCGCGTGCGCAAGCGCGCCGATCTGGTGCCGCCGATGATCCATGGCGACAAGTGGCTCGCTCCCGGCGTGCCGGCCTCGGCCGACGGCCTCGCGCAGCGCCTGCTGGCGCTCGTGCTCGTGCTCGCCTGTGCCGCGGCGGCGGTGTGGGTGGCGAGTTTCGGTAGCTAGGTGCGCCGCTGCCGTGGATCGCCGCATCGCCATCGTCGTGGCCCAGGACGCGGCCGACATCGAGACCGCGCGCACGCTGATGCGCGAATATGCCGATTCGCTCGGCATCGACCTCGGCTTCCAGAACTTCGAGCGCGAACTCGCGGCGCTGCCCGGCGAGTACGCCGCGCCGCACGGCGTGCTGCTGCTGGCGCTGGTGGACGGCGCGCCGGCCGGTTGCGTCGCGATGCGTCGGCTCGCCGACGCCGACGTTCCCAACGCCTGCGAGATGAAGCGCCTGTTCGTGCGCGACGCCTATCGCGGCCTGGGCCTCGGACGCCGCCTGGCGCAGGCGCTGATGGAGCGGGCCACGCGTGCCGGCTACGGCGCGATGCTGCTCGACACGCTCGACGACATGGAAGCGGCACGCGGCCTGTATGCCTCGCTCGGCTTCGTCGAGATCCCGCCCTTCTACTTCAACCCCATCGCCGGGGCGCATTACCTGATGGTGGACCTGGACGCGCCGGCCGCGCGCCGCTGAGTGCGCGCGCCATGACCGAGCCGCTGCTGCGCGCCGGACTGCTGGCGCGCCTGGTCGAGAAGCGCGACTGGGACCTCGTCGTCATCGGCGGCGGCGCCACCGGCGTCGGCGTCGCGCTCGACGCGGCGGCGCGCGGCTTGTCTGTCGCGCTGCTCGAGGCGCGCGACTTCGCCGCAGGCACCAGCTCGCGCGCCACCAAGCTCGTGCACGGTGGCGTGCGCTATCTGGCGCAAGGCAACATCGCGCTGGTGCGCGAGGCGCTGCACGAGCGCAGCGTGCTGCTGGCCAATGCGCCGCACCTGGCGCAGCGTCTGCCCTTCGTCGTGCCCGCCTTCCACCTGTGGGAGCAGCCCTTTTACGGCGTCGGACTGAAGATGTACGACCTGCTGGCCGGCGCGCGCGGCCTGGGCGCCACGCAGTGGCTGTCGGCGGCACGCACGGCCGAGCTGTTGCCCACGGTGCGCCGCGACGACCTGACCGGGGGGGTGCGCTACTGGGACGGCCAGTTCGACGATGCGCGGCTCGCGGTCACGCTGGCGCGCACCGCCGCGGCGCGCGGCGCCCTCGTGCTCAACCACGCGCCGGTGGTGGCGCTGGTGCGCGCCGGCGGCCGCGTGCGCGGCGTGGTCGCCGAGGACGCCGAGAGCGGCACGCGCCACGAGCTGCACGCGCGCTGCGTCGTCAACGCCACCGGCGTGTGGGTCGATGCCGTGCGCGACATGGACCGCGACGCCGGCGCGCCGCCGCGCGCGCCGATGGTGGCGCCGAGCCAGGGCGTGCACCTCGTCGTCGATCGCGCTTTCCTGCCCGGCACGCACGCGCTGATGGTGCCCAAGACGAGCGACGGCCGCGTGCTGTTCGCCGTGCCCTGGCTCGGCAAGACCGTCCTCGGCACCACCGACACGCCGCGCGAGGACATCGTGGCGGAGCCGCGGCCGTTTCGCGACGAGGTCGACTTCATCCTGCGCGAAGCCGGCCGCTACCTGGCGCGCTCGCCGACGCGCGCCGATGTGCGCTCGGTCTGGGTCGGCCTGCGCCCGCTCGTCAAGCATTCGGGCGACGACGGAGAGAACACCAAGGCACTGTCGCGCGAGCACACCGTGGTGGTCGGTCGCTCGGGCCTGGTCACTGTCACCGGCGGCAAATGGACCACCTACCGTGCGATGGCCGAGGACGTGCTCGCGCGAGCGATGGCGCGCGGCCTGCTGCCCGAGCGCCGCGGCGGCGTCACGGTACGGCTGCCGCTGGTGGGCGCGGCTCCCGGCCGGCCGCTGGCCGAAGCACCGGGCGAGCACCTGTATGGCAGCGAGGCCGCTCTGCTGGCGCGCCTGCCCGGCGCCCAGCGCTGGCTGTGGCGCGACGCCGAGAGCGGCCAGGGCGGCCTGAGCGAGGCGATGGTGCGCTTTGCCGCGCGCTACGAGATGGCGCGCCAGGTCGGCGACGTGCTGGCGCGGCGTTCGCGTCTGCTGTTCCTCGACGCCGCCGAGGCCGCTCGACAGGCGCGCGGCGTGGCTGCGCTGCTGGAAGAGGAACTCGGCCGGCCGGTGGACGCTGCCGGCTTTGAGCAATTGGCCGTGCAGTACGCGAGCGCGCCCTGAGACGGGCGCTGCGCAAGCTGCGCGAATGGCCGACGCTGGCGGGGCTGCAGGGGCTCAGGACGGCAGCGTGGCCAGCGCGCGCCGGACTTCGTCCACGCTGAGGATCTCGCTCAACAGCATCGGTGCCGCGCGGCCCGGCGCATAGAGCGCATACACCGGCACCCCGCTGCGCGCCAGCCGCGCCAACTCGGCGCTGATGGCGGCGTCACGCCGCGTCCAGTCGGCGCGCAGCAGCAGCACGCGCTTGTCGGCGAAGGCCGCCTGCACCTCGTCGCGCCCGAGCGTCGTGCGCTTGTTGAATTGGCAGGTCACGCACCAGGCGGCGGTGAAGTCGACGAACACCGGCTGGCCCTGCGCGAGCGCCTGCGCCACGCGCTCGCTCGACCAGGGCTGCCAGCGCTCGCCGACGTCGCTAGCGCGCGCGACGGCCTCGTGGCGCCAGGTCGGCAGGGCCCAGGTCAGGGCGGCGGCGACCAGCAGCACGGCCGCGGCTCCGAAGCCGCGCCGTGCCGTCGCCCCGAGCGAACGCGAACCGAGCGCCCAGGCCGCGAAGGCCAGAGTGACCAGCACGCCGAGCAGCGTCGCGGCGCCGTCGATGCCCACCTGCTGGCCCAGCACCCACACCAGCCAGACGACGGCGGCGAACATCGGGAACGCCATCAGCACCTTGAAGTGCGCCATCCATGCGCCCGGCCGCGGCAGCCGCGCGGCCAGGCCCGGCCAGGCGCTGGCCGCCAGATACGGCAGCGCCATGCCCAGGCCGAGCGCGGCGAAGACTGCCAGCGCCTGCGACGACGGCAGCGTGACCGCCAGGCCGAGCGCAGCGCCCATGAACGGCGCCGTGCAGGGCGAGGCGACTGCCGCCGCCAGGATGCCGGTGAGCAGCGCATCGGTCATCGGATGGCGCGCGCGCGCGGCCAGCCAGGTGCCGGGCAGCATGGCGCCGAACTCGAACACGCCGGCCAGGTTCAACCCGATCAGCGTGAACAGCAGCGCCAGAGTGGCCACGAACCACGGCGACTGCAACTGGAAGCCCCAGCCGATCTGCTCGCCACCGGCGCGCAGCGCGAGCATCAGCGCGGCCAGCGCGACGAACGACGCCACCACACCCACCGTGTAGGCCAGCCCGGCGGCGAGCGTGTGGCGGCGATCGGCAGCGTGACGCGCAAAGCCCAGCACCTTGAGCGAGAGCACCGGAAACACGCAGGGCATGAGATTGAGCAGCACGCCACCGCCGAGCGCGAGCAGCAGGGCCAGGCCGAGGCCGATCGGCGCTGCCGCCGGCATGGAACCGACACCGCCTGCGGTTGGCGCCGAGCGGTCGTTGCCGGTCGTCTGCGGCGGCGCACCGCCCTGCACGCCTTGCGCGCCCTGTGCACTCTGTGCGCCCGATACAGGCGGCAGCGGCGGCCAGCCGCCCTTGACCGAGATCGGTACTTCGATTCCCGCGGCCTGGCCGCTGGCCACCAGCACGGCAGGCAGCGTCGCCGGCCCGTCGCTGCGCTGTGGGTCGAGGGCGAGACGCGCGCGCCACTCGCCGCCCTCCCAGCGCGCCTCGGGCACTGCGGCGTTGTGCAGCACGCCGGGTGTCTCAGGGAACAAGGCGAGCGGCTTGCCGAGCCACGGCGCCGGCAGTCCGGCCACGCGCACGACGAGCGCATCGCCTTGCACTTCGGCGCTGGCACTGACGCCGGCAGCCGGCAGCGGGCGCGCGGCGCGTGCTTGCGCGAACAGCGCCGCGTCGCCGGCGGTGGCGGCGTCGGCGGGTACGTCGAGCACGAAGTCGCCGCCCTCGGGGATGCACACGTCCTTGCACACCAGCCACTCGGCGTGCAGCTTCACCGCCAGCGTCGCGGCGGCAAAGCCGGGACTCATCTGCAGCGTCACCGGCAGCAGCACGGTGCCGTCGTAGCCGTAATTGAGCAGCGGGCCGATCGGCAAGCGGCTCGGCGTCGGCCACTCGATGTCGCCCGCGCTCACGCCGGCGGGCAGCGTCCAGGCGAGCGTGGTCGGCAGGCCGGAGTCGCCCGGATTCTTCCAGTAGGTGTGCCAGCCCGGCTTGTGTTCGAGCTTGAGCCCGAGCATGAGCGGTTTGCCCGGCGCCACGCCCTCGGGGGCCTGCGCCACGAGTTCGGCGCGCACCTGCGGTGTGACGACCACCGCGGTGGCGGTCGACGCCCCTGCCGCCGCCCACGGCAGCAGGGCTGCCAGCGCGGTCGTCAGGCAGGCTCGCAGGCCGGATCGTTGAATCGACGAGGACATGAGGCGTTCGGCACGATGGCCGCGCGACGTTGCGCGCGCGACAAGGGGCGCCATCAGATCACATCCGCGATGTCCGCGCAGCACGGCGGATCAATCCGGCGCCAATTCGTCGTGCCGTCGCGGCACCTGCGGCGCGCTGCGCTGCGACGCGGATGCGCCAGCCGCGTCGCAGCCACGTGCCTGCTGGTGATCCGGAAACGCCGCGAATGTTCCCTATAATCCGCAGGCTTTGCCCGCCGCATCCGAAACCTGACCGTGCCCACCGTGATGGCGATCGCGCCCGACCCCCTGGCCGAACGCACGCAACGATGGGCGAAGTGGGAAGACGAAGCGGCCGAACCGGCCCACAAGACGCTGACCAGGGAGGAGGCGCGGGCCCTGCGCGCGCGCCAACCGTCACTGTCGCCGTGGCGTGTGGTCGTGGCGCAGGCGGCGCTCGGTGCCGTGTCGGCGCTGGTCGCGTGGTTCGTCGGCGGCAAGGCGGCAGTGGCGTGGTCGGTGCTGTACGGCGCCGCCTGCGTGGTGTTACCTGGCGTCTTGATGGCGCGCGGCATGACCAGTCGCCTGAGCAGCCTGTCGCTTGGCGCGAGTGCCGTCAGCTTCATGTTGTGGGAGTCGGTCAAGATTGCGGTTTCGGTGGCGATGCTCGCGCTGGCGCCGAAGCTGGTGCCGGCGCTGAGCTGGCCGGCGTTGCTGGTCGGTCTGGTGCTGTGCATGCAGATGTATTGGCTGGCTCTGCTGTGGCGACCGTCGCCGCGCAGCGGGCCGACGAAGGTGTAGCGAAGAGCGAAGGACGGGTTCGAGATGTCGGCACACGAAGCATCGGGTGAGGTCGCAGGCGCCGGCCTGACCGCAGGCGAGTACATCAACCACCATCTGCACAACTGGCAGATCGGCTCGGGCTTCTGGACGGTCAACCTCGACACCGTCGCCTACGCGCTGCTGCTGGGGGCCCTGAGCTGCCTCGTGATGTGGAGCGTGGCGCGCCGCATGACCTCGGGCGTGCCGGGCCGGCTGCAGGCGGCGGTGGAATTCCTCGTCGAATGGGTCGACACCGAGGCGCGCGGCATCGTGCACAACGAGGAGAGCCGCAAGTTCGTCGGCCCGATGGCGCTCACCGTGTTCGTCTGGATCGTGCTGATGAACGCAATGGACCTGCTGCCGGTCGATCTGCTGCCCTGGGCCTGGCAGACGGCGCAGGGCGACCACGGCGCCTACATGCGCGTCGTGCCCACCGCCGACCTGTCGGCGACGATGGCGATGTCGGTCACCGTGCTGCTGATCTGCATCTACTACAACATCAAGATCAAGGGCCCCGGCGGCTGGTTGCACGAGCTGTTCACCGCGCCCTTCGGCAACCACTTCCTGCTCTACCCGTTCAACTTCGCGCTGCAGATCATCGAGTTCGTCTCCAAGACGGTGAGCCACGGCATGCGGCTGTTCGGCAATATGTACGCGGGCGAACTCGTGTTCCTGCTGATCGCGCTGATGGGCGGCGCCTTCTTCTCGGCGGTGGGCATTCCGCTGTCGATCGGGCATGTCATCGCCGGCACCTTCTGGGCCATCTTCCATATCCTGATCATCCTGTTGCAGGCCTTCGTGTTCATGATGCTGGCGCTGGTCTACGTCGGTCAGGCGCACGACAGCCATTGATGCGCGCGTCGACGGCAGCGCTGCACCGAATCCGGTCTTTTCTTTCCTCTTTCCCCCACTTCGAAAAACTTCCCTTCTAGGAGTACGCAATGGAAATCATCAGCTTCGTCGCGCTGGCCTCCGGCCTCATGATCGGCCTGGGCGCCATCGGCGCCTGCATCGGCATCGGCATGATGGGCGGCAAGTACCTCGAGTCGGCGGCGCGTCAGCCCGAGCTGATGGGCGAGTTGCAGGTCAAGATGTTCCTGCTCGTCGGCCTGATCGACGCCGCCTTCATCATCGGGACGGGCATCGCGCTGTGGTTCGCCACCGCCAACCCCTTCCTCGGCCAGATCGCCAACCTGCCGAAGTGATCGGCGACGCCGCGGCACGGCCCGTGCGGCCGGCTGCGGTGGGATCCGATGCGGCGGCGCGGCCCATGCCGGGCACGCCGCTTCCCGCAGCGTTTCGAGGAAGACTCAAGTGAGCATCAACGCGACACTGATCATCCAGATGATCGTGTTCCTGATCCTGGTCGGGTTCACGATGAAGTTCATCTGGCCGCCGATCGCACGTGCGCTCGACGAGCGCGCGGCCAAGGTGGCCGAAGGCCTGTCGGCCGCCGACAAGGCCAAGGCCGAGCTGGCCGCGGCCGACAAGCGCGTCGAGCAGCAACTGTCGAGCGCGCGCGACGACGTCGCGCGCCGGCTGGCCGACGCCGAGCGCCTGGCGCAGCAGATGATCGAGGAGGCCAAGGCGCGGGCCAACGAAGAGGGCGCCAAGATCGTCGCTGCCGCGCGCTCCGAGGCGGCCCAGGAATCGGTGAAGGCTCGCGACGTGCTGCGCGAGCAAGTCGCCGCGCTCGCCGTCAAGGGCGCCGAGCAGATCCTGCGCAAGGAGGTCGACGCCGGCGTGCACGCCGAGTTGCTCGGCCGTCTGAAGGCGGAACTCTGACCATGGCCGAGCTGGCCACCATCGCCCGCCCCTACGCCGAGGCCCTGTTCAAGGCCGCCGGCGCACAGGGCGAGGCGCTCAAGACGCAGCTCGCGGCGCTGGCCACGCTGGCCGGCGACGGCGAATTGCTGGCCTTTGCCGGCAACCCGAATGTCGCGCCGCTGCAGGTGTTCGACCTGATCGCCGGTGTGGCGCTGCAAAAAGGCCTCGCCTTCGACGCCAAGGTCGTCAATCTGCTGCGCACCGTGCTCGACAACGGCCGTCTGGCGGCGCTGCCGGCGATCGCCCAGCAGTTCGGCGAACTCGTCAACGCGCAGAGCGGCGTCGCCGATGCCGTCATCGAGAGCGCGTTCCCGCTCAGCCTGGTGCAGGTGGCCGAGACCGTGACGGCGCTGGAGAGGCGCTTCGGCCGCAAGCTCAACCCCACGGTGCGCGAGGCGCCCGAGCTGATCGGCGGCATCCGCGTCAGTGTCGGCGACGAAGTGCTCGACACCTCGGTGCGCGCCCGGCTCGAACAGATGAAGTCCGCGCTCACCGCCTGAAGCCGCTCGCGCCCGTCGTGGGCGCAGCCTGGAGGAACCGACCATGAACCTGAACCCCGCAGAAATTTCCGAGCTGATCAAGAGCCGCATCGAAGGCTTGCAGGCCAGCGCCGACATCAAGAACCAGGGCACGGTGGTGTCGGTCACCGACGGCATCGTGCGCGTGCACGGCCTGTCCGACGCGATGGCCGGCGAGATGCTCGAGTTCCCGCCCACGCCCGATGGCCAGCCGACCTTCGGCCTGGCGCTCAACCTCGAGCGCGACTCGGTGGGCGCGGTGATCCTGGGCGAGTACGAGCACGTCTCCGAGGGCGACACCGTCAAGTGCACCGGCAAGATCCTGTCGGTGCCGGTCGGCCCCGAGCTGATCGGCCGCGTCGTCAACGCGCTCGGCCAGCCGATCGACGGCAAGGGCCCGATCAACGCCAAGATGACCGACGTGATCGAGAAGGTGGCGCCGGGCGTGATCGCGCGCCAGAGCGTCAGCCAGCCGGTGCAGACCGGCCTCAAGTGCCTGGACTCGATGGTGCCGGTGGGCCGCGGCCAGCGCGAGCTGATCATCGGCGACCGCCAGACCGGCAAGACCGCGGTCGCCGTCGACACCATCATCAACCAAAAGGGCCAGAACATGGCCTGCATCTACGTCGCGATCGGGCAGAAGGCGAGTTCGATCAAGAACGTGGTGCGCGCGCTCGAGCAGGCCGGCGCGATGGACTACACCATCGTCGTCGCCGCCAGCGCGTCGGAGTCGGCGGCGATGCAGTACGTGTCGGCCTACTCGGGCTGCACGATGGGCGAGTACTTCCGCGACCGCGGCCAGGACGCGCTCATCATCTACGACGACCTGTCCAAGCAGGCCGTCGCCTATCGCCAGGTCTCGCTGTTGCTCCGTCGTCCGCCGGGCCGCGAGGCGTTCCCCGGCGACGTCTTTTATCTGCACTCGCGCCTGCTCGAACGCGCCGCGCGCGTCAACGCCGAGTACGTCGAGAAGTTCACCAACGGCGAGGTCAAGGGCAAGACCGGCTCGCTCACCGCGCTGCCGATCATCGAAACCCAGGCCGGCGACGTCTCGGCCTTCGTGCCGACCAACGTGATCTCGATCACCGACGGCCAGATCTTCCTCGAGACCAACCTGTTCAACTCGGGCATCCGCCCGGCCATCAACGCCGGCATCTCGGTGTCGCGAGTGGGCAGCGCAGCGCAGACCAAGCTCGTCAAGAACCTCTCGGGCGGCATCCGCACCGATCTCGCGCAGTACCGCGAGCTCGCCGCGTTCGCGCAGTTCGCCTCCGACCTCGACGCCGCGACCAAGAAGCAGCTCGATCGCGGCGCGCGCGTCACCGAGATGCTCAAGCAGTCGCAGTACAGCCCGCTGCCGATCAGCCTGATGGCGGCGTCGCTGTTCGCGGTGAACAAGGGCTACCTCGACGACGTCGACGTGAAGAAGGTGCTCGCCTTCGAGCACGCGCTGCACCAGCACCTCAAGAGCAGCCACGCGGCGCTGCTGGCCAAGCTCGAGCACGACAAGGCGATGGACAAGGCGGCCGAGGACGAGCTCACCGCCGCCGTCGCCGCGTTCAAGAAGTCCTTCGGCTGACCGCCCCGACGCGCAGCGCCTGTCCCAGAGGAGTCCGTCATGGCGGTCGGAAAAGAGATCCGCGGCAAGATCAAGAGCTTCGAGAACACGAAGAAGATCACCAAGGCCATGGAAATGGTCTCGGCCTCGAAGATGCGCAAGGCGCAGGAGCGCATGCGCCAGGCGCGCCCCTACGCCGACAAGGTCCGCAACATCACGGCCAACCTGTCGCAGGCCAACCCGGAGTACAAGAGCCCGTACCTGCGGGCCACGGGCAGCGCCAAGGCGGTCGGCTTCATCGTCGTCACCACCGACAAAGGCCTGTGCGGCGGCCTCAACACCAACTTGCTGCGCGCGCTCACCGACAAGATGCGCGAGGCGCAGACCGCCGGCCAGCAGATGCGCGCGGTGGCCATCGGCAACAAGGGCTACGGCTTCCTGAACCGCATCGGCGCGCAGGTCGTCAGCCACATCGTCCAGCTCGGCGACGCGCCGCAGCTCGAGAAGCTGATCGGCCCGGTCAAGGTCATGCTCGACGAGTTCGTCGCCGGCAAGCTCGACGCCGTGTACCTGTGCTACACGAAGTTCATCAACACGATGAAGCAGGAGCCGATGATCGAGCCGCTGCTGCCGCTGGGCGCCGAGCGCCTGGCGCAGACCGAGGCCGAGAAGGCGGGCCACGGCTGGGACTACCTCTACGAGCCCGACGCCGCCAGCGTCATCGACGACCTGCTCGAGCGCTACATCGAGGCCCTGGTGTTCCAGGCGGTGGCCGAAAACATGGCCAGCGAGCAGAGTGCGCGCATGGTGGCGATGAAGGCGGCCACCGACAACGCCGGCAACCTGATCGACGAGCTCAAGCTCATCTACAACAAGACGCGGCAGGCGGCGATCACGAAGGAGCTTTCGGAGATCGTCGGCGGTGCCGCTGCCGTCTAAGCATTCGATTCGAGAGGACCAAGCAATGCAAGCCCAAGGCAAGATCGTCCAGTGCATCGGCGCGGTGGTGGACGTGGAGTTCCCGCGCGAGCGCATGCCGCGCATCTTCGACGCGCTCAAGCTCGAAGGCTCACCGCTCACGCTCGAGGTGCAGCAGCAGCTCGGCGACGGCGTCGTGCGCACCATCGCGCTCGGCTCGTCCGAGGGCCTGCGCCGCGGCCTGATGGTCACCAACACCGGCGCCGCGATCACGGTGCCGGTGGGCAAGGCCACGCTGGGCCGCATCATGGACGTGCTCGGCAACCCGATCGACGAGCGCGGTCCGGTGAGCCAGGAGAAGACGGCCTCGATCCACCGCAAGGCGCCGGCCTACGACGAGCTGAGCCCCTCCACGGAGCTGCTCGAGACCGGCATCAAGGTGATCGACCTCATCTGCCCGTTCGCCAAGGGCGGCAAGGTGGGCCTGTTCGGCGGCGCCGGCGTCGGCAAGACCGTCAACATGATGGAGCTCATCAACAACATCGCCAAGGCGCACAGCGGCTTGTCGGTGTTCGCCGGCGTCGGCGAGCGCACGCGCGAGGGCAACGACTTCTATCACGAGATGATGGACTCCAACGTCGTCGTCAAGGACAACCTCGGCGAGTCGAAGGTGTCGATGGTCTACGGCCAGATGAACGAGCCGCCGGGCAACCGGCTGCGCGTGGCGCTCACCGGCCTGACCATCGCCGAGAGCTTCCGCGACGAAGGCCGCGACGTGCTGTTCTTCGTCGACAACATCTACCGCTACACGCTGGCCGGCACCGAGGTCTCGGCGCTGCTCGGGCGCATGCCGTCGGCGGTGGGCTACCAGCCGACGCTGGCCGAGGAAATGGGCCGGCTGCAGGAACGCATCACGTCGACCAAGGTCGGCTCGATCACCTCGATCCAGGCCGTGTACGTGCCCGCCGACGACCTGACCGACCCGTCGCCGGCGACCACCTTCGCGCACCTGGACGCCACCGTGGTGCTGTCGCGCGACATCGCCGCGCTCGGCATCTACCCGGCGGTCGACCCGCTGGACAGCACCAGCCGCCAGGTCGACCCCAACGTCGTCGGCGACGAGCACTACTCGACGACGCGCGCCGTGCAGGGCACGCTGCAGCGCTACAAGGAGTTGCGCGACATCATCGCCATCCTCGGCATGGACGAACTCAGCCCCGAGGACAAGCTGGCGGTGGCGCGGGCGCGCAAGATCCAGCGCTTCCTCAGCCAGCCGTTTCACGTCGCCGAGGTCTTCACCGGCAGCCCGGGCAAGTACGTGCCGCTCAAAGAAACCATCCGCGGCTTCAAGATGATCGTCGCCGGCGAGTGCGACCACCTGCCCGAGCAGGCGTTCTACATGGTCGGCACCATCGACGACGCCTTCGAGAAGGCCAAGACGATCCAGTAACCCATAGCCAGGAGTCTGACGATGGCCACCCTCCATGTCGAAGTGGTGAGCGCCGAGGAGAGCATCTTCAGCGGCGAAGCCAAGTTCGTCGCGCTGCCGGGCGAAAGCGGCGAGCTCGGCATCCTGCCGCGCCACACGCCGCTCATCACCCGCATCAAGCCCGGCGCCGTGCGCATCCAGCGTGCCGACACCGGCGAGGAGGAACTCGTCTTCGTCGCCGGCGGCATCCTCGAAGTGCAACCCGACGGCGTGACGGTGCTCGCCGACACCGCGATCCGCGGCCGCGACCTGGACGAAGCCAAGGCCGCCGAGGCCAAGAAGCTGGCCGAAGAAGCGATGCGCAACGCCAAGAACAACATCGACCTGGCGGTGGCGCAGGGCGAATTCGCGGCGATGGCCGCGCAGATCGCGGCGATCCAGAAGCTGCGCCGGAAGAAGTAGGCGACGGTCGCTGCTCGACACCTGCTCGCCGCGCGCCAGGTGACGCCATGGCCAAGCCGGGCAAGAACGACAAACCGGGCCAGCCGCGCAGCAACGGCGGGACCGGCCGGCTCGGCAAGACCGAGTACTACGAGCGTCTGGCCGCACTCGAGCTCGAGCTCAACGATGTCGCGCGCTGGCTGCAGCACAGCGGCAAGCGGCTGGTCGTCGTCGTCGAGGGACGCGACACCGCGGGCAAGGGCGGCGTGATCGCCGCCATTTCGGCCACGCTCAATCCGCGTCAGTGCCGCACCGTGGCACTGCCCAAGCCGACCGAGCGCGAGCGCACGCAGTGGTACTTCCAGCGCTACGTGGCCGAGCTGCCGGCGGCCGGCGAGATCGTGCTGTTCGACCGCAGCTGGTACAACCGCGCCGGCGTCGAGCGCGTGATGGGCTTTTGCAGCGAGGCCGAGGCCAAGGCCTTCCTGGCGCAGGCGCCGGTGTTCGAGCGCATGCTGGTCGACGACGGCATCCTGCTGCACAAGTACTGGCTGACGGTCGATCAGGCCGAGCAGGAAGCGCGCTTCGCGGCGCGCCGCGACGACCCGCTCAAGCGCTGGAAGCTCAGTCCGATCGACCTCGAGGCGCGGCAGCGCTACGCCGAGTACACGAAGGCGCGCCGCAAGATGCTCGCCGCCACGCACACCAGGCAGGCGCCGTGGACGCTGGTCGACTTCAACGACCAGCGACGCGGCCGCCTGGCGCTGATCCGCCATCTGCTCGATGCGCTCGGCGAGCACAAGGTGCCGCCGACACCGCTCGAGTTCGCGCCGCTCGAGCACGAGCCGCTGACCGAGACCTTCAAGGGGCGCTGGAAGCCGATCTGAGCGCGCCGCCTGCGGTCGGGTCCGTCGGGCACGCCGGGCAAGCCGAGCTCACCCCGGGCGTGCGCGCCGCCAGGCCGTGATGAAGTCGCGCTGCGCGTCGGTCTCGGGGCTGCGCGCAAAGAACGTGCGCTTGGTCATCGCGCGGAACTTGCGCTGCAGCAGCGCCAGCGCCTCGTCGGCCGCGAAGCCATGCTCGACGAGCAGGCAGCCGGCGACGGTGCCGGTGCGGCCGACGCCGGCGCGGCAGTGCACGTAGACCACTTCGTCCGCCGCCAGCGCGGCATCGATGGCGTCGAGCACGCGGCGCATGCCGGCCACCGTGGGCACGCCGAAGTCGGCGATGGCATGCGGCTCGCGTCGCGCCGCTCGCGCGCCGACCGGCAGCGGCACGTAGGCGGCGGGCGAATCGTCGCCCGTGAGGTCGATGAAGCAGGTGACGCCCGCCGCCTGGAAGGCGCGCAGCCGCAGCGCCAGCGCCTCGCGATGTCCGGGGTCGGGGTGCTCGCCGGCGAGCACGCGGCCGGCGAGCAGCCAGTAGGTGTTGCCGTGCGGGCGCGGCAGCACGTCGCCGGGGGTGTCGAAGTCGGCACGCGGGATGTCCATGGGGCCCGTACCTTGCGCAATGCCTCGGCGGCTTCAACCCACGACCGGCCGGTCGGGCAACTGGTTCGGGTTGGCTTCGCCCGGCGCGAGCGGAAAGTGACGCACCAGCAGCGCGTCGACGTCGGCCACCGCCTGCGCCAGCCCTTGCTCGAAGCGGCCGGTGCGCAGCGCGCTGCCCAAGGCGCCGATCAGTGAGCGCCAATGCTCGGCACCGGCGTAGGGCGCGAGGCCGCGGTCGGCGACGATCTCGATCGCGCGATCGGCCAGCAGCAGGTAGATGAGGACGCCGTTGTTGTGCTCGGTATCCCACACGCGCAGCTTGCCGAACTGCGTGACCGCGCGCTCGCGCGCTCCGGCATGCCGCCACAGGTACGACAGCGGCAGTCCGGCCTCGACACAGATGCGGATCTCGCCGCTGTGGCGCTGCTCGCTGGCCACCACCTGCTCTTCGAGCCGCGCCAGCGCCGCGGCGTCGAGCGCACGCGATGCGTCGCGTTCGTCGTGCCAGCGATGCCGCAGGATGCGGCGCAGCCTGCCCATGTGGTGCGTGCCCATCCTGCGCCTGCCCCTCACCAACTGCCCGACGCGCCGCCGCCGCCGAAGTCGCCGCCGCCGCCGGAGCTGAATCCGCCGCCGCCGCCTCCACCCCAGCTTCCACCGCCGCCCCAGCCGCCACCGCCAAAGCCGCCGATATGCGGCAGGCCGGGCCCGCCGCCCCTGCCGCGCAGCGCCGCGCCGATGCCGAACAGGCCCACCAGCACCAGCGAGGCCAGCGCCGCGCCGCCGGCCACCAGCAGGCTCGCGGTCAGCCACCAGCCCAGGCCGCCCGCCGCGCCCGCGGTGAGCAGCGAGCCGAGCTTGCGGCCGAACAGACCCGTCAGCAGTGCGCCGACGACCGGCACGCCGACGAAGAAGAACATCCAGACATCGTCGAGCTGCAGGCCCGGCTGCGCGCTCTGGCGCGCCGCCGGGACCGGCGCGGGCAGCCCCTCGCCCTTGATGCGGGCGATGAGCTGGTCGACCGCGGCATTCAGTCCGCCGGCATAGTCGTCGGCACGAAACGCCGGCCGGATGGCGTTGTCGATGATCTGCCGCGCGGCCAGGTCGGGCACCGCGCCTTCGAGCGCCTTGGCCACCTCGATGCGCACCTGGCGGTCGTTCTTGGCGACGACCACGAGCAGGCCGTCGCCGACCGCACGCCGTCCGATCTTCCAGGTGTCGGCCACGCGCTGGGCGTAGGAGGCGATGTCCTCGGGCTGCGTCGTCGGCACCAGCAGCACGACGATCTGCGGGCCGGACTGTGCCTCGAACGCGGCGAGCTTGGCATCGAGCGCATCGCGCTGCGCGGCGCTCAGCGTGCCGGTGCGGTCGATGATGCGTGCGCCGAGCGCGGGCACGGGCTGTACGTCCTGAGCCTGCGCCGGCCCGAGCGCGACGAAGGCGGCGAACGTGGCGAGCAGCACGCACAACGCAAGCCGCGCCCACGGCGCGCAGGCCGCGCCCGCATGGCGTCCACGGTGCCCGGCAGGCCGCTCGCGCATGGGCTGACTTCGCGTGTGCTACTTCGACGCGGCCGGCGCCGCGGGCTTGCCGAAGTCGACCGTCGGCGGCGCGCTGATCTGCGCCTCGTTGGCTACCGTGAGGTTCGGCTTGACCGCGTAGTGGAAGACCATCGCCGTGAGGTTGGTCGGGAACTGGCGCGCCAGCACGTTGTACTCCTGCACCGCCTTGATGTAGCGGTTGCGCGCCACGGTGATGCGGTTCTCTGTGCCTTCGAGTTGCACGCGCAGATCCTGGAAGCCCTGGTTGGCCTTCAGGGTCGGGTAGTTCTCGCTCACCACCAGCAGCCGGCTCAAGGCGCTCGTCAACTCGCCCTGGGCCTGCTGGAACTTGGCGAAGGCCTCGGGGTTGTTGATGAGTTCGGGCGTGGCCTGGATGCTCGTGGCCTTGGCGCGCGCCTCGATCACCCGCGTCAGTGTCTCCTGCTCGAAGCTGGCTTCGCCCTTGACGGTGGCGACGAGGTTGGGCACCAAGTCGGCGCGCCGCTGGTACTGGTTGAGGACCTCGCTCCAGGCGGCCTTGGTCTGCTCGTCCAGGCGCTGGAAGTCGTTGTAGCCGCAGCCGCCGAGCAGCAGCGCGGTGCCGACGGCCAGGGCGGCCGCGAGGCGACGGGTGAGCGACATCGGAATCCTCCTCTCGAAGCGGTGGCAACGCAGCGGCCACCGACGGGCGCATCGTAACGGCGCCGCACATCGTGCCGAAGATGCGGCGCGCCGCCGGCGCTTCAAGTGTGCCGGCCCACGCCGCCCCACGCCGGCCCACGCCGCCCCACGCCGCCCGACACCGAGCGGCCCCGATAATCCCCTGCATGCCGCGCCCGCTCAACGACACCTTCCTGCGCGCCTGCCTGCGCCAGCCGACGGCGTACACGCCGCTGTGGCTGATGCGCCAGGCCGGCCGCTACCTGCCCGAATACAACGCCGCGCGCGCACGCGCCGGCAGCTTCATGGGTCTGGCGACGAGCCCCGACTTCGCCACCGAGGTCACGCTGCAGCCGCTCGAGCGCTATGCGCTGGACGCGGCGATCCTGTTCTCCGACATCCTCACCGTGCCCGACGCGATGGGCCTGGGCCTGAGCTTTGCCGCCGGCGAGGGCCCCCGTTTTGCGCGGCCGCTGCGCGACGAGGCGGCGGTGGCGGCGTTGCGCGTGCCCGATCTGGATCGACTGAACTACGTGTTCGAGGCCGTGCGCTCGATCCGCAAGGCGCTCGGCGGACGCGTACCGCTGATCGGCTTCGCCGGCAGTCCGTGGACGCTCGCCTGCTACATGGTCGAGGGCGCCGGCAGCGACGACTACCGCATCGTCAAGAGCATGCTCTACGCGCGGCCGGATCTGATGCACCGCATCCTCGACATCAACGCGAAGGCGGTGGCCGCCTATCTGAACGCGCAGATCGACGCCGGCGCGCAAGCGGTGATGCTGTTCGACTCCTGGGGCGGCGTGCTCGCCGACGGCGCCTTCCAGCGCTTCAGCCTCGAGTACACGCGCCGCGTCGTCGCCGCGCTCGAGCGCGAGCACGACGGCGAACGCGTGCCGAGCATCGTCTTCACCAAGGGCGGCGCGCCGTGGCTCGAGCAGATCGCCGCGTGCGGCGCCGACGTCGTCGGCCTGGACTGGAGCGTCGACCTGGGCGCGGCGCGGCGGCGCGTCGACGACCGGGTGGCGCTGCAGGGCAACCTCGACCCGGCGGTGCTGTTCGCGCCGCCCGAGGTCGTGGCGGCCGAGGCGCGTGCCGTGCTCGACAGCTTCGGACGCGCGCAACGCGACGACGGCGGCTGCGGCGGCCATGTCTTCAATCTCGGACACGGTATCAACCAGCACACGCCCCCCGAGCATGTGACGGCCCTGGTGGAGGCGGTCCACGCCCACTCGCGTGCGCTGCGGGCGGCGGACTGATCGCGGCACCTGCGGCCGCCGTTCCGCAAGCCGGTAAGTGAGCGCTCAGGGCTTGACTTATCCCCAGCGCAGTGGTTGCGGCGAATGTTCACACCGACTGCTTGGCGCGCCCGGCGCGCACGCGGCACACGTCGCTAAGTTGTTGTTTCATAAAGGCGCGTGATCCTGCCGCGCAATGTGCCTCGGCAACGCCGAGCCAGCAGAATCAACCACTTGGCCGCGCTGACATCCGCTAGTCCACAAAGTTGTCCACAGAAAAAGCGGACAAGTCTGAAAACACTTTGTGATCAGTGACTTGCGAGTGACTCTGCAGGTGAATCCTTGAATGTGAAGAGCGCCGTGCCGACGTCCGCTGCAGTGGCGTCCGCGCCAGCGCCTGCAGCGGCGACTACAGCGGCGCCGCCGCATCGACTGGCCGTCGCTGTCGAAGCACCGCTGTACTCAGGCATCGGTTCGCTGCTGGACTACGAAAGCGGCCTGCCGGTCGCGCCCGGCACCCTGCTGCGCGTGCCCCTGGGCCGACGCGAGGTGCCGGGGATCGCGTGGGACCCGGCGCCCGACGCCGGCGCTGCGGCCGCGGGCGTCGTCCTGCGCCCGGTGTCGCTCGCGTTCACGGCGTTGCCGCCGCTCGCCGCCGAATGGCGCGACCTCGTCGCCTTTGCTGCGGGCTACTACCAGCGCAGCGTCGGCGAGCTGGCGCTTTCGGTGCTGCCGCCCGAGCTGCGCAAGCTCGACCCAGTGCAGCTCGGACGGCGGCTCGCGCGCCTGGCGCGGAATACGCAGGTCGCCGCCGAGGTCGCCGCCGAGGTCGTCATCCCGGCGGCGCCAGTGGCATCCGGCGCGCGTGCCGCGGCCTCACCTGCCGCGACGGTGCCGCAGGTGCCGCCGGACGCGCCGCCGCGGCTCAACGACGAGCAGTCGGTGGCGCTGGCGGCGCTGGCCGCGTCCGACCGCCCCACCTTGCTGCATGGCGTGACGGGCAGCGGCAAGACCGAGGTCTACCTGAACGCGGCCGCGGCGGCGCTGGTCGCCGGCCGCCAGGTGCTGGTGCTGGTGCCCGAGATCAACCTCACGCCGCAGCTCGAGGCGCGCTTCGCGGCGCGCTTTCCGGGCCGCAGGCTGGTCAGCCTGCACAGCGGCCTGACGCCGGCGGCGCGGCTGGCGCACTGGCTGCTCGCCCACCTCGGGCGGGCCGATCTGGTGCTCGGCACGCGGCTGGCAGTCTTCACGTCGCTGCCGCGCCTGGGGCTGGTGGTCGTCGACGAGGAGCACGATCCGTCGTTCAAGCAGCAGGAGGGCGCACGCTACTCGGCGCGCGACCTCGCCGTGTGGCGCGCGCACCGGCTGCGCATCCCGGTGCTGCTCGGCTCGGCCACGCCGTCGCTCGAGAGCTGGCAGAACATGCGCGAGGGCCGCTACCGGCGGCTGATGCTGTCGACGCGCGTCGGCGGCGCCACGCTGCCGCGCGTGCGCGTGCTCGACATGTCGACACTGCCGCGCACGCCGGCGAGCGAGCTCGTGCTCGCACCCGCGCTCACCGAGGCGCTGCGCGAGCGGCTGGCGCGCGGCGAGCAAAGCCTCGTGCTGCTCAATCGCCGCGGCTACGCGCCGGTGCTGCACTGCGGCGCCTGCGGTTGGAAGAGCGGTTGCCCGCACTGCAGTGCCTGGCGCGTGTTCCACAAGTCCGACCGCACGCTGCGCTGTCACCATTGCGGTCTGGCCGAGCGTGTGCCGCGTGCCTGCCCCGACTGCGGCAACCTGGACATCGCGCCGATCGGCCGCGGCACCGAGAAGCTCGAGGAGCAGCTCACGCTGCTGCTGCCGGGAGCGCGCATCGCGCGCATCGACGCCGACAGCACGCGCGGCGCCGGCAAGCTGGTGCAGCACCTGGCCGCGGCGCACGCCGGCGAGGTCGACGTGATGGTGGGCACGCAGATCCTGGCCAAGGGCCATGACTTCCGCCGCGTCACGCTGGTGGCCGCGGTCAACCCGGACAGCGCCCTCTTCAGCAGCGACTTCCGCGCACCCGAGCGGCTGTTCGCGCTGCTCATGCAGGCCGCCGGCCGCGCCGGCCGCGATGCCGCGCAGGCCGAGCGCGGCGAGATGTGGGTGCAGACGTGGTACCCGGGACACCGCCTGTATGCCGCGCTGCGCGCGCACGACTACGAGGCCTTCGCCGCGACGCAACTCGCCGAGCGCGAGAGCGCCGGCCTGCCGCCGTTCGCCAGCCTGGCGCTGCTGCGCGCCGAGGCGCGCGAGGCCGCCGTCGCCATCGCCTTCCTGCGCGAGGCCGCGACGCTGGTCGAGCGCGCGGGCGGCGTCAGCGTGTACGCGCCGGTGCCGCCGCCCGTCTCGCGCGTGGCCGATGTCGAGCGCGTGCAGATGCTGCTCGAGTCGCGCTCGCGCACGGCGCTGCAGCGAGCGCTTGCCGCCTGGCTGCCGCAGCTGCACGAGCTGCGCGGCCGCCACAAGGGGCTACTGCGCTGGGCAGTGGACGTCGATCCGATCGCGATCTGACAGGCGCGCCGCCTCGGACGCGCGCGTCAGCCGCCCGCCGCGCGCTGCCACTGCAGCGCCTCAGCCACGTGGACCGTGGCCACGCCGTCGGCGCCGGCCAGATCGGCGATCGTGCGTGCGACCTTGAGCGCGCGGTGCAGACGCCGGCCCGACCAGCCCAGGCGCGCGGCTGCCGTCTTCATGAAGCCGCTCGCCGCGGCGTCCAGCCGCGCATGCGTGTCGATGCCGCCGGCATCGAGCAGCGCGTTGGCGCCGCCCTGGCGTTCCAGCTGGCGCCGGCGTGCCGCCGCCACGCGCTGCGCGACGGCGGCACTCGATTCGCCCGCGGGCGCGGCCAGCAGTTCCTCGGCGCCCGCGGCAAGGACCTCGACCTGCAGGTCGATGCGGTCGAGCAGCGGCCCCGACAGCCGCCCCCGGTAGCGCGCCACCGCGTCGGGCGTGCAGCGGCAGGAGTGGCTGCTCGCGGCTGACGCGCCGAGCCAGCCGCAGGGGCACGGGTTCATCGCTGCGACGAGCTGGAAGCGCGCCGGAAACGTGGCCTGACGCGCAGCGCGCGAAATCGTGATGCGACCCGATTCGAGCGGCTCGCGCAGCGCCTCGAGCGCGGCGCGCGCGAACTCCGGGATCTCGTCGAGGAAGAGCACGCCGCCGTGCGCGAGCGAGATCTCGCCGGGCCGTGGCGGCGAGCCGCCGCCGACCAGCGCCACCGCGCTCGCCGTGTGATGCGGCGCGCGCACCGGCCGGCGCCCGTAAGCGACGGCGTCGGCCCCGAGCCCGAGCAGCGCCGCGCTTTCGAGCGCCTCGTCGTCGGTGAGCGGCGGCAGCAGCCCCGCCAGCCGCTGCGCGAGCATCGACTTGCCGGTGCCCGGCGGCCCGATCAGCAGCAGGCTGTGCGCGCCGGCCGCCGCGACCTCGAGCGCGCGCTTGGCGCTGGCCTGGCCCTTGATGTCGCGCAGGTCCGGCGCGCCGTCCGCCGTCGTGCGCGGCGGCACCGCCGGCACGGCGCAGGGCAGCGGCGGCGCGTCGTCGCCCGGCTGCAGCGCCGCCGCGACCTGCGCCAGCGTCTCGGCGCCGCGCACGTCGAGCCCCGGTACCAGGGCGGCCGAAGCGGCGCTGGCGTGCGGCAGCACCAGGGCGCCTTTGGCGCCGCCGCGCCGCGCCGCCAGCGCCAGCGCGAGCGCGCCGCGTACCGGGCGCAGCTCGCCTGCCAGCGACAGCTCGCCCGCGAACTCGCAGCGCGCCAGCTTGGCCGCGTCGAGCTGGCCATCGGCCGCCAGCACGCCCAGCGCGATCGGCAGGTCGAAGCGGCCCGACTCCTTGGGCAGATCGGCTGGCGCCAGGTAGACGGTGATGCGCTTGTTGTGCGGGAACGCGAAGCCGCTCTGCTGAAGCGCGGCGCGCACCCGCTCGCGCGCCTCCTTCACTTCGGTGTCGGCCAGACCGACCAGCGTAAAGCAGGGCAGCCCGTTGGCCAGTTGCACCTCGACATGCACGGCCGGCGCGTCGAGCCCATCGAGCGAACGGCTGCGAACCACTGCCAGTGCCATGTCGGGAACCTCCGTGCGATCGATTCTGTGTGCCGCCCGCGTCGGGCCGCCAGCACCAGGCGGGTGCCGCACGAAGGGCGCCCGCCAACGGGTGCCCCCGATGGCCGCGCAAGCGATGGCTGGCGCCGGCAGCCGGTCGGGTGCGCCGGCTCCATAGAATGCGCCGATGGTCCCGCACCTGATCACGGCGCTCACCGGCCCCATCAACGAGCTCGAGGCGCGCGTCCTCGAATCGATGCCCGCCATCGAGCGTTGGTTCCGGCTCGAGTGGATGGAGCACACGCCGCCGTTCTACACCTCGGTGGACCTGCGCAACGCCGGCTTCAAGCTGGCGCCGGTCGACACCGATCTGTTTCCGCGCGGCTTCGACCACCTGACCGAGGACATGCTGCCGCTGGCGGTGCAGGCCGCGATGGCGGCGATCGAGAAGATCTGCCCGGAGGCGAAGAACCTGCTGCTGATCCCGGCAGCGTCCACCAGCAGCTTCTACCTCGAGCACCTCAGCCGCCTGGTGCAGGTGTTCACGCTGGCCGGGCTCAACGTGCGCCTGGGCTCGCTCGACCCGGCACTCGAGGCGCCGCGCAAGCTCGTGCTGCCCGATGGCGGCGAGCTTGCGCTCGAGCCGCTGGTGCGCCGCCGGCGCCGGCTCGGCCTGGCCGGCTTCGACCCCTGCACGGTGCTGCTCAACGACGATCTCGCGCAGGGCGTGCCGCGCACGCTGCGCGGCCTGTACGAGCAGTACCTGCTGCCGCCGCTGCACGCCGGCTGGGGCGTGCGGCGCATGTCGCGCCACTTCCAGAGCTACGAGGAGGTGGCCAAGAAGTTCGCCAAGCTGCTCGGCATGGATCCCTGGCTGATCACGCCGATGACGGGCAGCCACGGCCGCGTCGAGGCCGAAGGCGGCCAGGGGCTCGAGGCGCTGCAGGCCGGCGCCGATGCGCTGCTGGCCAAGCTGCGGCGCAAGCACAAGGAGTACGGCATCGCCGACAAGCCCTACGTCGTGCTGAAGGCCGACGATGGCGGCCGCGGCCAGGGCGTCGTCACGCTGCGCGATGCCGCCGAGCTGGCGGCGCCGGAGTTGCGCGCGCAGCTCTTCGCCGGCGGCGCGAGCGCGCGCGAGATGCTGGTGCAGGAGGGCGTGCCGACGCACGAGCGCATCAACGACGCCGTCGCCGAGCCGGTGGTGTGCATGATCGACCGCTACGTGGTCGGCGGCTACTACCGCGTGCACGCCGGACGCCGCGCCGACGAGAACCTCGTCGCGCCGGGAGCGGCCTTCGTGCCGCTGGCCTTCGCCCAGAGCCACCACCTGCCGCGTCGCGGCGCCAAGCCCGGTGCCAGTCCGCCCAACCGCTTCTACATGTACGGCGTGATCGGCCGTCTGGCGATGCTGGCCGCGGCCTACGAACTCGAAGCCACCGACCCGGACGCCGAAAGCTACGAGTGAGACGCGACGAGACGCCGCGCGGGCGTGCGCTCGCCGCCCTCACGCTCGGCGCCGTCGGCGTCGTCTACGGCGACATCGGCACCAGCCCGCTGTATGCATTGAAGGAGGTGTTCGCGCAGGGGCGCGTGCCGCTGGCGCCCGACAACGTGCTGGGCATCCTGTCGCTGGTGTTCTGGACGCTGACCATCATCGTCAGCGTCAAGTACGTCGTGCTGATCCTGCGCGCCGACAACAACGGCGAGGGCGGGCTGATCGCGATGCTGGCGCTGGCGTCCAACGCCGTGCGCCCGCACCCGCGGCTGCGTCGTTCCCTGTTGCTGGTCGGCATCTTCGGCACCGCGGTGTTCTTCGGCGACGGCGTCATCACGCCGGCCATCACGGTGCTGTCGGCGGTCGAGGGCCTGGAAGTGGCGGCGCCGGGGCTGCACCGCTTCATCGTGCCGATCACGCTCGGCGTCATCGCCGGCCTGTTCGCCGCGCAGCGCTTCGGCTCGGGCGTCGTCGGCCGCTTCTTCGGTCCGGTGATGCTCGCCTGGTTCGTCACGATCGCCCTGCTCGGCCTGCCGCACCTCGTCGACAACCCGCGCGTGCTGCTCGCACTGCTGCCGCACCACGCGCTCGGCTTCGTGCTGCGCCATCCGGGCGTGGCCTTCGTGGCGCTGGGCGCGGTCGTGCTGTGCGTGACCGGTGCCGAGGCGCTGTACGCCGACCTCGGCCACTTCGGCAAGCGGCCGATCCGCACGGCCTGGTTCGCGATCGTGCTGCCGGCGCTGCTCGTCAACTACTTTGGCCAGGGCGCGATGCTGATGGCGCAGCCGCAGGACGTGCGCAACCCGTTCTTCGAGCTGGCGCCGCCGTGGGCGCTGTTTCCGCTCATCGTGCTGGCCACGCTGGCCTCGGTGATCGCGTCGCAGGCGCTGATCACGGCCGCCTTCTCGGTCAGCAAGCAGGTGGTGCAACTGGGCTACCTGCCGCCGCTGCGCATCGCGCACACCTCGGTGCGCGAGACGGGGCAGATCTACATGCCGTTCGTCAACTGGACCCTGTTCGCGTTCGTCGTGTTCGCGGTGGTGGTGTTCGGCTCGTCGAGCGCGCTGGCCTCGGCCTACGGCATCGCGGTGACGATCGACATGACGATCACCACCGTCATGACCTTCTTCGTCGTGCGCTACGCGTGGCACGTGCCGCTCGCGCTGGCGGTGGCCGCGACCTGCGTGTTCTTCGTCGTCGACTTCACGTTCTTCGCCGCCAACGCCGTCAAGCTGCTCGAGGGCGGCTGGTTCCCGGTGGCCATCGGCATCGGCATGTTCACGCTGATGCTGACCTGGAAGCAGGGTCGCCGCCTGATGCGCGACCGCCGCCGCCACGAGTCGATCGATCTGGCGAGCTTCCTCGAGGCGCTGTTCGTCAATCCGCCGCTGCGCGTGCGCGGCACCGCCGTCTTCCTGCACGTCGAGGCCGGCATCACGCCGTTCGCGCTGTTGCACAACCTCAAGCACAACAAGGTGCTGCACGAGCAGAACCTGTTCGTG
>JAGWTJ010000338.1 GCA_028869005.1 Burkholderiales bacterium | reverse complement strand
CCAGCATGATCTGCCTGCGTCTCGCCCTGACCCCGGCCGAGTGCCACGCGTCCATCGACCGCTCCCGGCGAAGCGGACACGGCGCGCCATGAGCATCGAACGCGCCGACATCACCGGCCTCGTGCTCGCCGGCGGCCGCGGCAGCCGCATGGGTGGTGTCGACAAGGGCCTGCAACTGCACCACGGCGTGCCGCTTGCGCTGCATGCGCTGCGGCGGCTGGCGCCACAGGTGGGCGAGGCGCTGGTCAACGCCAACCGCCACCTCGCCGAATACGAGGCGATGGGCGTGCCCGTGTGTCCTGATCCGCTGCCCGATTTCGCCGGGCCGCTGGTCGGCTTGCTGGCCGGGCTCGAGCGCGCGCGCACGCCCTACCTCGTCACCGTGCCCTGCGATACGCCGGGCTTCCCGCTCGACCTGGTGGTCCGCCTCGCCGAGGCGGCGGCGCGTGACGACGCCGAGATCGCGATGGCCGCGACGCGCGAAGACGACGACACGCTGCAGGCGCAGCCGGTGTTCTGCCTGCTGCGCACGACGCTGAAGCCGAGCCTGCTCGACTTCCTGCAAAGCGGCCAGCGCAAGATCGATCGCTGGACCGTGCGTCACCGCTGCGTGCAGGTGATGTTCGACGACGCCGACGCCTTCTTCAACGCCAACACCGCCGAGGAATTGCGTCGCCTGCAGCCGCCTGCAACCTGACCGCCGCCACCCGGTGCGGCCGGCGGCCAAGACCAAGACGCTGTGCTGCCGTCAGGGCCAGGGCCGCAGGATGTCGGCCGGCTCGGCCTTCGGGCGCCGCGCCGCAAGCGGCTTCGCCGGCGGCGCGGCGGCAGCCGCCGTGCCCAACGCCACCCAGCCCACCAGCGTCTCGCCGGCGCCGCAGAACGCGGCCTGCAGCGCCGGCTGCCGCACCTTGGCGCCGCTCAGCATCTTGCCGGCGTAGCCCAGCGCGTGCGCAGCGTCGAGGAAGTTGGCGAGCGCCCCGCCCAGCGCGATCCACTGCTCGTGCGCGGGCACCAGCGGATGTCCGAGGTCGATGCGCGCCAGCACCGCCAGCGTGACCGGTGCGCGCCGCGCCCGCTCGCCGTCGAGTTGCGCGGCGGCCTCGTCCTTGCCGGCGTCGCGCGCCGCCTGCTCGAACAGCGCCGCCAGGCGCTCGCGCGCCGCGCCGCGCACGACACGAAAGCGAAACGGCACCAGCTCGGCATGGTCGGGCGCACGCAACGCCACCGCCGCCATCGCCCGCAGCGCGGCGTCGTCGGGGCCCGGCTCGACCAGGTGCTTGACGCCGAGCGAGCGGCGCGACAACAGCACGGCGAGCACGGGGTGCGAAAGCGGATCATCGAATGTCGTCATCGGCAGCAGGCTGCGGCGAAAGGCGCCGCAGACCGCGACATCGTCGCAGATCGGCCATCGCACGCATGACGACGGTGGCATCGAAGACTCATCTGCGAGGCGTGCTCGTGGCAGACGCCCGCCGAACGCGCCCGCCGCCAGTACCAGGCGCTACAGTCGGCGCGCCAGCCTGCACCGCGGTCGGCTTACGCCGGATCACCGCGAACGGTTCGTCGCACGACACACCGCGCGGCCCTGCGCTGCGCCGCCACGCATCGACCACCCGCCGCCGAGAACGCACGAATGAGCCCGAGCACACGCCGTCGCATCCCACTGGTGATCATCGTCGTCCTGCTGGGCGTCATCGCCGCGATGGCCTACAAGTTCATCGTCGTCGGCTCGGTCGCCAAGGGCGACGACGGCCGCGTGGCGGTCGTGCTGGAGCCCGGCGAGCGCGCGTTCGTCCTGCGCGAGATGCGCGCCTTCGTCGCCGGCGTGCAGAGAATCAGCGCGGTGCTCGCGCGCGACGATCCGAAGGCCGCCGCGGCCGCGGCGCGGCAGATGGGCATGGGCGCCGCGCACGACGCGCCGCCGGCCATCCTGGCCAAGCTGCCGCTCGGGTTCAAGACGATGGCCTTCGCCGTCCATCGCGGATTCGACGCGATGGCGCTGGACGCCGAGAGCCTCGGCGACACGAAGCACACGCTGAGCCAGCTTGCCGACACGCTCGGCAAGTGCGTCGAGTGCCACAACGCCTACGAATTCAGGACGCCGCCCTCGCGCTAGCGGTGCGCCGCTCGTGCGCCGACCGTGTGCGGCAAGCACGCCTCAGACAACCGTCGCGCCGCCGTACTGCCCGAGCCGCTGCGCGGCCTGCGAGACCATGCGCTCGACGATGACCGATGCCGGCTCGATGGCGCCGACCAGGCCTGCCGCCTCGCCGAACCACACCCCCGTGTGATCGGGATCGCCGTCGGCGAAGGCCTTGCGGTAGCGCGGCCCTTCGACCGCGACGTTGCGCTCGAGCTCGTCCTCGCGCCCGTGCCAGCGTTCGGTGAACGCATTGCGCCGAATGCGCGCCGTGAAGCCTTGCGGCCACGCGATCTGGCGCGCGATGTCGGCGACGCGCGTGCGCAGCGTGCCGTCGCCATCGGTCTGCACGATCGCCGCATGATGCCGCTCGCTCACCAGGGCCTCGCTGGACGCCCACAACCGCGTGCCGACGAGAGCGCCGTCGGCGCCGAGCATCAGCGCCGCCGCCAGCCCGCGCCCGTCGCCGATGCCGCCGGCGGCCAGCAGCAGCGCCTCGGGCGCATGCGTCGCCAGATAGTCCGCCGCCTCGGGAACGAAGGCGAGCGTGCCGCGCAGCGCGCCATGCCCGCCGGCCTCGGCGCCCTGGGCGACGACGACATCGGCTGCGACATCGACCGCATCGGCCACGTGCTCCATGTTCTGGCACTGGCAGAT
>JAGWTJ010000337.1 GCA_028869005.1 Burkholderiales bacterium | reverse complement strand
TGGCCGTCCGACAGCACGCGCAGCAGCCGCGTCTGCAGGTCGAAGGGCATGTCGCCGATCTCGTCGAGGAAGAGCGTGCCGCCCTCGGCCTGCTCGAAGCGGCCGCGCCGCGTCGCCTGCGCGCCGGTGAAGGCGCCGCGCTCGTGGCCGAACAGCTCGCTCTCGAGCAGATCCTTCGGAATGGCCGCGGTGTTGATGGCCACGAACGGTCCGCCGGCGCGCGGGCTGTGCGTGTGCAGCGCGCGCGCCACCAGTTCCTTGCCGGTGCCGCTCTCGCCGGTGACGAGCACCGTGACGCTGCTCTGGCTGAGCCGGCCGATGGCACGGAACAGGTCCTGCATCGACGGCGCCTGGCCGAGCAGTTCGGGCAACGGAGCGTCGTCGCCGGCCGCGACCTCCTCGCGCAGACTCTCCTCGGCGGCGCGGCGGATCAGCTCGACCGCCTGCGTCACGTCGAAGGGCTTGGCCAGGTATTCGAAGGCGCCGCCCTGGAACGCGCCGACGGCACTGTCGAGGTCGCCGAACGCCGTCATGACGATGACCGGCAGGCCCGGCTGGCGGCGCTTGACCTCGGCCAGCAGCTCGATGCCGCTGGTGCCCGGCATGCGGATGTCGCTCACCAGCACCTGCGGCGGCTCGCCGGCGTCGAGCGCATCGAGCACGTCGCGCGTCCTGGCGAAGGTGCGCACCGGCAGATGCTCGCGCGCCAGCGCGCGCTCGAGCACGAAGCGGATCGATTCGTCGTCGTCGACCACCCAGATCGGTTTCATGCCGCGCGGGGTCTCTCTCTCTGTGGGAATCGAACTCAGGGCAGCGGGATCAGGACGTCGAACGTCGTGCGTCCCGGCGCGCTGTTGCAGGCGATCGTGCCGCCGTGCTGCTGCACGAAGGTCTGCGCCAGCGTGAGCCCGAGTCCCGAACCGCCTTCGCGTCCGGACACCAGGGGCTGGAAGATGCGATCACGCAGGCTGTCGGGCACGCCGGGGCCGTTGTCCTCGACATGCAATACGAGTGCCAGCCGATGGCGCTGCCGGCCGAGCGTGACCTGGCGCGCGACGCGCGTGCGCAGCACGATGCGCGCGTCGCCGGCGGCGATGCGCGCGCCGAGCGCCTCGGCGGCGTTGCGCACGATGTTGAGCACGGCCTGCATCATCTGCTCGCGGTCGCCGCGGAACTCGGGCAGCGAGGCGTCGTAGTCGCGCCGGATCTCGAGGCCGCGAGGGAACTCGGCCAGCACCAGCGAGCGCACGCGCTCGCAGACCTCGTGGATGTTGACGTCGGACACCACCGGCGCGCCGCGCTGCGGCGCGAGCAGCCGGTCGACCAGCGACTGCAGCCGGTCGGCCTCGCGGATGATGACGTCGGTGTACTCGGCCAGCGCGCGCGAGTCGATCTCCATCGCCAGCAGTTGCGCCGCGCCGCGGATGCCGCCGAGCGGGTTCTTGATCTCGTGGGCCAGGTTGCGCGTCAGCTCCTTGGTGGCCTGGACCTGGTCGAGGCTGCGCTCGTCGCGGTCCTGGCGGGCCTGCTGGGCGATCTCGATGAGTTCCACCAGCACGCGCGGCGCGCCATCGCCACCGGCGTCCATCTGCGACACGATGACATGCACGGGCAGGCCGTCCTCGTGCGCCCAGGAGCCGCGGCGCAGCAGCGCGTCGAAACGGCTGCTGGAGTAATGGTTGGCGGCGACGCCGGCCAGGGTTTCGGTCAGGCGCTGGG
Organism: Burkholderiales bacterium; assembly: GCA_028869005.1. Lineage (GTDB taxonomy): Bacteria > Pseudomonadota > Gammaproteobacteria > Burkholderiales > Burkholderiaceae_C > Rubrivivax. The sequence goes on along the minus strand of JAGWTJ010000337.1, from coordinate 1,087 downwards.
CATCGTCGAACCAGTCGGGCAGCTGCGCCTTCTGCACGCTACGGCGCGACAGCCGCATGACGTTCTCGAAGGCGGCGTTGGCGAACAGGCATTCACCGTCGGCGCTGGCGATGATGACCATGGTCGCCAACAGGTCCAGGCCGGCGAACTCGGCCGGCAGCAGGGAGGTGTCTGTCATGGCGCGGGGAATGCGCCATCGGCGGCGCTATGAGGGGAGTTTTGCGATCTCGCGCTTGAGCGCCTGCACATCGGCCTCGTAGCGGGCGATGCTGTCCTTGAGCTCGGCCATGCGGTCGAGGTACTTCTGGTAATTGCGCTCGTCGCCGCGGCGCTCGCCCTGGCCGTTGTTGAATTCCTTCTGCGCGCTGGCCAGCCGCTCCTCGGCCTGGCGCAGCTCGGTCTGCAGCACACGGCGGCGCTCGTCGTCGCGCACGCGCTGCTGGCCGGCATCGACGCGGTTGTCACCACCGCGCGCCCCTTCGGGGGCCGGCGCGGCCGCAGCGCCAGGGCGCGGCTTGGGCGACTGCAGCACGGTGATGGGCGTGCCCTCGATCGTGCGGCAACCCTTCTCGGCAGCCTCCTTGGCGGAGAGTGCGTCGGTGTAGAGCACCGGCGGGCCGGGGCAGCGGTAGACCGTGCCCTGGGCTTGCGCGCCCAGGCTGGCCAGGACAAGCAGGGGTGCCAGCAGTCGATTCAGCATGCCGGAATTGTGGACCAGATGGCGCAACAAAAAAGGGGCCGCGCCAGCGGCCCCCTTCGGTGGGGATGTCAGAGGCAGCGTGTTGGCTGCCCATGGTCATCACAGCGCGTAGTACATGTCGAACTCGACCGGGTGCGTGGCCATGCGGAAGCGGGTCACTTCCTGCATCTTCAGGTCGATGTAGGCGTCGATGTAGGCATCGGTGAACACGCCACCCTTGGTCAGGAACGCGCGGTCCTTGTCCAGGTAGTCCAGGGCCTGGTCGAGGCTGTGGCAGACGGTCGGGATCTTCGCGTCTTCTTCCGGCGGCAGGTGGTACAGGTCCTTCGTGGCGGCTTCGCCCGGATGGATCTTGTTCTCCACGCCGTCCAGGCCGGCCATCAGCAG
>JAGWTJ010000336.1 GCA_028869005.1 Burkholderiales bacterium | reverse complement strand
GCGGCGATGGCCAGCGCCGCGGCCAGCACCTTGAACAGGTTGACGCTGGTGGAATCGGTGACCACCAGCTCGCCGGCGCGCGCACCGACCAGGCGCGCGATCTTGTCGCCCACGCGTTGCGGCAGTTCCATCCAGCCGGCACGGTTCCAGCTGCGGATGAGGCCCTCGCCCCATTCGTCTCGCACCACCTGCGCGACGCGATCGGCAGCGGCGCGCGGCAGCGCGCCGAGCGAGTTGCCGTCCAGGTAGAGCACTCCGGCCGGCAGCTCGAACTGAGCGCGCAGCGGCGCGAGCCGGTCGGCGGCGTCGAGCGCGAGGGCGTCGTCGCGGGTCATGACGGCGCATTATGGGCAGGGCCGGGCGTGTTGACAGAGCTGGGGACGGCCCGAAGAATCCCGCCCGATGAGTACCCCCCCGAATAGCGCCGCCGGCGTCGGCACGGCCCATGTCGACACCTTCGCACGCGCGCGGCTGCCGCGGCCCGAGCAGATGCCCGAGTTCCTGTTCGAGTTGCCCGAGCTGCAGTTCGGGCCGCGCCTGAATTGCGCGAGCGAACTGCTCGACCGCTGGGTGGCGCAAGGGCAGGGCGGCCGCCCCTGCGTCATCGGTCCGCACCAGCGCTGGAGCTACGCCGAGCTGCAGGCCGAGGCGAATCGCATCGCGCACGTGCTGGTCGAGGACATGGGGCTGGTGCCCGGCAACCGCGTGCTGCTGCGAGGCGGCAACTCGCCGATGCTGGCCGCCTGCTGGTTCGCGGTGGTCAAGGCCGGCGGCATCGCGGTCGGCACGATGCCGCTGCTGCGCGCTCGCGAGCTGACGGCCATCGTCGACAAGGCGCAGGTCACGCATGCCTTGTGCGACGCGCGTCTGGCCGACGAGCTCGAGCAGGCGCGGCGGCAATGCCCTAGCCTCGCGCACGTGCGCCACTTCGCGGTCGATGGCGGCGGCGAACTGGCGGCGCTGGCGGCAGGCAAGCCCGCCACCTTCACCAACGTCGACACCGCCGCCGACGACATCTGCCTCATCGCCTTCACCTCGGGCACCACCGGCGTGCCCAAGGGCACGCTGCATTGGCACCGCGACGTGATGGCCGCCTGCGCCTGCTGGCCGCCGCACGTGCTGCGCGCGCGCGCCGACGACCGCTTCATCGGCAGCCCGCCGCTGGCCTTCACGTTCGGCCTGGGCGGCTTGCTGGTGTTTCCGCTGGCGGCCGGCGCGAGCACGGTGCTGGTCGAGCAGGTGGCGCCCGGCGCGCTGCTGCCGGCCATCGGGCAGTACCGGGCGACGGTGTGCTTCACCGCACCCACCTCGTACCGCGCGATGGCGACGCAGCTCGCGACCGAGCCGCACGACCTGACGAGCCTGCGCAAATGCGTCTCGGCCGGCGAGGCGCTGCCGGCGGCCACGCGCAAGCTGTGGAAGGACGCGACCGGCATCGAGATCATCGACGGCATCGGTTCGACCGAGATGTTCCACATCTTCATCAGCGCCGACGAGGCGCACGCCAAACCGGGCGCCACCGGGCTCGCCGTGCCGGGCTACCGCGCCGCCATCCTCGACGACGAGGGCCGCGAACTGCCGCGCGGCAGCGTCGGGCGTCTCGCCGTCAAAGGGCCCACCGGCTGCAAGTACCTGGACGATCCGCGTCAGGCCAACTATGTGCAAAACGGGTGGAACCTGACCGGCGACGCCTACCTGCAGGACGAGGACGGCCAGTTCGTCTACCAGGCGCGCACCGACGACATGATCATCTCCGGCGGCTACAACATTTCGGGCCCCGAGGTCGAGGGTGCGCTGCTGCTGCACCCGGCGGTGGCCGAGTGCGCCGTCGTCGGCTGGCCCGACGAAGCACGCGGCAACATCGTCAAGGCCTTCGTCGTGCTGCGGCCGGGGCACGCGGGCGACGCGGCGACGGCCAGGACGCTGCAGGACTTCGTCAAGCAGACGATCGCGCCGTACAAGTATCCGCGCGAGATCGTCTTTCGCGACACGCTGCCGCGCACCGAGACCGGCAAGCTGCAGCGCTTTCGGCTGCGCGCGCAGGACGGCGCCTGAGCGCGGCCCGCCGACGAGGAGAATGTCGACATGGTCCCGCACCGAATCCTGCAACCACCCGGCTGGGCGCCGGCCAAGGGCTACGCCAACGGTGTCGCCGCGACGGGCACGCCGATCTACGTGGCCGGCCAGATCGGCTGGAACGCCGCCCAGCAATTCGAGAGCGACGACCTCGTCGCGCAGGTGCGCCTGGCGCTGGCCAACGTGCGCGCCGTGCTGGCCGAAGCCGGCGCGGCGCCGCAGCACCTGGTGCGCATGACCTGGTACCTGACCGATCGCGCCGAGTACCTGGCGCGTGCGCGCGAGATCGGCGCCGTCTACCGCGAGACGATCGGCCACTATGCGGTGGCGATGTCGGCGGTGCAGGTGTCGGCGCTGATGGAAGAGCGCGCCAAGGTCGAGATCGAGGCGACGGCGGTCCTACCCTGAGGTGCGGTGTCCGGCCGGGCGCCGACGCCGGGGGCGGCAGCAGCGGCGAGTCACAGGTGAAACGTGAAGTAGGGGCCGGCGCTCTTGCCGAAACCGCGATTTTTGGGCACGCTGCGGGCGGGATAGCGTAGCGGAGGCCCTCGATGAAGCCCGTTTCGGAACTGCTCAAGAAGCGCGACGGCACGCTCTGGCACGTGCGGCCCGACGACACCGTCTACGAGGCGCTGGAGGCGCTGGCCGGCTACGAGGCCGGGGCGCTGATGGTGATGGACAAGGGCCGACTGGTCGGCGTGTTCTCCGAGCGCGACTACACGCGCAAGATCGCGCTG
>JAGWTJ010000335.1 GCA_028869005.1 Burkholderiales bacterium | reverse complement strand
GCGCTGTGGTCGGTGTCGATCGACGTCGCCGAGGGGTCGATCGTGTCGCTGGTCGGCGCCAACGGCGCCGGCAAGTCGACGCTGCTGCGCGCCATCTCGGGCCTGGTCAAGCCCCGACGCGGCGACATCGTCTTTCGCGGCCGCACCATCACCGGCGTCGCGCCGCAGCAGATCGTGGCGGCGGGGCTGTCGCACGTGCCCGAGGGGCGCGGCCTGTTCACGCAGATGACGGTGCGGGAGAACCTCGAACTCGGCGCCTACCCGGCGGGCGTGCGCGCGCGCGCGCCGCAGTCGCTGGCGCGTGTGTTCGAGCTCTTTCCACGGCTGCGCGAGCGCGAGAAGCAGATCGCCGGCTCGCTCAGCGGCGGCGAGCAGCAGATGCTGGCCATCGGGCGCGCGGTCATGGCCTGCCCGGCGCTGCTGATCCTCGACGAGCCGTCGATGGGGCTCAGCCCGCTCATCGTGCACGAGCTGTTCGGCCTTATCCGCACACTGAATCGCGACGGCGTCACGATCCTGCTGGTCGAGCAGAACATCCACCAGGCGCTGCAGATCGCCGATGATGCGTACGTGCTGCAGACCGGCCGCGTCGTGCTGAGCGGACGCGGCAGCGAGCTGCTGGCGGACCCGGCGGTCCGCAGCGCCTACATCGGGAGCCTGGGCTGAGCATGTTCGAGGACCTGACGCTGCGCCTGGTCGGCGAACTGGTCGTCAACGGCGTGCTGTTCGGCGCCATGTACGGCGTGGCAGCGATCGGCCTGAGCCTGATCTTCGGCACCATGCGCATCATCTTCCTGGCCCAGGGCGCGATGATCGTGCTCGGCGGCTACTGCGCCTACTGGGCGTTCAAGCTGCTGGGCGTCGACCCCTACCTGACGCTGGTACTGCTCACGCCCGCGTCGCTGCTCGCCGGTGCGCTGGTCTACCAGCTGCTGTTCAGGCGCGTGGCGGCGCTCGAGGACAAGAACGTCTCGCTGCTGATCGCGGTCGGCCTGACCTTCATGCTCGAGAGCCTGATGTCGGTGGCCTGGACGCCCGACCCGCGCTCCATCACCACCGGCTACACCGCCACCAGCTTCGTGATCGGCGGCATGCGCATCTCGTTCACGCGCTCGATCGGCTTCGCCATCGCCATCGGCGCGACGCTGGTGGTGACGCTGTTCCTGCGCCGCACGCTGGCCGGCAAGGCGGTGCGCGCGGTGTCGGAGAACATGGTGTCGGCCTCGCTGGTGGGCATCGCGCCGCACCGCGTCAACATGATCGCCTTCGCCGTCGGCATCGCGCTGGCGGGCGTGGCCGGCTGCACGCTGGCCGCCACCTACACGATCGACCCGTACTTCGGCTTCCTGCTGAGCCTGAAGGCACTGATCGCGCTCGCCCTCGGCGGCCTGGGCAACGTCGGCGGCGCGCTCGCCGGCGGCGTGCTGCTCGGCATGGTCGAGAGCACGTCGGCGTACTTCCTGCCCGGCTGGAGCGACGCGGTCGCCTACATCGTGTTCCTGCTGGTGCTGATGTTCCGGCCGCAGGGTCTGTTCGTGCGCACACTGAAGAAGGTCTGAGCCGTGCAGCGTCGCCACGCCTTCATCGTCGCCGCGCTGCTGGTGCTGGCCTTCGCGCTGGTTCCGTTCATCCCGGGCGCGCCGGACAACTACCTGTTTTTCTACCTGTTCCTCGTGTTCGTGCACATCGTCATCTCACAGGGCTGGAACCTGGTGGCCGGCTACACCGGCCAGATCAGCCTCGCGCAGCACGCCTTCTTCGGCATCGGCGGCTACGCCACGGCCGTCATCTCGACCACGCTGCTGGCCGACGGCAACTTCTACTTCAACCCGTGGACGATGCTGGCCAGCGGCGTCGTCGCGGCGCTGTTCGCGGCGGCGATCGGCGCGCCGCTGCTGTCCAAGCTCGCCGGCGACTACTTCGCGCTCGGCACGCTGGGCTTCGGCGAGATCGTGCGCGTGGCGCTCATCAAGGGCGGCAGCGTCACCGGCGGTTCGTTCGGCATCTCGATGTCGTCGGAGCCCTTCGAGACGCTGGTGCCGCACTACTGGGTCGGGCTGCTGCTCGCCGTGCTGGCGACGGCTGCGGTGTACGCGATCGCGCGCTCGCGGCTCGGGCTGGCGCTGATGGCGATTCGCGAGGATCCGCTGGCGGCGGCGGCCAGCGGCGTCGACGTGCTGCGCTTCAAGGTGCTGGCGTTCGCCGCCGGCGGCTTTCTGGCCGGCATCGCCGGCAGCCTGTATGCGTTCTACGTGTTCGCGGTCAGCCCCGGCGGCTTCCTGAACCTGAACTGGACGCTCTATCCGATCCTGATGTGCGTGATGGGCGGCAACGGCACCGTGCTCGGGCCCGTGCTCGGCGCCTTCGTCATGACGGCGGTGTTCTCGGCGGCCAACGTCTGGCTGCCGACCGCCCATCCGATTCTCTCGGGCGCCTTGATCATCCTGGTGATGCTCTTCATGCCCAACGGCATCCTGAAGGCCAAAGACACGAAGCAAGGTATGCGCTGAAGACGGCGGGGGCAAGTGCGCCGGCACCCCGCCGGCAAGAGTGGTGAACCCGGCAAACCGTAACGAGGAGACTGCGATGAGAAAGCGTGAGATCTTGAGTCTGATGGCCGGCACGACGGCCAGCGCGGTGCTTCCGGGCATCGCCTTCGCCGCCGCGCCGACCGAAGTGACCATCGGCGCGCCGATCTCGATGACCGGCCTGCTGGCCGCCGACGGCCTCGAGCAGAAATGGGCCTACGAGCAGGCGGTGGCCGACGTCAACGCCAAGGGCGGCGTCTTCAATAAGGCGGCCGGCAAGAAGCTGCCGGTGAAACTCGTCGTCGCCGACGACC
>JAGWTJ010000334.1 GCA_028869005.1 Burkholderiales bacterium | reverse complement strand
GGTAGCGCTCGGTGTTGGCGTCGTCCAGCGGCGCGTCGACCTCGTCGAGCAGGCAGAACGGCGCCGGGTTGAGCATGAAGATGGCGAACACCAGCGCGATCGCGGTGAGCGCCTTTTCGCCGCCCGACAGCAGATGGATGGTGCTGTTCTTCTTGCCCGGCGGCTGCGCCATGACCTGCACGCCGGCGTCGAGGATCTCGGCACCGGTCATCGCCAGGCGCGCCGTGCCGCCGCCGAACAACTGCGGGAACATGCGGGCGAAGTGCTCGTTGACCTGGTTGAAGGTGCTGACCAGCAGCTCGCGCGTCTCGAGGTCGATCTTGCGGATCGCGTCCTCGAGCGTGCCGATCGCCTCCAGCAGGTCGGCGTTCTGCGCGTCGAGGAAGACCTTGCGCTCGCGCGAGCTCGTCAGCTCGTCGAGCGCGGCCAGGTTCACCGCCCCGAGCGCGGCCACTTCGCGCTGCAGGCGCTCGATCTCGGATTGAAGGCCGTGCAGCCGCACGCCGCCGGCCGCGATGCCCTGGCCGAGCGCGGCGAGGTCGACGCCGGCGGCGGTGAGCTGCTCGAGGTACTGCGCACCACCCAGTTGCGCCGCCTGCTGCTCGAGCTGCAGTGCGCCGATGCGCTCGCGCAGCGGCTCCAGACTGCGCTCGTGCGTCAGGCGCTGCTCGTCGGCGGCGCGCAGTTTGGCGGCCAGGTCGTCGTACTCGCTGCGCGTGGCGGCCAGCGCCTGCTCGCGCTCGAGCCGCACGGCCAGCGCGGCCTGCAGGCCGGCCTGCGCGCCGGCGTCGTCGAAGGCGCCAAGCTCGAGCTCGAGCTGGCGGCCTGCGGCCTGGTTGCCTTCGAGTTGCTGGGCCGCCGTCTCGATGCCGCGCTCGAGCTCGGCGCGCCGGCCGGCCAGCGCGCGCGACTGGAAGCCCGCCTCCTGCGCCTGGCGCTCGAGCGCGCGCTGCTGCTCGCGCGCCGCGGCCAGCGTGCGCTCGGCGGCGATCACGTCGTCGTCCTGCGCAGCGTGCCGCTCCTGCGCATCGGCCAGGGCTACGTCGAGTTCCTCGAAACGGGCCTCGCCGCCGGCGCGACGCTCGGCCAGCGCTTCGAGCTGCGCGTCGATCTCGTCGAGCTCGCCGGCCAGCTGCGTGTGGCGCGCACTCGCGGCCTCGGCCTGCTGCGCCAGGCGCAGCACCTCGACGTGCAGCGCATGTGCGCGGTTGTGCGCCTCGGCCGTCTCGCGCCGCGCCGCGGCCAGGCGCTGGCCGGCGTCGGTGCAGGCGGCGTCCAGCCGCACCGCGGCCGAGCGCGACTCGTCGGCGATCAGGCGTTGCGCCCGCTGCGCGAGTTCGAGGTTCTCGATCTGCTGCGCGCGCGCCAGCAGCCCCGCCTGCTCGCTGTCGGGAGCGTAGAAGGCGACGGCGTGACGGCTGACGGCGTGGCCCTCGCGCGTCATGATCACTTCGCCGTGCGTGAGCTGCGCGCGCTGCGCGAGCGCGTCGTCGAGCGAGGGCGCCGAGTACACACCCTCGAGCCAGTCTTCGAGCAAGGCCTTCAGGCCGGCGTCGCCCAGGCGCAGCCGCTCTGCCAAGCGCGACAGCGTGCGCGGCGTGTCGGCCGGCGCCGCCTGCGGCAGCGCGTAGAAGGCGAGCCGGGCCGGCGGCGCATCGGCGGCGAAGGCGCGCACCGTGTCGAGCCGGCCGACGGCCAGCGCATGCAGCCGCTCGCGCAGCGCCGCTTCGAGTGCGCTCTCCCAGCCGGTCTCGACGTGCACCTGCGTCCACAGGCCTTGCAGGCCGGCCAGGCCGTGGCGCTCGAGCCAGGGCCCGAGCTTGCCCCCGGTGCGCACCTTCTCCTGCAGTGCGCGCAGCGTCTCGAGCCGCGCACTGGTGTCGGCGAGCGCGGCCGCTTCGCGCGCCGCCGTCTCCTGCGCCGCGCGGCGCTGGTCCTCGAGCGCCGGGCCGTGCTCGGCCAGTTCGGCCAGCTGCGCGTCGCAGGCCTCGCGCTGCTCGACGGCCGCCGCCTCCTGGCCGCGCAACTGCGCCAGGCGCGCCAGGTCGGGCGCCTGCAGACCCTGGCGCTCGCCGGCCAGGCGCTCGCGCCGCTGCGTGAGGGCGCGCGTCTGCTCGTCGACGCTGCGGCTCTCGGCGGCCAGCACCTGGATCTGCTGCTGCACCTGTGCGACGAGGTTGCGCTGCGCGCTGCTGCGCCCCTGCGCGGCGCGCAGCGCGTCTTCGAGGTCGGGCAGGCGCAGCGCCTCGTCGTCGAGTTGGCCGGCCAGCACCTCGGCGTGCTCCTCGGCGGCGGCGATCTGCTCACCGATCTGCCCGAGCTCGGCGTGCGCTGCGCGCTGCCGTTCGGCCCACTGCGCGTTCTGCGTCTGGAGCTCGGCCAGCCGCTGCTCGGCGCGCCGGCGGCCGTCGACGACGTAGCGGATGCGCTCTTCGAGCCGGCTCACCTCGAGCTGCGCCTCCGCCAGCACGCCTTGGCGGCCGTGCAGCGCATCGCCGGCGGCGTAGTGCGCCTGGCGCAGCGTCTCGAGATCGGCCTCGACATGGCGCAGCTCGGCAAGGCGCGCTTCGAGCGCGTTGGCCGCTTCGGCGGCGGCGGCCTTGACGCGCTCCTCTTCGGCGGCCGCGTCGCGATGCCTGAGGAACCACAGCTGGTGCAGCTTGAGCGTGCCCGCGTCCTGCAGCGCGCGGTACTGCACTGCCACCTCGGCCTGGCGCTCGAGCTTGTCGAGGTTGGCACCAAGCTCACGCAGGATGTCGTCGACGCGCGTGAGATTCTCACGCGTGTCCTTGAGCCGGTTCTCGGTCTCGCGGCGGCGCTCCTTGTACTTGCTGACGCCGGCCG
>JAGWTJ010000333.1 GCA_028869005.1 Burkholderiales bacterium | reverse complement strand
CGACTGGCAATGGGTGCTCGGCGTCAACCTGATGGGGGTCGTGCACGGCGTGCGCGTGTTCACGCCGTTGATGCTCGAAGCCGAGCGGCGCGACGACGCGTATCGAGGCCACATCGTCAATACGGCAAGCATGGCCGGGCTCATCAACCCGCCCAACATGGGCGTCTACAACGTCAGCAAGCATGCCGTGGTGGCACTCAGCGAGACGCTGTACCAGGACCTGGCGCTGGTCAGCGAGCGCGTGCATGCGCACGTGCTGTGCCCGTTCTTCGTGCCCACCGGCATCTACCAGAGCGAACGCAACCGGCCCGATGAACTGGCCGCGGCCCGGCCGACGAAGAGCCAGCTCATCGGCCAGGCGATGAGCGAGCGGGCGGTGAGCAGCGGCAAGGTCAGCGCCGCGCAGGTGGCGCAGTTCGTCTTCGATGGCGTCGCCGAAGGGCGCTTCTACATCTACAGTCACCCGAAGGCGCTGCACTCGGTGCAGATGCGCATGGAGGACATCATGACGGCGCGCAACCCGAGTGATCCGTTCGCCGAGCGGCCCGAGGTGGGGGCGCAACTGCGGGCCGCGCTGCGCGGCGGGTAGGCGTTCAGGCCGCGGCCGGTCCGCGGCTCTGCATGAACGCGCCGAAGAAGGCCGCGAGTTCGTCGGTCGCCGCCAGCGGCAGCACGTGCGCCACGTACTGGTCGGGGCGCACGACGACGATGGCGCCGTCGCGACTCACGCCGCGCGCATCGAAGATGTCCTCACCGGCCCCTCGCGCGAAGACGTTTTCGTAGTCGACGAGCGCGAACGGGCCGACGCGCGGCATGAAGGCGGCCGGCACGAGCGCGATGTCGACCCCGGTGTGATCCTGCCGGTAGATCACCTTCAGATCGAACCAGGCGTTGGCATCGAGTCCGTCCGGCGTGAAGGCGAGCGGCGGCGACGCCGGCGACTGCGAGAGCCATTGCGCAAGCCGCGTCGTCGGCGAGTCCGCGCCCGCCGCTGCGCCGTCGGCGAACACGACGATGCGCCAGCGGCCGTCGGCTTTCGCTTCGTGGCCCAGGTGTAGCGGCCTCGCGTCGGCCACGCGCATGACGCGCGCCGAGCGGAAGCGCTTGCCGATCGGGAAGCCCGTGGCCAGGTGTTGATGCGTCGTCGCGCCGACGATCGTCGACGGCGGGTACTGCGTCATGAAACCCTGCGCGAACTCGGTGATCTGCGCGTACGCGGCTTCGACCTGCGCGGCGCCGCCAAGTTGTTCGGGCGGCGTCGCCATCGTCGTCGCCCAGCGCTTGTCGAAGGCCACGATGTCCTCGCCGATCGCCTGCCGCTCGGCCGAGTAGGTGGCGAGCAGGCTCGCGGGGCTACGTCCTTCGAGCACGTGCGCCAGCTTCCAGCCCAGGTTGAAGCCATCCTGCATCGAGACGTTCATGCCTTGGCCGGCCTTGGCGCTGTGCGTATGGCTGGCGTCGCCGGCGATGAAGACGCGCGGCGTGCGCCGGCCGAGTTCTGCGCGCGGCACGTCGTCGAAGCGGTCCGAGACGCGGTGCCCGACCTCGTACACGCTGTACCAGGCCACGTGCCGCACGTCGAGCGTGTAGGGCCGCAGGATCTGCGCCGCACGCGCCAGCGTCTGCTCGACCGTGGTCTGGCGCACGGCAGAGCGCCCGTTCGGATCGACTTCGCCCAGGTCGACGTACAGGCGCACCAGATGACCGCCTTCGCGTGGAATCAGCAGGATACTGCCGTGCGCCGCCGACTGGATCACGCACTTGGTGCGCACGTCGGGGAAGTCGGTGACCGCCAGCAGGTCGACGACGCCCCAGGCGTGGTTCGACGCGCCGCCGGCGAAGGTGCAGCCGATCGCAGCGCGCACGCGGCTGTGCGCGCCGTCGGCGCCGACCACGTACTGCGCGCGCACGACGCGTCGCTCGCCCTTGCGCTCGCCGACGCTGTGCGCGAGCGTCACGGCCACGGGGTGCGTTCCGTCGCGCGCCACCTCGAGGCTCTCGAACTCGAGGCCGTAGTCGGGCTGCATGCGCGTCGGCGCGTTGCGCATGGCGCGCGCAAAGTAGTCCAGCACGCGCGCCTGATTGACCAGGATGTGCGGATATTCGCTCGTGCCGTGCTCGTCTTCGGGCTCGCGCGAGACACGCACGATGCGCGAGGGCGCGGCGGCGTCCGGCTTCCAGAACACCGTCTGCGTGACCTCGCAGCCCTCGGCGACGATCTCGTCGGCGAAGCCGAAGGCTTCGAAGGTCTCGACACTGCGTTTCTGGATGCCGTCGGCCTGGCCGATCTCGAGTCGTCCGGCGCGCCGCTCGACGATGCGCGTCGTGATGCCGGCGAACTGCGCCAGTTGCGCCCCGACGATCATGCCCGCCGGCCCGGCGCCGACGATGAGTACGTCCACGCGCTCGGGGATTTGTTCGGGGCGGTCGATGCCGACGCCGGCCGCAGGCTGCACGCGCGGATCGCCCGAGACATAGCCGCGATGATGGAATTGCATGGGAGAACCTCGAATGCAGCGGCGCCGTGACCCCCACCCGGTATTTCGACAGCCTGTTAGGAAGCAGCCGGCGCGTCGTGCGTGGCCACGCCGAGCCAGCGCTCGAGCAGCGCGGGCTGCGCGATGAGTTCGGCGCTCGCCCCCTGATGCACGACACGTCCGCGTTCGAGCACCAGCGCCTGCTGCGTGAGCGGCAGGATCTGATGCGCGTGCTGCTCGACCAGGATGACCGCCATGCTGGCCTCGCGCACCATGCGCGACATCACCGCCAGCAGCTCCTGCGCGATGATCGGCGCCAGGCCTTCGAGCGGCTCGTCGAGCAGCAGCAGCTTGGGGTTGAGCACCAG
>JAGWTJ010000332.1 GCA_028869005.1 Burkholderiales bacterium | reverse complement strand
CGAGCGTCTGCTGGTGCTCGAAAGCGACGAGCAAAGCTGGAGCTTCGAGGGCATCGCCGAGCCGCCGGTACCGTCGCTGCTGCGACGCTTCTCGGCGCCGGTGCGACTCGACGACGGCCTCGCCGACGGCGATCGGCTGCGGCTCTTCGCGCACGACGGCGACGCCTTCAACCGCTGGGAAGCCGGCCAGCGCCTGCTGCTCGACTGCATGCTGCGCGCGCTGGCGGAGGGCGGCGCGCCGCAGCTCGGCGAGCCGCTCACGGCGGGGCTGCGCGCCGTGCTGACCGACGCGGCGCTCGATCCGGCCTTCAAGGCGCTTGCGCTCGGCGTGCCCGAAGAGGCCTATGTCGCCGAGCAACTGCCGCGCTTCGACCCGCAGCGCATCCACGCCGTGCGCGAGCAGTTGCGCGACCAACTGGCCGCCGCACTGCACGAAGACTGGGTGCGCGCCTACGAGCAGCACCAGGTGCACGCGGGCTACGCCGCCGTGCCGGCGCAAAGCGGCCGGCGCGCGCTTGCCAACCTGGCGCTGGCGATGCTGTGCCGGCATGCGGTGCGCCAGCACGACGCCGTCTGGCAGGGCCGTGCCTACCAGCGCTTCAAGGACGCGAGCAACCTGACCGACCGCCTCGGCGCGGCGACGGCGCTGCTGCAGGCGCATTCGCCGCTCGTCGACCAGGTCATCGAGCGATTGCACCAGATGGCGCACGGCGACGCGCTGATGCTCGACAAATGGTTCGCGCTGCAGGCGCTGGCCGGCGAGCCGGTGGGCGAGGGCGCGGGACGCTCGTTCGCGCGCGCCCGCGCGCTGCTCGCGCACCCCGAGTTCTCACTGAAGAACCCCAATCGCGTGCGCAGCCTGTTGTTTGCGCTGTGCGGCCGCAACCCGGCGGCGTTCCACCGCGCCGACGCGGCGGGTTACGTGCTGTGGGCCGACAAGCTGGTCGAACTCGATGCGCTCAACCCGCAACTGGCGGCGCGCTTCGCCCGCGTGATGGACCGCTGGGGCGCGCTCGTCGAGCCCTACCGCAGCGCGGCGCGCGAAGCGATCGCGCGTGTCGCCGCCCGGCCCGAGCTCAGCGACAACGTGCGCGAGATCGTCGATCGCGCGCTGGCGGGCACCGCGCCGTGAACGGCCGCTGCCCGACCCGCGTTGCGTAAACTCCGCACCGCATGCAAGCCGCCACCTTCCTGCTGGTCGTCTTCGGCGGCTACCTGATCGGCAGCCTGTCGTTCGCGGTGCTCGTCAGCCGCTCGATGGGCCTGGCCGACCCACGCAGCTACGGCTCGGGCAATCCGGGCGCGACCAATGTGCTGCGCACGGGCAACAAGGCCGCGGCCGTCCTCACGCTGGTGCTCGATGCGCTCAAGGGCTACGTGCCGGTACTGCTGGTGCTGCTCTACGGTCCGCGCTTCGCGCTCGGCGAGACCGCCGCCGCCTTCACCGGCCTGGCGGCCTTCGTCGGCCACCTGTGGCCGCTGTACTTCCGCTTCAAGGGCGGCAAGGGCGTGGCCACCGCGGCCGGCGTGCTGATGGCGCTCAACCCGCTGCTCGGTGCGGCGAGCCTGGCGACCTGGATCATCATCGCCGCGTTCTTTCGCTACTCGTCGCTGGCGTCGATCGTGACGGCGGTGTTCGCGCCTTTCTACCAGGCGCTGGTGTGGGGCGTGGAGCCGCTGCTGCTGGCTCTCGTGGCGATGAGCCTGCTGCTCGTCTGGCGCCACGAGGGCAACATCCGCAAGCTGCTCGTCGGCACCGAATCCAAGCTCGGCCAGAAAGCGGCGGCCGCCGTCGCGGCCGCGCCTCGTGCCGCGCGCGCCGGCGCGCAAGGGAACGGACGCCACGGCAAGCAGGCCAGGAAAGGACATTGAGCATGGTGCAACGCTTCGACGTCGGCGCGCGGATGTCCGAGATGGCCGTGCACAACGGCATCTGCTGGCTCGCCGGCCAGGTGGCCGAGGACGCCACGCAGGACATCGCCGGCCAGACGCGCCAGGTACTGGCGGCGGTGGACGCCTTGCTCGCGCGCGCCGGCACCGACAAGAGCAAGATCGTGATGTGCCAGATCTACCTGGCGGATCTGGGCGACTTCGCCGCAATGAACCTGGTGTGGGAGGCCTGGGTGAGTGCGGGCAACGCACCGCCGCGCGCCACCGTGCAGGCGCAACTGGCCAAGCCGGCGTGGAAGATCGAGGTCGTCGTCACCGCGGCGCTGTGACGCCGTGAGCAGGGCCAGCCGATGAAGCCGACCGGCCGCGCACTGCTCGCGTTCGTCGTCTTCGTGCTCGCGATGAGCGCCGGCAGCCAGTGGTGGGCCGGACGCCGCGACGGCGCGCTCGGCGCCGAAGTTGCGCGGCTCGCTCGACCGGGCGACATCCGCATGATCGCCTCCGACAGCTGCGTGATCTGCCTGCGCGCACGCCATTGGTTCGACGACAACCGCATCGCCTTCAGCGAGTGCAGTGTCGAGCGCGACGCGCAGTGCCGCGCCGACTTCGAGGCGCTGAGCGCCCCGGGCACGCCGGTGATCCTGGTGCGCGGCCGGCCGCAGCTCGGCTTCGACCCGCAGCGGCTGCGCGCGGCGCTGGACAGGCCGGCCTGAGCGGTCCGGGGCCGGCGCTGCGGCGCCTTCTGCGGCGATGTGCCAGCGCCGCGCGGCGCGCGCCGCGTTCCGCCGGCACAAGACGCGCTGCGTTCGCCGTCGCCGCGCCCCGCTTCAGTGGATCGGCTTGAACCGCATGCGCTTGGGCCGCGCCCCTTCCTCGCCCAGGCGCCGCACCTTGTCGGCCTCGTACTCCTGGTAGTTGCCGGGGAAGAACACCCACTGGCTGTCGCCTTCGGCGGC
>JAGWTJ010000075.1 GCA_028869005.1 Burkholderiales bacterium | reverse complement strand
AGCCGATCCTTGCCGACGCCGCCGCGATCACCGCGCTGCGTCGCGACCTGCATGCCCACCCCGAGCTGTGCTACGAGGAGACGCGCACTGCCGACGTCGTCGCCAAGTGCCTCGCCGACTGGGGCATCCCGGTGCACCGCGGCCTGGGCAAGACCGGCGTCGTCGGCATCGTCAAGAACGGCAGCAGCGCGCGCGCCGTCGGTCTGCGCGCCGACATGGATGCGCTGCCGATGACCGAGTTCAACCGCTTCGCGCACGCCAGCCGCCACGCCGGCAGGATGCACGCCTGCGGACACGACGGCCACACGGCGATGCTGCTGGCCGCGGCCAAGCACCTGGCCCGGCACCGCAACTTCGACGGCACGGTGTACCTCGTGTTCCAGCCGGCCGAGGAAGGCGGTGCGGGCGCCAAGGCGATGATCGACGACGGCCTGTTCGACAAGTTCCCGATGGAGGCCCTGTTCGGCGCGCACAACTGGCCGGGCTACCCGGTCGGCAGCTTCGGTGTCGCCGCCGGCCCGATGATGGCCTCGGGCAGCATCTTCCACCTGAAGGTGCGCGGCCGGGGCTCGCACGCGGCGCTCGCCTACCTGGGCGTCGACCCGGTGCCGGTGGCCTGCCAGATCGTGATGGCCTGGCAGACCATCGTCAGCCGCAACCTGCGCGCGATGGAGTCCGCCGTGATTTCGGCGACGATGATCAGCGCCGGCGAGGCCACCAACGTCATCCCCGATTTTGCCGACCTCCGGGGCACGGTGCGCACGCTGTCCAACGAGGCGGTCACGCTGATCGAGCGCCGCATGCGCGAGGTCGCCGACGGCATCTGCGCGGCGCACGGCGCGAGCTGCGAGTTCGAGTTCACGCGCGGCTATCCGGTGACCGTCAACCACGCCGCCGAGACCGAGTTCGTGCGCCGCGTGCTGTCCGACGTGGTCGGCGCCGGCAACGTGCGCACCTTCGAGCCGACGATGGGCAGCGAGGACTTCGCGTTCTTCCTCGAGGCGCGGCCCGGCTGCTACTTCGTGATCGGCAACGGCGAGGGCGACCATCGCGCGCACGGCCACGGCGAGGGCCCGTGCACGCTGCACAACCCGAACTACGACTTCAACGACGAGCTGATCCCGCTCGGCGCTACGGCCTGGGTGCGCATCGCCGAGGAATGGCTGAAGGCTCCCGCAGCCGCGCAGGGGTCGCTCTGAGCGCCGAGCGTTTCTTCGCCGCCAGCTACGCCCAAGCGCGCGGCCGCTTCCTGGCGGCCGCCGAAGGCGCGGGGCTCGACGTGCAGTCGCATGCGCATCCGCTCACCGGGCGCGATGGCGAGCCGCTGGCCATGGACGTCGCGCGCCAGGGCGCGGCCGATGCCGGCGCGCTGCTCGTCGTGTCCAGCGCCTGCCACGGCGTCGAGGGCTATTGCGGCTCAGGCGTGCAGAACGCACTGCTCGCCGACGCCGGTTTTCGACGCGCTGCGGCGGAGGCCGGCGTGGCCGTGCTGTACGTGCATGCGCTCAACCCCTGGGGCTTCTCGTGGCTGCACCGCACGACGCACGAGAACGTCGATCTCAACCGCAACTGGCAGGACTTCGGCCGTGCGCTGCCGCGCAACGAGGGCTACGACGAGATCGCGCATCTGGTGGTGCCGGCCCGGTGGCCGCCCGGACCCGAGGTCGAGGCCGGCTTGCAGGAGTTCGCCGCGCGCCGCGGCGCACGCGCGCTGCAAAGCGCCGTCTCGGGCGGTCAGTACCACCATCCCGAGGGCCTGTTCTTCGGCGGCCACACGCCGACCTGGAGCCGCATCACGCTCACCCACGTGCTAGAGAAGCATGGCGCGCGCTGCGCGCGGCTGGCCTGGATCGACCTGCACACCGGGCTCGGCCCGAGCGGCCACGGCGAGCGCATCTGCGCCGACCGCGACGACGCCCAGGCGCTGGCGCGCGCACGCGCCTGGTGGGGCCCGCAGGTGACGTCGATCTACGACGGCAGTTCGGCCTCGGCGCTGCTCACCGGCATGATCTTCAACGCCGCCTACGAGATCTGCCCCGACGCGCAGTACACGGGGCTCGCGCTCGAATACGGCACGCTGCCACTCGACGAGGTGCTGCACGCGCTGCGCGCCGACCAGTGGCTGTACAACCACCCCGAGGCGCCGGCCGAGCAGCGCGACGCCATCGGCCGTGCGATGCGCGCGGCCTTCTACACCGACGGCGCCGAGTGGAAGCAGCGCGTCGTGGCGCAAGGACTGCAGGCCGCGCACCAGGCCGTCGCCGGCCTGGCCAGCGACGATTGAGGCCGTCGCGGGGCTGGCCAGCGACGACTGAGCGCCATGCGCGCGCCGTCTCGACGCGAAGCCTGATTGCACGCAAGTCGCGAAGGGTTTCACCGGTTCCTCGACTCGGGCCGGCACGGTACGCTCGCGCCCCGGGCCCCGCCGCCCGGCACATGGCGGGCAGCGTTCAGGAGGCGAGACAGACATGGCCAGTCAGCGAGGGATTCTGGACTTCGTGTACGAGCACGAGGCGGCGCACGCCGATCGCGTCTTCCTCACGCAGCCCGTGGGCGGCGGCCGCGTCGTCGACACCACCTGGGGCCAGACGCTAGCCCAGGCGCGCCGCATGGCCGCGCACCTGCAGGCGCAGGGCCTGCCGCGCGGCGCCAAGGTGGCGATCCTGTCGAAGAACTGCACGCACTTCTTCATCGCCGAACTCGCGATCTGGATCGGCGGCTACACGACGGTGGCGATCTTCCCGACCGAGACCGCCGAGGTCGTGAACTTCGTGCTCGAGCACAGTGAGGCCAGTCTGCTGTTCGTCGGCAAGCTCGACAGCTGGGAGGCGCAGAAGCCCGGCGTGCCGGCCGCCCTGCCGCGCATCGCGCTGCCGCTGGCGCCGGACAGCGCGCAGGAGGAGTACGAGACCTGGGACGAGATCGTCGCGCGCAGCAAGCCGCTCGGCGGCCGCCCCAAGCGCAGCGGAGACGAACTCGCGATGCTCATCTACACCTCGGGCTCGACCGGCCGGCCCAAGGGCGTGATGAGCACCTTCGACGCGATCACCGCGGCCGGCAAGGGTTTTGCGGAGTTCACGCGCGAGCAGACGGGGATGCGCAGCGAGACCGGCCGCGTCATCTCGTACCTGCCGCTGGCGCACAGCTTCGAGCGCTCGTGCGTCGAGGCCTCGTCGCTGGTCGACGGCAACATGCATGTGTACTTCAGCGATTCGCTCGCGACCTTTGTGCAGGACGTGCAGCGCGCACGACCGACGGTTTTCATCTCGGTGCCGCGGCTGTGGCTCAAGTTCCAGCACGGCGTGTTCGCCAAGATGCCGCCGGCCAAGCTCGAGCGGCTGCTCGGCATTCCCATCGTCGGCCGGCTGGTGAAGAAGAAGGTGCTCGCCGGGCTCGGCCTGGCCCACGTGCGCTACGCCGGCAGCGGCTCGGCGCCGCTGCCGCCCGACCTCATCCGCTGGTACCGGCGCCTGGGCCTCAAGCTGTACGAGGGCTACGGCATGACCGAGGACAACTCCTACTCGCATGTCTCGTGGGGCGAGTTCAGCGAGCCGGGCTGGGTCGGCGTGCCGCAGAAGGGCGTCGAGGCGCGCCTGGACCCGAGCGGCGAGATCCTCATCAAGTCGCCCGGCCGGTGCAGCGGCTACTACAAGGACCCGGAACTGACCAAGGAGTCTTTCACCGAGGACGGGTTCTTCCGCACCGGCGATCTCGGCGAGCGGCGCCCCAACGGCATGCTCAAGATCACCGGCCGCGCCAAGGAACTGTTCAAGACCGCCAAGGGCAAGTACGTGGCGCCGGCGCCGATCGAGAACCTGCTCAACGTCAACCCGATGATCGAGATGTCGATGGTCTCCGGCGTCGGCCAGAGCGCGGCCTACGCCATCGTCGTGCTGTCCGAGGAGTTGCGGCCCAGGCTCGGCGACGCCGCAGTGCGCGCCGACGTCGAGCGCGAACTCGGGCAGTTGCTCGACCGCGTCAACGCCAAGGTGGCCGAGTACGAGCAGCTCAGGATGCTGGTCGTCGCGCGCGAGCCCTGGTCGATCGAGGCCGGCACGCTCACGCCGACGATGAAGATCCGGCGCAGCCGCATCGAGAGCGCCGTGGCGCCGCAGGTGCAGTCCTGGTACGGAAAGAAGGGGCAGGTGCTGTGGGCCTGAGCACGCCGGACCGATCGCGTCGGCGATGATGGCCGCGCACGCCTACCACGGCGGCGATCGCGTTGCCGAGGTGCTGCAGGCGCACGGCGTGCCGCGCCTGTTCACGCTGTGCGGCGGACACATCTCGCCGATCCTCACCGCGGCCAAGGCGCGCGGCCTGCGCATCGTCGACGTGCGCGACGAGGCCACCGCCGTGTTCGCCGCCGACGCCACGGCCCGCCTGACCGGCTTGCCCGGCGTCGCCGCGGTGACCGCCGGGCCAGGCATCACCAACACCATCACGGCGCTGAAGAACGCGCAGCTCGCGCAGTCGCCGCTGGTGCTGCTGGGCGGTGCCGCACCGACGGCACTGCAGGGCCGCGGCGCACTGCAGGACATCGACCAGCGGCCGCTCGTCGCGCCGCACGTCAAGCGCTTCATCAAGGTCACGCGCGTGCGGGAGCTCGGCAGCGCCGTGGCCGCGGCCTTTGCGCTGGCGCGCGAGGGCGTGCCCGGGCCGGTGTTCGTCGAGTGCCCGGTCGACCTGCTGTACGACGCCGACTCGATCCGCCAGTGGTACGCCGAGGCCGCCGGCAAGGGCACGGCGCTGGCCGACCGCGCGCTGCGCTGGTACCTGAACCGCCACGCCGCGCGCATGCTCGAAGGCAGCGCCGATCGCAGCGTGCCGGCGGTGCAGCCGGTGGCCGTGCCGACGGCCGACGACGCTGCGGCGCGCGCGGCCGCCTCGGCGCTGGCCCGTGCCGAACGCCCGCTCTTCGTGATCGGCAGCCAGGCCGTGGTCTGCGCGGACGAGGCCGACGCGCTGGCCGTCGCCGTGTCGCGTCTGGGCGTGCCGGTGTACCTGTCGGGCATGGCACGCGGGCTGCTCGGCCGCGACCATCCGCTGCAGCGGCGCCACGCGCGCCGCGACGCGCTGCGCGAGGCCGACTGCGTGCTGCTCGCCGGCGTGCCCTGCGACTTCCGGCTCGACTATGGCCGACACGTGCGGCGCAGCGCGACGCTGGTGGCGGCCAACCGCAGCCGGCGCGACGCGCGCCTGAACCGCCGTCCCGACATCGCCGCCATCGGCGACGCCGGTCGCTTCATCCGTGCGCTGGCCGCGGCCGTGCCGACACCGGCTGCGCGCCGCGACGGCTGGCTCGCGACGCTGGCCGAGCGGGATCGCGCGCGCGAGACCGAGATCGACCGCCAGGCCGCGCTGCGCGGCGAGTACGTCAATCCGCTGGCCCTGTTCCGCGCGCTCGAGGCCGAGGCCGGCGACGACGCGCTGTTCGTCGCCGACGGCGGCGACTTCGTCGCCACGGCGAGCTACGTGCTGCGCCCGCGCGCACCGCTCGGCTGGCTCGACCCGGGCGCCTTCGGCACGCTCGGCGTCGGCGCCGGCTTCGCGCTCGGCGCGGCCTGCGCGCGGCCCGGGCGCGAAACCTGGATCGTATTCGGCGACGGCGCCTGCGGCTACGGGCTGGCCGAGTTCGACAGCTTCGTGCGCCAGGGCATCCCCGTCATCGCCGTCGTCGGCAACGACGCCGGCTGGACGCAGATCGCGCGCGAGCAGGTCAAGATGCTCGGCGACGACGTGGCCACGGTGCTCGCACGCAGCGCCTACCACGAGGTGGCCGCCGGCTTCGGTGCCGCCGGCCTGCTGGTACAGCGCAACGAGGACGTGCAACCGGCGCTGGCCGAGGCGCGCCGCATCGCCGCCGCCGGGCGCGCGGTGCTCGTCAACGTCTGGCTCGACAAGACCGCCTTTCGCGAGGGCTCGCTGTCGATGTGAGGCGACGGTGTCGGCTCGTGCCGTGCCGTGCCGTACCGTTCCGAGTCTGCCGCCCCTGCCCGCGGCGCTACGGCGTGCCGACGAACAGATAGGCGTTCGTCGCGCCGCCCGAGCCGCGCCCGAAGCCGAGGTAGACCGGACCGAACGGCGTCTCGCCGCCGACATACAGTGCCACCGACTGCAGCCAGCCGTTGCGCACCTGCAGCGTATACGGCTCGCCGACGCGGCCGGCCTCGAGCGCGAGCCCCAGGCGCATGTCGCCGCGCAGCCCGAGCGGCAAGCGGCCGATGATGCGCTCGGCGCGCAGGTGCAGGTAATCGACGTCGTCGCCGACGAACTGTCCGGCGGCAAATCCCGTGAGGTTGAGGAAGCCGCCGAGCTTGCCGGCCTCCGACATCGGCAGCGTGCCGGCAGCCGCTCCGACCCAGCTCGCGCGGCCGCCCAGCACCCAGTCCTGCCACGGCCAGGCGGCGCGCAGGTCGAGCGCGGCGCGCGTGTAGCCGCGCTGCTCCGAGCGGTACCCCTCGGCGCTCACGCTCCAGCCGCTGCGCGGAAAGTACAGGCGGTCGAAGCGGTCGAGATCGGCCGCCACGAACCAGCCGCCGCTGCGTGGCGTGGTGCCGACCAGCCCGTATTGGTCGACGCCGGTCTGCAGCGCGTTGGTGGTGCGGCTTTCGCGCCAGCCGGCGCGCCACTGTCCGAGCACGTCGAGATTGACGCCGCCCGCCAGCTCGACGCTCGAGCGGGCGCTGACGTACTCGGCGATGCGCTGGTCGCCGAGGAAGTAGTCGGTTCGCTCGCGGTGATAGTCGGCCAGCGCCTGCACGAAGAAGCGCTGCGTGCCGCTCAGGGGCTGGTACCACTCGGCCGAGCCGCCGGTGCGGCTGCCCAGGTCGGCGTCCAACAGCAGCTCACCGCCCAGGTGGTTGATCCAGGTCTTCTGGTAGGCGGCGCGCAGGCCATAGGTCGAACCCTGACTGAGGCTGGATTCGAGCTGCAGCCCCAAGCGCAGGTAATCCGGTCCCCAGCTCTTCTCCACCGGCAGCACGCGCAGCACGGTGCGCGGACCTTCGCGCAGCACCTCGTAGTCGACGCTCTCGTACCAGCCGTCGCCGTAGATGCGCAGGATGTCGTGGTCGAGCGCCGCGCGGTCCAGCGGCGCACCGACGCGCTGACGCAGGTGGCGCCGCACCGCCTGCTCGTCGACGCGCACGAGGCCGGCAATGCGGATGTCGTCGATGCGCGGCACGTCGTGCCCCCGCACCTCGACGCGGTGCCGCCAGGCGTCGTAGCTCGGCGCGTCGACCGCCAGCGCCGCGAGCCGCGCGCGCAGCGCCTCGGCCGCAGCACGGCCGCGCACGGCGGCGTCGGCGACGCGGTCGAAGTCGCCCGCGCCGATGCCGTCCAGATCGGGCTGCAGGTAGATGTCGTTGGGCCGCAGCGTCGCCAGCGAGGCGCGCACGTTCTGCTCGGTGAGCAACGCGATCACCTGCGCGCTGATGCCGAACAGCCCGCTCACCTGATCCGGCGCGAGCAGCGGCGAGCCGACGTTGACGGCGATCACCACGTCGGCACCGCAGCGCTCGCGCACCTCGGCGATCGGCAGGTTGTCGACGAGGCCGCCGTCGACGAGCTTGTGGCCGCGGTAGTCGAGCGGCGCGAGCAGCCCCGGCACCGACATGCTGGCGCGCATGGCCAGCGTCAGGCTGCCGTCGCGCAGCACCACGCGCTGGCCGTTGCCGATGTCGGTGGCGACGATGCTCAGCGGCAGCGGCAACGACTCGAGCATCGGCTCGCCGGCATCGGCATGCACCAGCTGGTTGAAGAACAGCTTGATCTTCTGCCCGCTCACCACGCCCGGCGGCGTCACTGCGCCGCCGTGCTGCAGCCCGAGCTCGCTGCCCGGCAGGAAGCGCTGCGCGAGGCGCTTGCTGCGCAGCCCGAGCTCGGCATAGTCGGGCGCGTCGGTGAACATGCCGTTCCAGTCGGCGTGGACCAGCGCCTCGCGCATCTGCGCCGGCGTCAGGCCGCTGTCCCAGGCACCGGCGACGAGCGCCCCCATGCTGGTGCCGGCCACGCAGTCCACCGGGACGTGCAGTTGCTCGAGCACTTCGAGCACGCCGATGTGCGCCGCGCCACGCGCGCCACCGCCGCCGAGCACGAGGCCGACGCGCGGACGGCGGGCGGGCGCGGCCGATGTCGCCGAGGTGGCCGATGTGGCCGATGTGGCGGACGCAGCCGACTCACGCGGCGCAGCGGCCTGGCCGCGCGCAGCAGGCGCCGCGAGGACCACCGCACAGCCGAGCGCCGTGACGCCGCTCAGGAAGGGCAAACGCATGGTGGGCGCGATTGTCCGCGCCCGCCGGCGGTGCGCGACGCGCTACTGCACGAAGCCGATAGTCGCGCGACGCGGTGCGCTGTCGGGCAGGTCGACCGCTTCGAGCGTGCCGCGTCCGGCCAGGCGCGCGCTGCCGAACGCCGTCATCCAGGCGCGCCGCATCTCGCGCGGCGCCATGCGCGCCAGCAGGTCGAGCACGGCGTCGGACGGCTCCTCGTCGAAGCGCCGCCCCCAGTCGTGCGCGCCGCGGATCGAGCGATACAGGCGCAGCGCGATCGAGCGCGCCGCGTCACGGTCGGGCGCGGCGACCTCGAACACGTTCATGCGGTTGAGGATGGGCTCGGGAATCGCACGCTCGTCGTTGGCCGTCGCCACCCAGATCACCTGGCTGGCGTCGATCGCGACCTCGGCGAACTCGTCGGTGAAGTGCACAGCGGTGTCGTGCTCGAGCAGCGCATAGAGCGCGCCCAGCGGATCGTAGGCATGCTCGGCGCGCGCCTTGTCGATCTCGTCGACGACCATCACCGGATTGGCGTACACGCCGTCGACCAAGGTCTCGAACACCTTGCCCGGGCGCGCGCCCTTCCACTGGCTGCTCGCGCCCGACAGCACCCAGCCGGCGGTGAGGCTGCTCATCGAGACGAAACCCAGGCCGGTGCCGAGCAGCAGCGCCACCTGCTGCGCGAAATGCGTCTTGCCGATGCCGGGGGGTCCGAGCAGCAGCATCGGCGTGATCTCGAGCGCGTCGCGGCTGTCCTGGCACAGCGCGAGCTGGCGCTTGACGTCGTCGAGCACGTCGGCGAAGTTGGGCAGCTCTTCGTACAGGTGCTGCATCGCCGGCACGCCCGACGGCTTGACCTGGAAGCGCTCGGCGCCCTTCTCGATCATGCGTTCGTAGGTGGCACGCAGCGTTTCGTGCTCGCGCGGCGCGAGCCGGTCCAGACGCTGCTCGACCTCGCCGACGCGGTACACGGTGCGCATCGACGCCAGCGGGATCGATCCTGCCGTGCAGGGCACCAGTCCACCGGTACTGCTCATGCGAGAAGCCTCCTTCGTCGATCGGGGCTGCCGGCCTCGCGGCCATTGGAGCACAGACTGCCACAACGGCGGCCCGTGAACAAACCGCGCAAGGCCCGGCTATTGGGCGCGCGCGGGCAACCCAGGCCGCGCGTCGAGGCAGGATTTCACGCCCAAGAGCCGGCGACTGGCACCGCGCTCGCCGGGCAATGCGGCCAGGGCCTGTTCAATACGCCCGCCCCTTGCGATACAGCGCATGGGCGCGGCGCGCGAGCGTGGTCTGGGCGCCGACCGCGGCCAGCGCGGCGGCGGCGTGGGCGTGCGAGATCGCCAGGCCGAGCGCGTCGGCCGCGTCCTTACCCGGCAGCCCGGGCAGGCGCAGCAGCCGCTTGACCATCTCCTGCACCTGCGACTTGTTGGCCAGCCCGTGACCGACCACCGCCTTCTTCATCTGCAACGCCGTGTACTCGGCCACCGGCAGCCCGCCGGCCACCAGCGCGGCGAGCGCCGCGCCGCGTGCCTGGCCGAGCAGCAGCGTGCTCTGCGGATTGACGTTGACGAACACGATCTCGGCGGCGGCGCAGTCGGGCGCATAGGTCTGCATCACTTCGCGCACGCCCTCGAAGATGATGCAAAGCCGGCGCGGCAGATCGCCGCGCGGCGCCTCGGCGGTGCTGATGGTGCCGCTGGCGACATAGGCCAGGCGCGGCCCCTCGAACTCGATGAGCCCGAAGCCGGTGCGCTGCAGGCCGGGGTCTATGCCGAGGATGCGCATGACGGAGTCCGGCCGCGACCGACGCGAAGGCAGCGCATCACGAGAAGTACCAGCGCACCGAGTGAAAGAACACCGGCGCCGCGAAGCACAGCGGCGCCACGCGGTCGAGCAGGCCGGCGGCGCCGGTGATCGAGCTGCGCTGGCCCCAGGTGCGCACGCCCGCGTCCTTCTTCAGCGCGCGCATCACGAACTCGCCCAGGGTGCCGCAGGCGCCGGCCACCGCCGCCATGGCCGCGGCGCGCGGCGCATCCACCGGCGTGATCCAGAACAGCAGCGTGCCCACCAGCGCCGCCGCCAGCACGCCGACGGCGAAGGCGCGCGCCGAGAAGCTGCGGTCGATCTGGCGCGCCAGCGGCCGTCGCCGCAGCCGGCGGCTGGCCAGTTGCTGCGCCAGCTGCGCCGTCGCGGTGACGACGACCAGGAAGAACACGAGGAAAGCGCCGCGCTCCTCGTAGCCGCGGAATTCGAGCAGCAGCAGGGCCGGCGCATGCGACAGTCCGTACACGCACACCATGATGCCCCATTGGATTTCGGCGTTGCGCTGCAGGAAGCGCTCGGGGTCGCCGGCGAGCGCGCTCAGCACCGGAATGGCCAGGAAGACGTAGACCGGCACGAAGACGGTGAAGAGGTCGAAGGCGCGCAGCCCGACCAGCAGGTACTGCACCGGGATGACGACGAAGAAGGCGGCGATCAGGCTGCGGTGGTCGCCGCGCCGCGTCGGCGTGAGCGTGATGTACTCGCGCAGCGCGAGGAACGAGAAGACCGCGAACGCCAGCGTCGCGCCCACCGGCCCCGAGACCCAGGCCAGCCAGAACACGACGGCGCCGACGACGAGGGCGCGCAGGTCGCGCTGCAGGCGCTGCTGGCGCTCGCGGCCGGCCTCGTCGCGCTCGCGCAGCGACAGCAGCACGACCGCGGCGCCGGCCACGAACAGCAGCCCGAACAGCACGACGAACAGCAGCCCAACCTGCTGGTCGACGCTCCAGCGGCGCAGCGCGGCGAGCGACGTCAAGGCCGGCACGTCCACGGCGTTCAATGCGCGAGCGGACGCTGCGCGAGCACGGCGTCCCTGGCACGGGCCAGGAAGCCGTGCTTGTCCTCGCCGGGCGCGAGGGTGATCGGCGCGCCGAACGTGACGGTGCACAGAATGGGCACCGGCACCACCTCGCCCTTGGGCATCACGCGCTGCACGTTGTCGATCCACGCCGGCACCAGCGGCACCTGCGGGAACTTCTCGGCCAGGTGATAGAGCCCGCTCTTGAACGCCGCAGGCAGGCCCTGGTGGTTGCGCGTGCCCTCGGGGAAGATGACCAGCGAGTCGCCATGGCCGAGCGCGTCGACCAGCGGCTCGAGCGGATCGGACTCGTCCCCTCCCGGCACGCCGGCGTCCTTGCGGCGCGTGCGCTCGACGTACACGGCGTTGAAGACGGCGCTCGTGAGCCACTGCCTGAAGCGCGTCTTCGTCCAGTAGTCGCGCGCCGCGATCGGCCGCGTGCGCGCGCGCAGATCGCGCGGCAGCGCGGCCCAGATCAGCACCCAGTCGAGGTGGCTCTGGTGATTGGCGAAGTAGATGCGCTGCTCGGCCTGGGGCGCACAGCCCTTCCAGTGCCCTTGCGCGCCGGTGATCAGGCGCGCCACGAAGGCCAGCAGCACGCCCATGGCGT
Organism: Burkholderiales bacterium; assembly: GCA_028869005.1. GTDB lineage: Bacteria > Pseudomonadota > Gammaproteobacteria > Burkholderiales > Burkholderiaceae_C > Rubrivivax. Next base: position 2,484 of record JAGWTJ010000075.1, on the reverse strand, counting down.
CGGCGAGGAACATGGCGGAGATGCTAGCCGGCCGCAGCGGCGGCCAGGGCGTCGCGGCTCAATGGCGGAAGTGCCGCGTCCCGGTGAACACCATCGCCACGCCGCGCTCGTCGGCGGCGGCGATGACTTCCTCGTCGCGCACGCTGCCGCCGGGCTGGATGACGCAGGCCGCGCCCTCGTCGATCACCACGTCCAGGCCGTCGCGGAACGGGAAGAAGGCGTCGCTCGCCACCGCCGAACCCTGCAGCGACAGTCCGGCGTTGGCGGCCTTGATGGACGCGATGCGTGCGCTGTCGACGCGGCTCATCTGCCCGGCGCCGACGCCCAGCGTCATGCCGCCGCCGCAGAACACGATGGCGTTGCTCTTGACGAACCTGGCCACCTTCCAGGCGAACAGCAGATCGTCGAACTGCGCCTCGGTGGGCGCGAGTCGCGTCACCACGCGCAGTGCGCCGCGCGCCACGTTGTCGAGGTCGGGCGTCTGCAGCAGCATGCCGCCGCCGACGCGCTTGAAGTCGAGCGCGTTGACCGCCGCACCGCTCGCCACTTCGAGCAGGCGCATGTTGTGCTTGGAGGCGAGGACGGCGCGCGCGGCGGGCGAAATGGCCGGCGCGATCAGCACCTCGACGAACTGCTTGTGCTCGCCGATGCGCTGCGCGGTGGACTCGTCCAGCGGCCGGTTGAAGGCGAGGATGCCGCCGAAGGCCGAGGTCGGGTCGGTCTGCCACGCCTTGTCGTAGGCCGCCGCGAGCGTGTCGCCCACGGCGACGCCGCACGGGTTGGCGTGCTTGACGATGACGCAGGCCGGCGCGTCGAAGGTCCTCACGCACTCCCAGGCCGCATCGGCGTCGGCGATGTTGTTGTAGCTGAGCGCCTTGCCCTGGATCTGGTTCCAGCCTGCAAGCAGCCCGGCGCCGACGCGCGCCTCGCGGTAAAACGCCGCCGTCTGGTGCGGGTTCTCGCCGTAGCGCATGTCCTGCGTCTTCGTCAGCTGCAGCGAGTAGACGGCGGGGAACGGCGCGCGCGCCGGCACGCGTTCGGGCGCCGCCTCGGCACCCGGCGCCAGCGCGGTCAGGTAGTTGGTGATCATGCCGTCGTAGGCCGCGGTGTGCGCGAACACCTTCTGCGCCAGGCGAAAGCGCGTCGCGCGGCTCGTGGCGCCGGTGCGCAGTTCGTCGAGCACGCTCGCGTAGTCGGCCGGGTCGACGAGCACCGTCACGTCGGTCCAGTTCTTGGCGCCGGCGCGCAGCAGCGCCGGGCCGCCGATGTCGATGTTCTCGATCGCGTCCTCGAGCGTGCAGTCGGCGCGCGCGGTGGCCTGCGCGAACGGATAGAGGTTGACCACCAGCAGATCGATGGTGCCGATGCCGTGCTCGGCCAGCGCCGCCATGTGCGCCGGGCGCTCGCGCCGCGCCAGCAGCCCACCGTGGATGCGCGGGTGCAGCGTCTTCACGCGGCCGTCCAGCATCTCGGGAAAACCGGTGACGTCGGCGACTTCGGTGACGGCGAGATCGGCGTCGGCCAGCAGCCGCGCGGTGCCGCCGGTGGACACCAGACGCACGCCGAGCGCGTCGAGCGCACGGGCGAACTCGATGATCCCGGTCTTGTCGGATACCGAGAGGAGAGCAGTGGTCATTCGATGAGTCGGTGCTCGCGCAGCTTGCGCCGCAGCGTGTTGCGGTGCAGGCCGAGCCAGTCGGCGGCCTTGCTCTGGTTGCCCTCGGCGCGGCTCAGCACCACGTCGAGCAGCGGCTTTTCGGCGGCGGCGATGAACAGCGCGTGCAGGTCGCTCGGTTCGGCGCCGCGCAGGTCCTCGAGATAGCGCTCGACGCTGACGCGCACGCACTCTTCGATCGACTTGCGGCTCAACGCGCGCCCCTCCACACGCCCCTTCGTGCGGCGCTCACGCGGCGATCCTCGCCGCGGCGTCGTTGGCCGCGGGCAGCCGCTCGTGGTGTTCGGCCAGCGCGTCGAAGAAGGTGCCGACCGCGTCGAGCTGCGAGCGGCAGTCGTCGAGCGTGTTCATCGCGGCGCGGAAGGCCTCGCCTCCGGGCAGTGCGCGCACCGCCCAGCCGATGTGCTTGCGCGCGCTGCGCACGCCGGCGAATTCGCCGTACAGCGTGTAGTGCTCGTGCAGGTGCTCGACGAGCCAGCGCCGCACGTCGCGCGTGGCCGGCGGCGGCGGCCGACGGCCGTGCACGAGGAAGTGCGCGATCTCGCCGAACAGCCACGGCCGGCCCAGCGCGGCGCGGCCGATCATCAGCGCGTCGGCGCCGGTGCGCGCCAGCACCTCGCGCGCGCGCTCGGGCGAGTCGATGTCGCCGTTGGCGACCACCGGGATGCGCAGCGCGGCCTTGATCGCCGCCACCGTGTCGTGCTCGGCCTGGCCGCCGTAGCCCTGCTCGCGCGTGCGGCCGTGCACGGTCACGAGCGCGATGCCGGCGGCCTCGGCGGCGCGCGCGATCGCCGGCGCATTGCGCGCGC
>JAGWTJ010000074.1 GCA_028869005.1 Burkholderiales bacterium | reverse complement strand
CGGGAGGGTGAAGCCCGCTCGGTAGAATCGCAGTCAGTCTATTCGAGGCACCCGTGCGCCGCATCGCTCCGTCGTCGGCACCCGAATGGCGGCCTGCCTGAACCCCCTTCCGATGTCGCCCACGCCGATCGTTCAGCCCGATTCGTTTCTCACGCTGCACTACCGCCTTGTCGGGCCGGACGGTGCCGCCATCCTCGACACCTTCGCCGACAAGCCGGCGACGCTGTCGCTGGGCAGCGGCCAGCTTGCGCCTGCGATCGAGGAGCGGCTGGTCGGCCTCGCGGAAGGCGCCGAGGCGACCTTCGAGCTGCCGCCGGGCGCCGCGTTCGGCGAGCGCAATGCCGCGCTCGTGCAGCGCGTGGCGCTGGCCACGCTCAGGCAGCACGGCGACCCCGAGGCCGAGTACCTGGTGGGCGAAGTGGTCGAGTTCCCGACGCCCGACGGCCAGGGGCGCTATGCCGGCGTCGTGCGCGAGGTCGGCCCCGACTGGGTGCTGTTCGACTTCAACCACCCGCTGGCCGGGCGCGCGGTGCGCTTCGACGTCAGACTGCTGGGAGTGATGTGATGGCCATCGAGGAGGTCGTGCTCGCCGAGCCGCGCGGTTTCTGCGCCGGCGTCGACCGCGCCATCGCCATCGTCGAGCGGGCGCTGCTCAAGTTCGGCGCGCCGATCTACGTGCGCCACGAGATCGTGCACAACACCTTCGTCGTCGACGAACTGAAGGCCAAGGGCGCGATCTTCATCGAGGAGCTCGACGAGGTGCCCGCCGGTGCGACGCTCGTGTTCAGTGCGCACGGCGTGAGCAAGGCGGTGCGCGACGAGGCCGAGCGCCGCGGCTTCCAGATCTTCGACGCCACCTGCCCGCTCGTGACCAAGGTGCACGTCGAGGTGGCCAAGCTCGCCAGGGAAGGCTACGAGTTCCTCATGATCGGCCACAAGGGCCATCCCGAAGTCGTGGGCACGATGGGGCAGCTCGGGCACGGCATCTACCTGGTCGAGGACGTGGCCGACGTGGCGCGCGTGCAGCCGCGCGGCGAGCGCCTGGCCGTCGTCACGCAGACCACGCTGTCGGTGGACGACGCGGCCCAGATCCTGGCCGCGGTGAAGGCGCGTTTTCCGCACGTGCGCGAGCCCAAGAAGCAGGACATCTGCTACGCCACGCAGAACCGCCAGGATGCCGTCAAGGCGATGGCGCCGGCGGTCGACGTGGTGATCGTCGTCGGCAGCCCGACCAGCAGCAACAGCAACCGGCTGCGCGAGCTCGCCGAGCGGCTGGGCACGCCGGCCTACATGGTCGAAGGCGCCGCCGACCTGCGCGCCGAATGGTTTGCGCAAGGCCGTCGCGTCGGGCTCACGGCCGGGGCTTCGGCGCCCGACATCCTCGTGCAGCAGGTCATCGCGCGGCTGCGCGAGCTGGGAACGGTGTCGGTGCGCAAGCTCGACGGCGTGCACGAGTCGGTCCGCTTCCCGCTGCCGCGCGGCCTGGGCGATCGCAGCATGGGCGAACTCGAGGGCCCGGAGAGCACGCTGCACCCGTCGCAGTATTGAACGGCGCCGCCGCGGCGGCCGCGCCTTTTGGGCCCGCGCCGGGTGCCGCCGGCGGCCGCGGTGCGCGCAGCGTCACCGATCCGATCGCAGAGCGCCGTAGCGAAACACAACGCACCACAGCCCACCGCACCGAGGATTCCCCATGCTCGACATCAACCTGCTGCGCCGCGACCTCGATTGGGTCGTGGCGCAGCTCGGCCGGCGCAAGAGCCCGCAGCCCTTCCTCGACGTCACCCGCTTCCAGGCGCTCGAGGCCGAGCGCAAGCAGATCCAGACCGCGACCGAACAGCAGCAGGCCAGGCGCAATGCGCTGAGCAAGCAAATCGGCCAGGCCAAGACCAGGGGCGAGGACGCGGCCGCGCTGATGGCCGAGGTGAACGGCATCGGCGCGGCGCAGCAGGCGGGCGCCGAGCGGCTGGCCCTGATCCAGCGCGAGCTGCACGCCATGCTGATGGCGCTGCCCAACCTGCCGCAGGCGAGCGCACCCGACGGCGCCGACGAGAGCGCCAACGTCGAGGTTCGGCGCTGGGGCAGTCCGCGCGTCCTCGACTTCGCGCCGCGCGACCACGTCGAGCTCGGCAGCCGGCTCGGCCTCGAGTTCGACACCGGCGCGCTGCTGGCCGGCTCGCGCTTCACCTTCCTGCGCGGCGCGGCGGCGCGGCTGCATCGCGCGCTGGCGCAGTTCATGCTCGACCTGCACACGCGCGAGCACGGCTACACCGAGTGCTGGACGCCCTACATCGTCAACCGCGAGATCCTCGAGGGCACCGGGCAGCTGCCCAAGTTCCGCGACGAGATGTTCTGGGTCACGCGCGGCGGTGACGAGGCGCAGCCCGAGCAGTACCTCATCAGCACCTCGGAGATTCCGCTCACCAACAGCGTGCGCGAGCGCATCGTCGAGGCCGCCGATCTGCCGATCCGCCTCACCGCGCACAGCCCGTGCTTTCGCAGCGAGGCCGGCAGCGCCGGGCGCGACACGCGCGGAATGATCCGCCAGCATCAGTTCGACAAGGTCGAGATGGTGCAGATCACGACGCCCGACGCCAGCGACGCCGCGCTCGAGCAGATGGTGGCGCACGCCGAGGCGGTGCTGCAGCGCCTCGAGCTGCCCTACCGCGTGCTCGCGCTGTGCACCGGCGACATGGGTTTTGCCAGCGCCAAGACCTACGACCTCGAGGTCTGGCTGCCCGGGCAGGGCGCGTATCGCGAGATCAGTTCGTGCAGCAACTGCGAGGCGTTCCAGGCGCGCCGCATGCAGGCGCGCTGGCGCAACGCCGCCGGCAAGACCGAACTCGTGCACACGCTCAACGGCTCGGGCGTGGCCGTGGGCCGCGCGCTGGTCGCGGTGCTCGAGAACCACCAGCAGGCCGACGGCAGCGTGCGCATCCCGGCGGCGCTCAGGCCCTACCTCGACGGGCTCGAGGTGCTGGCGCCGTGAGCGCGCAGGGCCGCTCCAAAGCACTCACACCGGAGCGCCTGAGCGTGGAGCTTGCCAGATGAGCCTCGGCGGCGCCGACGCACGCGTCGAGGTGCTGGCGCAGACGCTGCTGCGCGCCTGGGACCGCAACGAGTGCGTGCCGCTGCCATCGGCCGCGCCCGGCGGCATCGACACCGCCACCGCCTACGCCGTGGGCGAGCGGCTGCGCGAGCTGCGCCTGGCGCGCGGCGAGCGGCCGCTGGGCTGGAAGATCGGCTTCACCAACCGCGGCATCTGGGCCCGCTACGGCGTCTACCAGCCGATGTGGGCGCCGGTGTGGGGCAGCACCACCGAGCTGCTGGACGGCAAGGTCTGCACGCTCGCGCTGGCCGGTCTCAACCAGCCGCGGCTCGAGCCCGAGATCGTGTTCGGCCTGGCGCGCGCGCCGCGTGCCGGCATGTCGCTCGAGCAGTTGCGCGGCTGCGTGCAATGGGTGGCGCACGGCTTCGAGGTCGTGCACACGCACTACGAGGGCTGGCGCTTCACCGCCCCCGACACCGCGGCCGACTTCGCGCTGCACGGCCGCCTGCGCGTCGGCCCGCGCGTGCCGGTGACCGACTGGCCGACGCTGGCAGCCGACCTCGCCGCACTCGAGGTCGAGCTGTCGTGCGACGGCGTCGTCAAGGAGCGCGGCCGCGGCGCCATCGTGCTGGACGGCCCGCTGCACGCGCTGCAGGCGATGGTCGAGGCGATGGCTGTCACCACGCCGCACTGGTCCATCGCCGCGGGTGACGTCGTCACCACCGGCACGATCACAGATGCCTGGCCGCTCGCGCCGGGGCAGCGCTGGCAAACCAAGCTGTCCGATCAGCGCCTGAGCGGGCTCACGCTGCACACGGAACCCTGAGCGCGCTGCCCTACAATGCGCCTCCCCGCCGACCCCGGGGTCCGCAGGAAAGGTGGCAGAGTGGTCGAATGCGCCGGACTCGAAATCCGGTTTGCCGGTCTCCGGCAACGTGGGTTCGAATCCCACCCTTTCCGCCACTGCGCCGCGATCCGCTCCCGCGATCGCGCCTGCGCAGGAGTCTTCCGATCGCACGCCGGGCCTGGCGCGCGCGGCGACTTGGCCGGCACGCAAGGCATCCTCGTCGGGTCACGCGGTGTTCCGCTGCTTTCTTGCAGCGTCGAATGGCCGCAGATGGAACTGCAGCCTTGCGCCCGAGTCCATGGCATGGAGTCTGACAGCAAGGGGGTCTCGGGATCCCGTGTTGCCAGCAGCAGTATCCGTGCGCGACGAACCGCGGAACGGCATCACAAGCGCGGCGAGGTCGGGCGTCATCACCCCGAGAAGAGGAGCTACACCATGTTCCGTGCATCGCTATGGGCGGCAGCCGCGTTGCTGGCCGCCGGCCCCGTGCTGGCCCAGACGATTACCTTCGGCGCCTCGACACAGCTCACCGGTCCGGTGGCCAACACCGGGCGCTACTACAAGGACGCGTACGAGCTGGCGGTCGAGAAGATCAACGCGGCCGGCGGCGTGAAGGTCGGCACGAAGCAGGAAAAGCTCGCGCTTAGGCTGCTCGACAACCAGTCCGACGTCAACCTGAGCGTGCGCCAGTACGTGCAGCTGCTGTCGCAGGACAAGGTCGACTTCCTGCTCGGCGGCTTCGCCAGCAACTTCATCCTCGCCGATTCGTCCATCGCCGAGAAGAACCAGGTGCCGATGGTGCAGGGCGGCGGCGCCTCCGACGAGATCTATGCGCGCGGCTACAAGTACATCTTCGGCACGCTGGCACCAGCGAGCGACTACTTCGGCAGCACGATCGAGGCGATGAAGCAGCTCGAGCCGAAGCCGCGCACGGTGGCGCTGCTGTACGCCGACGATTCGTTCGACGTCGCGGTGGCCAAGGGCACGCGCGAGCTGCTGAAGAAGGCCGGCTTGCAGCTCGCCGTCGACGAGCGCTACAGCAGCAACGCGAGCGACTTCTCGTCGCTGCTGTCGCGCATCAAGAGCGCCGGCGTCGACGTGGTGCTGATGGCCTGCCACGAGACCGAGGGCCTGAACTTCATCCGCCAGGCCAAGAGCCTGAACGTGCTGCCCAAGCTGTATTCGCTGACGGTCGGCGTGCCGAGCGCGGACTTCCGCCACGCGCTCGGGCGCGACGCCAACGGCGCGTCGGGCATGACCGCCTGGCTGCCGTCGCCGGCGCTGAAGGATCCGTGGTTCGGCGACGCCGAGCAGTTCGCCAAGGCCTGGAAAGCGCGCTACCACTACGACCCCGACTACCACGCGGCCGCCGGCGTCGCCGTGGTCGAGGCCTACGTCAAGGCGATCGAGGCGGCCGGCAGCACCGACCCTGCGAAGGTGCGCGACGCGCTGGCCAAGGTCGACTTCCAGAGCCTGTACGGACACATCAAGTTCGGCCCGACCGGACAGATCGACCTGCCGCAGGTGATGATCCAGATCCAGAACGACCAAGTGGCGCCGATCTACGCGGACGGCAAGTTCGTCGGCAAGCTGCAGTACCCGCTCGCGGCCTGGGACAAGCGCTGAGCGAAGGCGCGGCGGCGTGGATCTCCTGCTGCAGATCCTCGCGAACGGCCTCCTGCTGGGCGGGCTCTATGCGCTGATGGCGCTGGGGCTCGCCCTAGTGTGGGGGGTGCTCAACATCGTCAATCTCGCGCACGGCTCGTTCATCATGCTGGGCGGCTACGCGAGCTACTACCTCTTCACGCTGCTCGGCGTCGATCCGTTTGCGACGCTGCCGATCACGGCGCTCGCGCTGTTCGCGCTGGGTTACGCGCTGCAGCGCGGCGTGCTCAATCTCGTGATCCGCGGGCCGATGTTCAACACGCTGCTGATCACGTTCGGGCTCGACGTCGTGCTCGCCTACCTGGCGCAGTTCTGGTTTTCGGCGGACTTCCGGGCCATCAACCCGGCCTACGCGGGCGACCACTTCACGCTCGGCCCCGTCACCGTCCCCGCCGTACAGGCGGCGGCGTTCGTGATCGCCATCGCGCTCACCGTGGCGATGTGGCTGCTGCTGCTGCGCACGCGCATCGGCCGCGGCATCCGCGCCGCGGCGCAGAACCTGGTGGCGGCGCGGCTACACGGCGTGAGCCCGCGCAGCATCTACGCCGTCACCTTCGGCATCGGCTCGGCGCTGGCCGGCGTGGCCGGCGGGCTCTATGGCCTGGTGTCGCAGATCAACCCGTACATCGGCGGGCCGCTCACCGCCAAGTCGTTCGTCATCGCGATCATCGGTGGGCTGGACAACCCGCTGGGCGTCATCGTCGGCGGACTGGCGCTGGGCGTGATCGAGTCGCTGACGGCGCTCTACATCGGCCCCACCTATCGCGACGTGGCCAGCTTCGGCATCCTCGTGCTGGTGCTCGTCGTGCGGCCGAGCGGGCTGCTGGGCAGGACGGCATGAAGGACGGCATGAAGGGCGGCGTGCGCATCACCGGCGGGGTGGTCATCGTCGCCGCGCTGGCGGCGCTGCCCTGGGTCGGCAGCCCGGTGCTGCTGCAGTTCGGCATCAGCGTGCTGCTGCTGGCCACCGTGGCGCAGGGCTGGAACATCATCGGCGGCTTCACCGGTTACCCGTCGTTCGGCAACTCGGTGTTCTACGGGCTTGGCGCCTACGGTGTCGGCATCGCGATGGCACAGTTCCAGCTGCCGTTCTGGGTCGGGCTGCTCGCCGGGCTGGCGCTGGCCGTGGTCTTCGCTGGCGTGCTCGGCATCGCGGTGCTGCGCCTGAAGGGCCACTACTTCGCGATCTGCACGCTGGGCCTGGCGTTCGTGATGACGGCCATCGTCTCCAACCTGCCGCTTGCGGGTAGCAACATCGGCCTCGTGCTGCCGCTGCTCAAGAGCGACGTGCTGTTCTACGAGCTTGCGCTGGCCCTCGTCGTGCTCGCCACGCTCGTCGTATTCTGGCTGGCGCACAGTCGCTTCGGCTTCGGCCTGGTCGCGATCCGCGAGAACGAGGAGGGCGCGGCGGTGATGGGCGTGAACACCACGCTCTACAAGATCCTCGCCTTCATGCTGTCGGCCGCGTTCACTTCGCTGGCCGGCGGCATCTACGCCTACTACATCACCTTCATCGATCCGGGGGGCGTGTTCGACGTCGTGCTCAACGTCAAGATGATCATCATGGCGGTGTTCGGCGGTGCGGGTAGCGTGCTCGGGCCGGTGGTGGGAGCGCTCGTGCTGTCGGCGATCTCGGAGGTGCTGGCCACGCGCGTCACCGGCATCGCCAGCATGTTCTTCGGCCTCGTCATCGTGGTGGCCGTCGTGTTCATGCCGCGCGGCCTGGCGCAACTGGGCACCGAATGGCGCAAGACCGGCTGGCGCAGCTTCTTCGACAACGTACGCTCCCACCGGCTGTAGAAGTGGACGACATCCTGCGCGTGCGCGAGCTCTCCCGGCGCTTCCACGGTCTGGTGGCGGTCGACGGCGTGAGCTTTCACCTCGGGCGCGGCGAGATTCTCGGCCTCATCGGACCCAACGGCGCAGGCAAGACGACGCTCGTGAGCATGGTCAACGGCACGCTCGAGCCGACCGCGGGCGACATCGTGTTCGAGGGCCGCTCGGTGCGCGCGCTGCCCGCTTACCGGCGCGCACACCTGGGCATCGGGCGCACCTTCCAGATCATGAAGCCGTTTCCGGGCCTGAGCGTGCAGGACAACGTCGCCGTCGGTGCGCTGTTCGGCGCCGGCGGCGGTGAACACGACTTCGCCCGCGCCCGCGCCCGCGCGCGCGATTGCCTGGAGTTCGTCGGCCTGGACGCGCGCGCGGCGCGCCGCGCCGACGAACTCGGCGGGCCCGACCGCAAGCGGCTCGAGCTGGCCAAGGCGCTGGCGATGAAGCCGCGCCTGCTGCTGCTCGACGAGGTCATGGCCGGGCTCAACAGCGTCGAGATCGAGGAGGTGATAGCGGTCATCCGCAAGCTGCGCGAGCAGGGCATCAGCATCCTCGTGATCGAGCATGTCATGCAGGCCATCAGAAGCCTGTGCGACCGCTTGCTGGTGCTGCATCACGGCGTCAAGATCGCCGAGGGCGCCACCGAGGAGGTGCTGCGCGATCCGCAGGTGGTCGAGGCCTACCTCGGGCGGAAGCGGCAATGACGGAGGCCATGCAGGCAGCCATGACGGCGACTACGGCAGCGACGACGGCGGCGCCGGCACAGGCCGCGACCGACGAGCCGCTGCTCGACGTGGTGCGCCTGAACGCCGGCTACGCCGGCATGCCGGTGCTGCGCGACGTGAGCCTGTCCATCCGTGCGGCGGAGATCGTGGCCCTGGTGGGTGCCAACGGCGCCGGCAAGACCACGCTGCTGCGTGCGCTGTCGCGCCTGATCGACGCGCAGGGCGAGCTGCGCTTCGGCGGCCGCTCGCTGGCCGGCGCCAGCGCCGACGCGGTGTTCTCGCTCGGGCTGGTGCAGGTGCCCGAGGGACGCCAGCTTTTCGATCGCATGAGCGTCGAGGACAACCTGATGATGGGCGCCTACCGGCGCCGCGACGGCGCCGCCATCGGCGCCGATCTGGAGCGCGTGTACGCGATCTTCCCGCGCCTGGGCGAGCGGCGTCGGCAGTGGGCCGGCAGCATGTCCGGCGGCGAGCAGCAGATGTGCGCGATGGGGCGCGCGCTGATGGCGCGTCCGCGGCTGGTGATGATCGACGAGATGAGCCTCGGGCTCGCGCCGGTCATCGTCGACCTGCTGTGCGACACGCTGCTCGACATCCGCCGGCAGGGCGTCACCGTGCTGCTGGTGGAGCAGGACGTGCACGCGGCGCTGGCCGTGGCCGATCGCGGCTACGTGATGGAGACGGGGCGCATCGTGCGCGAAGGCAGTGCACGCGAACTGGCCGACGATCCGCAGGTGCAGCGCGCCTACCTGGGCATGTGAGAGATCGCGGCGCGCAGCGACGGGAATCGGGGCGTCAGGGCGACTCGCCCGCAGCGTGTGCGCCGAAGAAGCGCACGTACAGCACCAGGTAGCTGCCCTGCAGCAGCGCCGCGACGAAGAAGGGCGCACGCAGCATCCCCGCGTGCAGCATGAAGCCTGCGACGAGCGGACCGAGCGCACGCGGAATCTGGATCGACACGTTCTGCAGGCTCGCCGGTGCCGACCAGTCGAGCGCATGCAGGTACAGAGCGAACGCCGCCACGAGCGCGCCCTGGCCGACGCTGCGTGCGACACGCGCGGCCATCAGGCGGATGACGGTGGCGGGCAGGTCGGGATGCGGCACGGCCATCGGGGGGCGAGGCCCATTGTTCTACGGCAGGTCGCGCCGCACAGTCGGAGGCCTTCCCGGCAGCGGCGGTGGCGCTCGACGACCCTCACCCCCGCCCTCTCCCGCGCCGCGGGAGAGGGAGTAGGGCCGTCAGCTCGCGTCGGCTGGCCGGCCCGCAGAGGCCGTCGGCCCGGCATCGGCGAAGGCCGCCACCAGGCGCGCCAGCGCGGGTGCCGCGTCCGTTTCGGGGCCGCCTTCGAGCAATTGCAGGTAGCGCTCGAGGCTGGCCCGCGCTGCCGCGGCGCACGGCAGCGTGCGCGCCGGCGCGGGCCACGAGGCAGCGAGCGCGACGAGCATGCTCTGCTCGGCGTACTCGAGATCGAGTTCGAGCGCCAGCAGGCGCTGGTGCAGCGAAGGGGCGCCGTCATGTGGCGCGTGCGCTGCCGCCGCGTCGGCGGCGAGCCGCTTGTGCGCGCGTCGCGCTGCGCGCAGTGGTACCACGACCTCCGACTGCCAGGCGCCGACGCGCGCCATCGCCTGCCGCAGCCGCCTGCGGTCGAGGCTCCAGCCGCGGCCGGCGAGCCAGCCGCAGAACAGCAACAGGTTGACGTCGGCGCCGCAGCCGTCCTGCAGCGCAAGGCAGGCCGACTCGACGCCGCCGGCGCGGTAGACGCGCAGCGAGAAGCGCCAGAAGTCGTGCGGTGTGCGCTGCATCCGCGTATGGCCCGGTGCAGCCCGGTGCAGTGCGGCCGGCGCCCGGGCGTCGATTCAGTGCTTGGAGGGCAGGGCGGGCGGCGCGGCCTGCGCCGGCTGCACCGCCTGCGTGTGCTGGCCCTGCGCCGCCGCCTTGCCGTGTCCGCTCCAGCGGCGGAACAGATCGTGCTCGACGCCCACCTGGTCGAGCGCCTTGCCGATCGACTGATGGATCAGGTCCATGATCGTCTTGGGCTGGTGGTAGAAGGCCGGCATCGGCGGCAGGATCACGGCGCCGCAGTCGGCGGCGCGCGTCATCAGTTCGAGGTGGCCCTTGTGCAGCGGCGTCTCGCGCACCATCAGCACCAGCTTGCGGCCTTCCTTCAACTGCACGTCGGCGGCACGCACGACCAGGTTGTAGGTGAACGAGTTGGCGATCGCCGACAGCGTCTTGATGGTGCACGGCGCGACGATCATGCCGCGCGTGCGGAACGATCCGCTGGCCACCGCGGCGCCGACGTCCTTGTTGTTGTAGACCACGTCGGCGAGCGCGCGCACGTCTTCGAGCGTGTACGGCGTCTCGATCGCGAAGTTCAGGCCCGCCGCTTCGCTCAGGATCAGATGCGTCGGCTGGTCGAGCGCCTTGAGCACGCGCAGCAGCTCGACGCCGTAGATGACGCCGGTGGCGCCGGTGATCGCGACGATCAGGGGCTGGGACATGGCAGGTACTTCTCTGCGGTCGGGCGAGGATGGGGCGCGAATCGAACGAGGCCGGGGCCAGTGTGGCGAGAGGGCCCGGGTCGCTCAGGCTGCGAGCGCGGACTCGGTAGCCTCGGTGCAGCCTATCACGGCGAAGCCCGCCGCCTCCAGCGCTGCCGCGACCTCGTGCACGGCGGCGCCGGTGAGGCGCAGCTGGATCTTGCGCGCATCGGCCGGCCCGCCGGCGACGGCATCGCCGCGAAAGGCGATCGGCGATAGGGCCTGCAGCACGGCGCCGGCGCGCTCGGCGGCGGCGGCGATGCGTCCCATCACGCCCGGACCGAGCCGCACCGGGCCCACCGTGATGCCGGCGCAGCCGTCGGAGACGCCGACGCACTGGCCCGCGATCTGGAAGATCTCGTTGGCCGAGATCACGCCGACGACGCGCTCGCCTTCGAGCACCGGGAACTGCGCGACGCCCAGCTGCTGGCCCTTGCGCAGGCAATGCTCGATGGAGTCGCCCGGCTGCAGCGTGGCCGGCCGGCGCACCATCACGTCGCGCACGCGCAGCCGGCTGACGAAGAAGTTGAATTCGTCGGGGTTCTGCGTCGCGAGCACGAGCTGGCCCATGCGCAGCAGATTGACACGCGTCACGAGGCCGCGCAGCCGCCCGTCGTCGACCACCGGCAGCGCGTGCAGATGGTTCTCGGCACACAGCCGCTTGGCCTCGGACACCAGCGTCGAGCCCGGGATGGTGAGCGGCTCGGGCTGCATCCAGTTGCGCACGATCATCGCGATCTCTCCTGCGAGCGCGGCCGGCTCACGCCGCGCCCGCCGTCTGCGGCGCGTGCGCCGCCTGGTACAGGCGCGCGAACTCGTCGACTGCGACGCGCGCGAACTCGGGCGTGTACAGCTGCAGATCGACCTTCTTCACGCGTTCGGGTTGCGTCAGGCGCTTCTCGAGCCGCTCGACGAAGGCGGCGTCGGCCGCTGGGTCGTGCATCGGGCGTCCGGGGCGATCGAGCGACGACCAGCCCTGCAGCGGCACGAGGAAGGTCCACTCGCCTTGCGCCGCGTTCAGGCGCTCGGCGATCACGTCGGCGGCAGCGCGCAGCTCGTCGGCCGTCGTGCGCACCTGCACGCGCAAGGCGTCCTGCACGAACTGGGCGCGGTCGCGCGTCTTGGCCAGCATGTCGTCGCGGCCGCCGTAGGAGAGGATGTCCAGGCCGCAGGGCGCCAGCACGGTCGGAATGCCGGCCGCCGCCGCCGCCTTCAGCCGGTCGGGGCCCGGATCGCGGTTGCCCTCGAACAGGTGCTCCATGACGCCGCCGATGCAGAGGTCGAGCGCGCCCTGGAACGCGCCGTCGCGGATCATCTCCTCCATCGCGCGGTCGCCCTTGCCTTGCGCGTGGCAGACGATGGGCGTGAAGCCGGCGTCTTCCAGCATGCCCAGGGCCGTCTGCACGGCCATCTCGCCGAAGCCGAACGACGACACCGCCACGCAGGGCTTGTCGAAGCGGAAATCGGTGCCCAGCGTCATCTCGACCATGCCGCAGATGGCGCCGACCGCGTTCACGATCTGCGCCTTGAGCAGCGGGTTCATCTTGACGACGTCGAGCACCGTGTGGTGCATCGTGATGTCGCGCGTGCCGACGTACTTGTCGATGTACGCCGGGTGCGCGGCCATCGGCGACGCCATCAGCTTGGGCATGCCGAAGGGCAGCGTCTTCATGATCGACGTCGACACCAGCGTCGAGGTGCCGCCGCCGATGCCGATGATGCCGTGCACGCGCCCCGCCGCATGCAGTTCGGCGACGATGGCCGACGCGCCGGCGATCTGGTTGCGCATCGCCGCGTCGCGATCGCTGCGGTACTTCTCGCGCACGGTCTCGATCGGCAGACCGCCGCGCGCCGCCACCTCCTCGGTGCGGATGTCGCCGGCGAAGGGCGGCGGCTCCTCCATGCTGAAGTCGAGCAGGATCGGCTGGTGGCCGCGCCCGGCGATCAGGTCCTTGACGAAGACGATGTCCTCGCCCCGGGTGTCGAGGTTGCAGACGATGACGATGCCCTTCTTCATGGCGGCCTTCTCGCGCGCTCAGCCCTTGGGCTTGGCGGTCTTCTTCACCTCGGGCTTGGTCAGCCGGCCGATCATGTCGGCGACCGGGCTCGCGCCCTTGAACCCGTACTCGTTCCAGCGGTCGGACACCTGCTGCAACATCCTGCGATCCATGAAGATCTCGTTGGGCTTGTTCGCCCACTCGTACGGCGTGCAGGCGTCGAGGATGATGCGGCTGGTGATGTCGCGCGCCTCGATCGGCAGGCCCGGATCGAGCGGGGTCGAGCGGCCGCGGTCGATGATCTGGGCCGAGCGCTTGGGATCGAAGCGCGTGGCCAACGCCCACCAGACGCGGTCCATGTCGTCGGCCTCGATGTCGTGGTCGACCACGATCACGCCCTTGAGTCCGTAGTGGCCGGTGGTACTCGCGATCACGGCGTTGCCGACGTGATTCGAGTGCCCCGGGTACATCTGCTTGACCGACACGATGGCCCAGAAGCGTCCGGTCGCCGCCGCCGGCAGGTACACGCTCTGGATGCCCGGCACCTTCATCGTCTCGAGGTCGTACCACAGCGCGCCGGTGCGGTTCAGCGACTGGATCATGTGGATGTCGTTGATCGGTTTGCCCACCGTCGTCGACCAGAACACCGGCTTGTTGCGGTACAGGATGCGCTTGACGCGCAGCACCGGCTTCGGATAGTCCTTGCCCTTGTTGCCCGAGTAGTAGCCGGTGTACTCGCCGAACGGACCTTCTTCCATCAGCTCGTTCGGGTCGATGAAGCCCTCGGCGATGATCTCGGCATTGGCCGGCAGCGTGAGCCCGGTGAGTTCGCTCTTGAACACCGGCACCGGGCGGCCGCGCAACGCGCCGGCGATGTCGTACTCGTCGGTCTGTGCGCTCACCAGCGTCGAGCCTGCCAGGAACAGCACCGGGTCGCAACCGACCACGGCGGCGGCGGGCATCAACTCGCCGCGCTCCTGGTACTTCTTCATGTGCATGTCGCCATGCTTGCCCTTGATGATCTGCGAGCCGAGGATGTTCTTGCCCAGCACCTGCGAGCGGTAGGTGCCGAGGTTGGTCCAGCCGGTGTCGGGATCCTTGGTCACCAGGTAGCCCGCGGTGACGAAGAAGCGCCCGCCGTCGTCGGGATAGAACCAGGGCACGGGGAACTTCTCCAGGTCGACCGCGTCGCCCTCGACCACGTTCTCCATCACCGGCGGGTTGTCGACGTACACCGGCTTGATCATCTGCTTGGTGGTCAGCTCCATCCACTTGCGCGACAGCTGGCACATCGTCAGCGACGGGTCCTGCTCGAGCGCGATGGCGATGCGCTTGGGCGTCGTGAAGGCGCTGGTGAAGACCGGGATGCTGTGGCCCTTGACGTTCTCGTAGAGCAGCCCGGGGCCCTTTTGCTCCTCGTTGACCTTGGAGACGTGGCACAGCTCGTACTTCCAGTCGACTTCGGTCTTGACCCGGTGCAGTTCGCCGTGCGCCTCCAGCGCGGCGATATAGCTGCGCAGATCGTCGATCGGCCGGACTTCGGTGCGTGCGTTCATTCGTTCTCCG
>JAGWTJ010000331.1 GCA_028869005.1 Burkholderiales bacterium | reverse complement strand
AGCTCGCTGAAGGTGTTGCAGATGCCGATCACCGGCCGGCCGTCGAACTGGTCGTGCGGCATGCCCTTGCCCTTCATCCAGCTGCGATAGGCGAAGCCGTCGCGATCCTGGCGGCCGAACCATTGCTGGCTGCGCAGTTCGGAGGGCTTCTTGCGCGGGGTGTCGCTCATGAGGTGCTTGGCTTGGCGGTGGGGCGGTGGGGCGGTGCGGCTGTGTGGCGGCGGATGGCGCCGGCATCGGGTTTGTGCCGGGTCGGCCGGCGGGACGCTGACGATAATATGGTATGACGATTGAACGGCCCACCGTTCTAACCCTGAGTCGGTCCGCGTCCGCTCGAGTCTTCTCGAATGCCCTCGCGTCCCCCGCGACCTCACGCGTCTCGTATCGGAGGCACCTGCCTTGTCCCGCATCCTTGTTCTCGCCGCGGCGAAGCTTTCGCCCCTCTATGCCGCGCTGCTCGAGCAGCGCTTCCAGTTGCTCGATCGCGCGCACGAAGGCGACGCAGCGGCGTTCGCCACGGTCGCTGCGACGATCCGCGGACTGGCCGCCAATGGCGACTCGCGCGTCGGCGCCGAGCTGATGGCGCGGCTGCCCGCGCTCGAGATCATCGCCGTGATGGGCGTCGGCTACGACGGCATCGACGTCGCGGCCGCCAAGGCGCGCGGCGTGCGCGTCACGCACACGCCCGACGTGCTCAACGACGACGTGGCCGACCTCGCCATCGGCCTCATGCTGAGTGCAGCGCGTCAGTTGCCGGCGGCCGACCGCTGGGTGCGCGGCGGCGACTGGGAAACGCGCGGCGCGATGCCGCTGGCGCGCAAGGTGTCGGGGGCGCGGCTGGGCCTCGTCGGCATCGGCCGCATCGGCCAGGCGATCGCGCAGCGTGCCGCCGGTTTCGGCATGCAGATCGCCTACACGGCGCGCAGCGCGCGGCCGGGCCTGCCGTACCGTTTCGTCGCCGACGCGCAGGCGCTGGCCGCGGCGAGCGACTACCTGGTCGTCATCACCCCGGGCGGCGCCGGCACGCTCCATCTGGTCGACGCCGGCGTGCTGCGTGCGCTCGGGCCCAAGGGCATCCTCGTGAACGTGGCGCGCGGCTCGGTGGTCGACGAGGCGGCGCTCATCGAAGCGCTCGAGCAGGGCACGCTCGGCGGCGCGGCGCTCGACGTGTTCGCCGACGAACCGCGCGTGCCCGCGCGGCTCAAGGCGCTGCCGCAGGTCGTGCTGAGCCCGCACATCGGCAGCGCCACCACGGCCACGCGGCAGGCGATGGCCGACCTGGCCTGCGCCAATCTCGAGGCTTGTTTCGCCGGCCGGCCGCTGCCATCGCCCGTGCCCGAGTGCCGGTGAAAGCGAACCAGGCGATGGCCGACACCCATGTTTTTGCGCGCCACGCGCTCGAGCAGGCGATGCGTCTGGTGGTGGCGGGTTTCGGCTCGGCCCCCGAGGAGATCGAGGCGGTCGTCGGCAACCTCGTCGACGCCAACCTCACAGGTCACGATTCGCACGGCATCGGCATGCTGCCGCGCTACGCCGAGGCCTTCGCCGAGGGTGGCCTGGTGCCCAACGCCCATGTGCGCAGCGTGCTCGACGCGGGCGCGCTGCTGCGGCTGGACGGCGGCGCCGGCTTCGGCCAGGTGATCGGCAAGGAGGCGACGGCGCTCGGCATCGAACGCGCACGCCGCCACGGCTGCGCCGTCGTCGCTCTGGGCAACTCGCATCACCTCGGGCGCATCGGCGCCTGGGCCGAGCAGGCGGCGGCGGCCGGGCTCGTGTCGCTGCACTTCGTCAACGTCATCGCCGCGCCGATCGTGGCGCCGTTCGGCGGCGCGAAGGCCGGCTTCGGTACCAACCCGTTCACTGCCGGCGTGCCGCTGGCCGGACGCGCACCGCTGATCCTCGACTTTGCCACCAGTGTCATCGCGCAGGGCAAGACGCGCGTGGCCTACAACAAGGGCGAGGCGCTGCCCGAAGGCTGCGTCATCGACGACCACGGCCGTCCCAGCACCGACCCGCGCTGGTCGGTGATCGAGCCGCGCGGTGCCATCCTGACCATGGGCGCGCACAAGGGCTACGGCCTGGCGGTGCTGAGCGAACTGCTCGGCGGCGCGCTCGCTGCCGGACTTGTCGGCCACCGCGAGGACGGCAGCGCCAGGCGCGTGCTCAACGGCATGCTGAGCGTGTTCGTCGACCCGAGCGCGCTCGGCGGCGGCGCGGCCTTCGAGCGCGAGGCCGACGCGTTTGTCGCGAGCCTTCTCGAGGCACCTGCGCGGGAGGGGTTCGAGCGCGTGCTGCTGGCCGGCGACCCCGAGCGTGCCAGCCGGGCCCGCCGCAGCGCCGATGGCGTGCCGGTCGACGCCACCACCTGGCAGCAGATCCTGCGGGCGGCGACGCAGTTGGGGGTCGACGCCGCGCGCGTGCAAGCGGCGGTCGAGGGGCCGGAGGCAGCGCCGGCCTGAGCCGATCGGCGGTGCGAGGGCAGGCTGCGACGGTGCGGGTTTGTCCTGTCCTGGCACGTCCGCAATCATCATACGATAGTACCAGCGCCAACCTCGGGGTCGAAGGCGCCGACCGCTCCTCGCACGTCCGGTGCGAGCACTCCAGGAGAGATCTCGATGCAACTGAAGAAGTGGATGGTCGGTGCCGCGGCCGCCGCGGCGGTGCTGGCATTCGGGCCGGTCGCGGCGCAGCAGACGCTCAACGTGTTCTGGGTCAAGGGCTTCTACAAGGCCGAGGACGATGCGCTGTTCGCGGCGATCAAGAAGTTCGAAGCCAAGCACAAGGGCGTGAAGGTCGAGCTGTCGCAGTATCCGGTGCAGGACACGATCCCCAAGACCGTGGCCGCGCTCGATTCGGGCAACCCGCC
>JAGWTJ010000330.1 GCA_028869005.1 Burkholderiales bacterium | reverse complement strand
TCGACGATGGCGGTCTTGCCCACGCCGGGCTCGCCGATCAGCACCGGGTTGTTCTTGCTGCGGCGCTGCAGCACCTGGATGGCGCGGCGGATCTCGTCGTCGCGGCCGATCACCGGGTCCAGCTTGCCCTGGCGGGCGCGCTCGGTCAGGTCCAGGGTGTACTTCTTCAGCGCCTCGCGCTGGCCCTCGGCCTCGGCCGAATCAACGCTGGCGCCGCCGCGCACGGCTTCCACCGCGGCTTCCAGCGCCTTGCGGTTCAGGCCATGGCCGCGCACGATGCCGCCGATGTCGCTCTTGCTGTCGGCCAGCGCCAGCAGGAACATCTCGCTGGCGATGAACTGGTCACCGCGCTTGGTGGCTTCCTTGTCGGCGGCCTGCAGCAGGTTCACCAGGTCGCGGCCCAGCTGTACCGGCTGGCCACCGCTGCCCTCATGACTCACCTGCGGCAGGTTGCGGTTGGCCGTTTCCATCGCCGTGGCCAGCGCCGCCGTGTTGGCGCCGGCGCGGTCGAGCAGCGCCTTCGGGCCGTCGGCCTGCTGCAGCATCGCCGCCAGCAGATGGCTGGGCTCGATGTACGGGTTGTCGCGGGCGACGGCCAGGCTCTGGGCGTCGGCCAGGGCCTGCTGGAAGGCGGTGGTCAGCTTGTCGATGCGCATGGGGACGTTCCTTTGGATCGCCTATCCAGATGGTCATGCGTGCCGCGGATTTCAAGCCGGCGGCTCGAACGCTACGGCCGGCCGCGCCCTGCTTACTAGGGAAGCGGGCGCCTAAATGAGCGGCCCGAGGCGCCGGTAGCGGCCGCCCTGGAACAGCAGGGGCGGCTCGTGGCTGGCCATCAGGCGCTGCACGCGACCGATGAAGAGTTCGTGGTCGCCGGCCTCCTGGTAAGCCGTCGTCTCGCAGACCAGGCAAGCGGCGGCGCCCGCCAGCAGCGGCAGGCCGCCTTCGCCGCGCAGCCATGCCGCTGCGGCGAAATGGTGTCCGTGGGCCGACGCGAAGCCGCGCGCCAGTTCGATCTGCGACTCTGCCAGTACGTTGACCGCGAAACGCGGCGCGGCGCGGAAGGCCGCCAGGCTCGCGCTGGCCCGCCGCAGCGACCACAGCACGAGCGGCGGCTCGAGCGACAGCGAGGCGAACGAGTTCACCGTCAGGCCGACCGGGCTGCCGTCGGCCGCCGTCGTCGTGACGATGGTGACGCCGGTGGCGAAGCGCCCGAGCGCCTGGCGCAAGGTGTGCGAGTCGAAACCGTCGTCGAGGCGGTCGGGCGCCATCGGGCCGGTCAGGCGCTCTTCGTTTCGACCGGGGCCCTGCCGGCGTTGCCGGCGGCGATGCCCCAGCGCGCCAGTGCGGCGTCGTCTGCCACGCGCGCGTCGACCCAGCGCGTGCCCGCGGCGGTCGTCTCCTTCTTCCAGAACGGCGCCTGCGTCTTCAGGTAGTCCATCAGGAACTCGCAGGCGGAGAACGCCTCGCCGCGATGCGCCGAGGCGACCGCGACGAGCACGATCTGGTCGCCCGGGGCCATGGCGCCGACGCGATGCACGACGCGCGCGGCGCGGATGTCGAAGCGGCGCGCGGCGGCGTCGATCATGGCCTCGATCGCCCGCTCGGTCATGCCCGGGTAATGCTCGAGCTCGAGCGCGCTCACGTCGCCTGCGGCGCCGCCGCCGTGCCGGTCACGCACCGTGCCGACGAAGCTCACCACCGCGCCGACGCCGAGGTCGCCCGCACGCAGCGTCGCCACTTCGCGTGCCAGGTCGAAGTCCTGCGTCTGGATGGTGACTCGGCTCATCGTGGGTGCGTGCGCAGGTCCGACGCAGCGTGTGGCGTAGCGTACGACAGCAAGGCGCGATGGCGCGTCATGTCGTCACGCGCCATCAGCCGCCGGTGACCGGCGGGAAGAACGCCACCTCGGCGCCGTCGGCAAGCGCCGCCGCGTCCTCGGCCATCGCCTGCGCCAGCGCGGCACGCACGGCGCGTCCGCGCGCCAGCACTTCGGCGTGACGACCACCACGCGCGACGAGGGCATCGCGCAGCGCGCCGAG
Organism: Burkholderiales bacterium; assembly: GCA_028869005.1. Classification (GTDB taxonomy): domain Bacteria; phylum Pseudomonadota; class Gammaproteobacteria; order Burkholderiales; family Burkholderiaceae_C; genus Rubrivivax. Next base: position 827 of record JAGWTJ010000330.1, on the reverse strand, counting down.
CGTGCTGCCGGCCGGCAGTTCCACCGCCTCGCCGTCGCCTAGCGCCTCGCGCAGCGAGGCGAAATAGCGCACCCGGATCTTCATCGCCCCACCAGTTCGGCCAGAGGCAGATAGCGTACCCGCTCGCCGCGCCGGACCGTGCTGCCGGCGGCAATGTCCACGAGACCGTCGGCCCACACGGCAGAGGTCAGCACGCCCGAACTCTGGTTGTCGAAGAGCTCGACCTCGCCCGCGTCGGTCAGCCGCGCGCGCACGAACTCGCGGCGCCTGTCCGGGCGCGGCCAGTCGAAGGCGGCAACGAGCGGCAGCGGCCGCGGCAGTGCGGTCGACATGCCCTGCAGCGCGCGCAGCACCGTGCTCACGCACAGCACGAAGGTGACGAAGCTGGACACCGGGTTGCCGGGCAGGCCGACGAAGAGCGCCTCGCCCCCATCGCTCGCAGTGCCCACCACGCGCGATGCATCCGCGTCGGCCGGCGCGCGCCGCACGGCGCCGAAGGCGAGCGGCTTGCCTGGCTTCATGGCAAGCTGCCAGTTCTCGACGCGGCCCTCGGCCATCACGGCAGGGCGCAGGTGATCCTCTTCACCCACCGAGACGCCGCCGCTGGTGACGATCAGGTCGTTGGCGGCCGCCGCGCGGCGCAGCGCGTCGCGCGTGGCGTCGAGGCGATCGGGCACGATGCCGAAGTCCTCGACCTCGCAGCCGGCCGCCTGCAGCAGCGCGCGCAGCGTGAAGCGGTTGCTGTTGTAGATGGCGCCGGGCTTCAGCGGCTCGCCGGGCATCACCAGCTCGTCGCCGGTGGAGAACAGCGCCACGCGCGGCCGGCG
>JAGWTJ010000073.1 GCA_028869005.1 Burkholderiales bacterium | reverse complement strand
CATCGACATCCTGGTGAACAACGCCGGCATCACCGGCGGCAACGCCACCACCTGGGACCTGGACCCCGCCGTGTGGCGCCGTGTGATCGAAGTGAACCTGATCGCGCCCTACCTGACCTGCCGGCACGTGACACCGGCCATGGTGAAGGCTGGCTTTGGCCGCATCGTCAACATCGCCAGCGTGGCCGGCAAGGAAGGCAACCCGAACGCCAGCCACTACAGCGCCAGCAAGGCCGGGCTGATCGCGCTCACCAAGTCGCTCGGCAAGGAGCTTGCGACGCGCGGCGTGCTCGTCAACGCGGTCGCGCCGGCGGTGGCGCGCACGGCGATCTTCGAGCAGATGACGCAATCGCACATCGACTACATGCTCGGCAAGATCCCGATGGCGCGCTTCGTCGAAGTCGACGAGATCGCCGCCATGGTGGCGTGGCTGGCGAGCGAGGACTGCTCGTTCACCACCGGCGCCGTGTTCGACATCAGCGGCGGGCGCGCGACGTACTGAGCGCGCCGCGGGGAGTCTGCGCGGCTCGTCGGCCGCGGCGCGTCAGGTGGCGTGCCGGAAGGCGAGTACCGCGTCTCGCAAGACGACGGCCTGCGTGTTCAGGCTGCCGGCGGCTGCCGCGCTTTGCTCGACCAGCGCCGCGTTCTGCTGCGTCACACGATCGAGTTCGCCGACCGCGGCATTGACCTGTCCGAGCCCTTGGCTCTGCTCCACCGACGAGGCGCTGATCTCCGAGATCAAGTCGCCGACGCGGCGCACCTGGGCCACGATGCGCTCCATCGCCTCGCCGGCATTCACGACCTGCCGGTTGCCGGCGTCCACGCCTTGCACCGAGGCATCGACCAGGATCTTGATTTCGCGCGCCGCTCCGGCCGAGCGCTGCGCCAGCGCGCGCACCTCGCCGGCCACGACCGCGAAGCCTCGGCCCTGCTCGCCGGCACGGGCCGCCTCCACCGCGGCGTTCAGCGCCAGCAGGTTGGTCTGGAAGGCGATGGTGTCGATCGTCGACGTGATCTCGGCGATGCGGCGCGAACTGGCGCTGATCTGATCCATCGTGGCCACCACCCCGCCCACGACTTGCCCGCCTTCGGTCGCCGCGGCGCAGGCCGTGCCGGCGAGTTCGGCGGCCATGCGCGCGCTCTCGGCACTCTGACGCACGGTGGCCGTCATCTCCTCCATCGAGGCCGCCGTCTGCTGCAGGCTGGCTGCCGCCTGCTCGGTGCGTGCAGACAGGTCGTTGTTGCCGGCGGCGATCTCGCTGCTGGCGGTGGTGAGGCCGCCGACCTGGCCGCTCACGTCGTCGAGCAGCGAGCGCAGGTTCAGGCCGGCCTGGTTGACCGAGCGCATCAGCATACCGATGTCGTCGATGCGGCCGAGCTCCGGCTGCAACGCCGATTGCCCGCTGGCCACGCATTGCGCCTGTTGTGCCACGCTGCGGATCGGGGCCACGATCTGGCGCTGCAGCAGCAGCCCGCCGATGAGCCAGCCGGCCAGCGCCGCCCCGGCACCGAGGGCCGCCGCGGCGGGAGAGGGCGCGAAGGTGACGGCCGCCGCCGCCGCCGGCAGGGCGGCCAGGCCGCAGCCGAGCCACACGCGCGTGGCCACGGACGCCGTCTTGAAGAACGAGCGCCAAGCCCACAGGCCTCCGTGCACGAGCACGCCGCGGCGCATCCGCAGGCCGCGCGCCGTGCCTTCGCGCATCCGGCGAAACAGCGCATCGCTCGCGGCGATGTCGTCTTCGCTCGGCCTGGTGCGCACCGACACGTAGGCGACCGTCTTGCCTTCGCGCACCACGGGCGTGACGTTGGCGCGCACCCAGTAGTGGTCGCCGTCCTTGCGCCGGTTCTTGAGCACGGCGGTCCAGGACTGTCCCTCCTCGAGCGTGCGCCAGAGATCCGCGAATGCCTCCGGCGGCACGTCCGGATGGCGCACGATGTTGTGGGCCTTGCCCATCAGTTCATCGCGGGTGAAGCCGCTGATGGCGATGAACGCCGCGTTGGCGAACTGGATGCGACCCTTGACGTCCGTCTTGGACATCAGGGTCGTGTCGCCGGGGAAGGGATGGTCCTTGCCCGTCACGGGCAGATTGGTGCGCATGGGAGGCCCTTTGTCTTGTTGCTCATGCGATCGTGCGTCGACACGGGCCTGCCGTGCCGGCGCAGGCCGGTGGCACCGGGCCTGCGCCCGAGGGATTTCGACGCGGGCGAGACAACCTTGAGGGCGCTGCGCACGCGGCCCCGGCGGCGGACGCCGCGCGGGCCGCGCGGCCGGCTTCAGCTCACCTGCACCTGCACGCGGCGCGGCTGCGCATGGGCGGCTTTCGGAATGCGCACGCGCAACACGCCCTGGCTCATCTCGGCGCTGACCTTGTCGGCATCGAGTTCCTTGCTGAGCGTGAACGCGCGGCGGTAGCGTGCGCGCTGCACCTCGGCGTGCGTCGGCTGCATGCCTTCGGGCAGCGCGAGCTGCATTTCGCCTTCGATGGACAACTGGTTGTCCTCGACGCGCAGCGTCACGCGATCCTTGGCCACGCCCGGCATGTCGGCGTACAGCGTGATGCCGGTGGCATCCTCGATCACGTCCACCGGCGGCAGCAGCGCAGCGTCATTGCGCGCAGTCGGCACATTGCTCTGGGTGCTCGGGGTCTCGTCGCGGGTGGGGGTCACGGCACTCATGGTCTGGCTCCTCGGGTTCATTGGACGGCGATGCGGCGCGGTTGCGCGGCTTCGCGGCGCTTGATGGCGACGTGCAACACGCCGTCGACGTAGCTGGCCGCAACGCTCTCGGGGTCGATGTCGTCGGGCAGGCTCAGTACGCGGCGAAAGCGCCCGGCGAAACGCTCGTCCAGATGGACGGTGGTCTTGGCGTCGCTCGCCGGCGCCTGGGCCTTGCGCTCGCCGGCCAGCGTCAGCACGCCGCGCTCGAGATTCACCTCGATGGCCGCGGGGTCGAGCCCGGGCGCGAAAGCGAACACGTCGACCGAAGTCGGGGTGCTGCCGACGTTGAGCGCCGGGTAGCCGCCGCGGCCCAAGCCGCGGATGTTGGGGGTGCCGTCGAGCAGGCCCGAGAACTCGCGCTGGAGGCGGTCGAACTCGGCGAACACGTCGCGCGGGAAGAAGGTTCGGTACATGCGGATCCTCCGATCGATGATGCTGCGGATTCGGCATCGACGACAGGAGTGCCGGCGGCCGATGTCGTTCAGTTAGGGCCGCCGCCGCGCGCTTTCAAGGGCCTTGAATCCGGCGCCGCGAACAGCAGATACGATGGTCGCCTCGGAGGCGCGGGTTCGATCGTGGAGTTCAAGGACTACTACCAGGTGCTCGGCGTGGCGCGCGACGCGAACGCCGACGACATCAAGAAGGCCTACCGGCGTCTGGCGCGCAAGTACCACCCCGACGTCTCCAAGGAGCCGGACGCGGCGGCGCGCATGGCCGAGGTGAACGAGGCCAACGCCGTGCTCGGCGACGTCGAACGGCGCGCCGCCTACGACAACCTCGGCCGGGGGCGCAGTGCCGGCGAGAACTTCACGCCGCCGCCCGACTGGGACGCCGGCTACGAGTTCTCGGGGCGCGGCTTCGACGCGGCCGACCTGGGCGATTTCAGCGACTTCTTCGCGCAGATGTTCGGCGCTCGCGCCGCGCACGGCGGCCGCGGCCGCCCGCGCGGCGGCGCCTTCGACGGCGGGGGCCAAGCGCACCACGCCAAGATCGTGCTCGACCTCGAGGACGCGATGCGCGGCGCCACGCGCCAGATCTCGTTGCGCTCCCCGCGGCTGGACGCGGCCGGGCACGTCGAACTCGTCGAGCGCACGCTCGAAGTGCGCATCCCGGCCGGCGTGCGGCCGGGACAGATGATCCGCCTCGCGGGCCAGGGCGGCGCCGGGCAGGGCGGCGCACCGGCCGGTGATCTGTTCCTCGAGGTGCAGTTGCGCCCGCATGCGCGCTTCAGCGTCGAGGGCGCCAACCTGATCGCCGAGTTGCCGCTGGCGCCCTGGGAGGCGGCGCTCGGCGCGGTGGTGCCGGTGACGATGCCCGACGGCAGCACGCTGCAGGTGCGCGTGCCCGCCGGTGCGCAAAGCGGCCGCACGCTGAGCGTGCGCGGCCGCGGCCTGCCCGGACGCCAGCCTGGCGACCTGGAGCTGGCGCTGAGGGTCATCCTGCCGAGCGCGCACGACCCGCGCGCTCGGCAGCACTACGAGGCGATGGCGCGCGAGTTGCCCGACTTCGACGCGCGCAAGGTGGCTGCCGCGGCCGCCGAACGCGGAGAGTGACGCCATGCCTGAATCTGCCGACGACTCTGGCTACGACGATGCGCAGCCGTTGACGCTGCCCGAACTCGCGCACGCGCTCGCGCTGGCGCCCGACTGGGTGATCGAGCACGTGCGCGCCGGGCTGGTGGAAGGCGTCGGCGTGTCCACCCGCGCGAGCCCGTCCGAGTGGCGCTTCGAGGCCGTGGTCGTGCGCCGCCTGCGCTCGATGCGCCATACCGAGCAGTGCTACGACGCCGCGCCCGAACTGGCGGCGCTGGTGGCCGACCTCGAGGAAGAGATCGCCGCGCTGCGCCGGCGCCTGGCGCGAGCGCCGCGCTAGGCGGCGCAAGGAGACGACGATGGCGATGCCGCTCAAGCCCGATCCCAAGACGCAGTGGAACGTCGGCTACTGGCTGCTCGCGCTGTTTGCCCTGTTCACGCTGCAGAGCATCTGGCAAGCGCGCACCGTCGAGCCGGTGCCCTACAGCGAGTTCGAGAAGGCGCTGGCCGCCGGCCGTGTCTCCGAAGTGGTGATCGGCGACACCACCATCACCGGCAAGCTCAAGACGCCCGAAGGCGGCAAGACGGTGATCGTGGCCACGCGCGTCGACCCGGCGATGGCCGAGCAACTCGCCAAGTACAACGTCACCTTCACGCGCGTCGTGGAGAGCACCTGGCTGCGCGACCTGATGTCGTGGGTGCTGCCGGCGCTGGTGTTCTTCGGCCTGTGGTTCTTCCTCATCCGCCGTTTCGCCGACAAGGCCGGCGGTGGCGGCCTGGGTGGCTTCATGAGCATCGGCAAGAGCCGCGCCAAGGTCTACGTCGAGAAGGACACCGGCGTCACCTTCGCCGACGTGGCCGGCGTCGACGAGGCCAAGGCCGAGCTGCAGGAGATCGTCGCCTTCCTGAAAGACCCGAAGGGCTATGGACGGCTGGGCGCGCGCATGCCCAAGGGCATCCTGCTGGTCGGGCCGCCCGGCACCGGCAAGACGCTGCTGGCCAAGGCCGTGGCCGGCGAGGCCGGCGTGCCGTTCTTCAGCATCAGCGGCAGCGAGTTCGTCGAGATGTTCGTCGGCGTCGGCGCGGCACGCGTGCGCGACCTGTTCGAGCAGGCGCGCGCCAAGGCGCCGGCCATCATCTTCATCGACGAGCTCGACGCTCTCGGCCGCGCGCGCGGCGCCGGCGGCATGGTCGGCGGCCACGACGAGCGCGAGCAGACGCTGCAGCAGTTGCTGGTCGAGCTCGACGGCTTCGACAGTTCGGCCGGCCTGGTGCTGCTGTCGGCCACGAACCGGCCCGAAATCCTGGACCCGGCGTTGCTGCGCGCCGGCCGCTTCGACCGCCAGGTGCTGGTCGACCGGCCCGACAAGGAAGGGCGCCTACGCATCCTCGAGGTCCACGTCAAGAAGATCCGGCCGGCCGCCGGGCTCGACCTGTCCCAAGTGGCCGCATTGACGGCGGGCTTCTCCGGCGCCGACCTCGCCAATCTGTGCAACGAGGCGGCGCTGGCGGCCACGCGGCGCGGTGGCCAGGACGTGGAGCTGCAGGACTTCACCGTCGCCATCGAACGCATCGTCGCCGGCCTCGAGAAGAAGAACCGCCTGCTGAATCCGCGCGAACGCGAGGTGGTGGCCTTCCACGAGATGGGCCACGCGCTGGTGGCGTTGTCCCTGCCCGGCACCGACGCCGTGCACAAGGTGTCGATCATCCCGCGCGGCATCGGCGCGCTCGGCTACACCATCCAGCGCCCGACCGAGGACCGCTTCCTGATGACGCGCGACGAGCTCGAGCACAAGATCATGGTGCTGCTGGGCGGGCGCGCATCCGAGAAGCTCGTCTTCGGCCACCTGTCCACGGGCGCCGCCGACGACTTGGCCAAGGCCACCGACATCGCGCACAGCATGGTCACGCGCTACGGCATGGACGAGTCGATCGGCTACGTGACCTACGACACGCAGCCGCAGCGCTTCCTCGACCTGCCCGGGCAGGCCAGCGGCGGCTGCGGCGTCAGCCCGCAGACGCAGCAGCACATCGACAGCGCGGTGCGCGGCATCGTGATGGACGCCTTCGACGGCGCCACGAAGATCCTCGAGCAGCACCGCGACGTGCTCGACCGCGCCGCGCGCGAACTGCTGGTCAAGGAGACGTTGGACGAAGCGGCGTTGACGGCGCTGACCGCCGGCGTGCGGCCTGCGGCTGCCTGAGCGGGTGCTCGTCAGCGGCGAGGGGCGAGCGGCGAGCGGCGAGCGGCGAGCGGGCGGCGTCTAACCGATGCGCCCGAGCAGCAGGTACTCCATGAGCGCCTTCTGCGCGTGCATCCGATTCTCGGCCTCGTCCCAGACCACCGACTGCGGGCCGTCGATGACCTCGGCGGTGACTTCCTCGCCGCGGTGCGCCGGCAGGCAGTGCATGAAGAGGGCGTCGCTCTGGGCCAGCGCCATCATGTCCTCGTCGACGCACCATTCGACGAAGGCCTTGCGGCGCTCCTCGTTCTCGGCCTCGTAGCCCATGCTGGTCCAGACGTCGGTGGTCACGAGGTGCGCCCCGCGGCAGGCGTCCATCGGGTGGTCGAAGACCCGGTAGCAGCCCCTATCGCGCACGCCGGCCAGTTGCGGATCGACCTCGTAGCCGTCGGGCGTGCTCACGTGCACCGTGAAGCCCAGGATCTCGGCCGCCTGCAGCCAGGTGTTGGCCATGTTGTTGCCGTCGCCGACCCAGGCCACCACCTTGCCCCGGATCGAGCCGCGCTGCTCGATGAAGGTGAAGATGTCGGCCAGGATCTGGCACGGGTGGTACTCGTTGGTCAGGCCGTTGATGACCGGCACGCGCGAGTGCGCCGCGAAGCTCTCGAGCTTGGCCTGCTCGAAGGTGCGGATCATCACCAGGTCGACCATGCGGCTGATGACGCGCGCCGTGTCCTGCACCGGCTCGTCGCGCCCGAGCTGGCTGCCTTCGCTCGTCAGGTGCACCACCGAGCCGCCCATCTGGTACATGCCGGCCTCGAAGCTGACGCGCGTGCGCGTGCTGGCCTTCTCGAAGATCATCGCCAGCGTGCGATCGGCGAGCGGCTGATAGCGCTCGTAGTTCTTGAAGCGGGTCTTGATGACGCGCGCGCGCTCGAACAGGTAGTCGTACTCCTCGGCGCGCAGGTCCTTGAACTGCAGGAAGTGCTTCATGAGGCCGGATCCGGGCTTCATGACGCCGGCACGCCGCTCTCGGACAGGAACTGCCTCACCAAAGGCACCAGGATGGCGGCGATCTGGCGCGCCTCGTCGGCACTGAGCACGAGCGGCGGCAGCAGCCGGATCACGCGCTCGGCGGTGACGCTGATCATGAGGCCGGCCTCGGCCGCCCGCAGCAGCAACGCGCCGCAGGGCCGGTCGAGCTCGATGCCGATCATCAGGCCCTGGCCGCGCATCTCGACCACGCCCTTCATGCCGGCCAGGCCTTCGCGCAGCGCGGCCCACAGCACCTCGGCGACGGTGGCCGCATGCGCGATCAGGCCGTCCTCTTCCATGATGCGCAGCGTCTCCACACCGGCGCGCATGGCCAGCGGGTTGCCGCCGAAGGTGGTGCCGTGGTTGCCCGGCCCGAGCACGTTGACCGCCTTCGGCCCGCAGACGACGGCGCCGATCGGCACGCCCGAGCCCAGGCCCTTGGCCAGCGGCATCACGTCGGGCCGGATGCCGGCCCACTGGTGGGCGAACCACTTGCCGGTGCGCCCGAGCCCGCACTGCACCTCGTCGAGCATCAGCAGCCAGCCCTGCTCGTCGCATAGCTGGCGGATCTGGCGCAGGTATTCGGCGCGCGTGCGGTTGATGCCGCCTTCGCCCTGGATGACCTCGAGGAACACCGCGACCACGTTCGGGTGCGTCTGCGCCACCTCCTGCACCGCGGCGACGTCGTTGAGCGGCACGCGCACGAAGCCCTCGACCAGCGGCTCGAAACCGCGCTGCACCTTGGCGTTGCCGGTGGCCGACAGCGTGGCGATCGAGCGGCCGTGGAAGGCCGCCTCGTAGACGATGATCTCGGGGCGTTCGACGCCCTTGTCGTGACCGTACTTGCGCGCGATCTTGATCGCCGCCTCGTTCGCTTCGAGCCCGCTGTTGCAGAAGAAGGCGCCGGCCAGGCCCGAGATCTCGCACAGCTTGGCGGCGAGTTGCTCCTGCAGCGGCACTTCGTAGTAGTTGCTGCAGTGGATCATGCGCGCCACCTGGTCCTGCAGCGCGGGCACCAGCTTGGGGTGGCCGTGGCCGAGCGTGTTGACCGCGATGCCGCCCAGGCCGTCGAGGTAGCGTCGGCCCTGGCTGTCCCACAGCCAGCAGCCGTGGCCGTGCGTGAGCGCGATCGGCAGGCGGCCGTAGGTGTTGAGCACATGCGGCATCGGGCCGCTGGCGTGGGCGATGGCGGGGTCCGGGGCGTTCATCGACGGGCCTCCTCGGGCACCCGACGAGCGGGCGCGGGGTGGAAGAAAAACGCCGGCGCGCGACGCTTCGGTCACGTTCCGGCGCGCGTCGATTCTACGGGCGGGCTCGGCCCGAGTCGTAGGCGGCGAGCGAAGCAAAAGGGCCCGCGTCGAGCGGGCCCTGGTTCGATCGGCGTGCCTGGGCTCAGGCCAGCGCGAGCGCCTTCACCTTGGCCGCCAGACGGCTCTTGGTGCGCGCGGCCTTGTTCTTGTGGAATAGGCCCTTGTCGGCCACCGAGTCGATCACGCTCTGCGCCGACTTGAACGTCTCGGCGGCCTTGGCCTTGTCGCCGCCGGTGAGCGCCTTCTCGACGCTCTTGACGACGCCGCGAAAACGCGAGCGAAGCGAGCGGTTATGGGCGTTGAGAGCCACGTCCTGGCGGGCGCGCTTGCGACCCGACGCGATGCGGACTGTCTTCTTCTTGGCTTTGGCGGAGGTGGCCATGCGATGGTTGCAGTGTGCGTGAGCAAAGACGGCGGAGTATAGCAGACGCGCGCACGTGCGCCAGGCCAGCGGCTGCCGGTCGCTACAATCGCGGCCGCCCGTGAACTTGCTGAAGGCCGCCTCCACCGTCTCGCTGCTGACGCTGCTGTCCCGCATCACGGGCCTGGTGCGCGAGCAACTTGTGGCCGGCATCTTCGGCGCCAGCGGCGCCACCGACGCGTTCAACGTCGCGTTCCGCATCCCCAACCTGTTCCGGCGGCTGTTTGCCGAAGGCGCCTTCTCGCAGGCCTTCGTGCCGCTGCTGGGCGCGACGCGCGAACGCGAGGGCGACGCCGCCACGCAGGCATTGGTCGACGCCATTGCCACCGTCCTGGCCTGGGTGCTGCTGGCCACCTGCGTCGCCGGCGTCGCGCTCGCGCCGGCGCTGGTGTGGCTGATCGGCTCCGGGCTCGCGGCGTTCGACACCGGTGTGGTGCTGACGCGACTGATGTTCCCCTACATCGGGCTGATGTCGTTGGTGGCGCTGGCCGCCGGCATCCTCAACACCTGGAAGCGCTTTGCCGTGCCGGCGGTGACGCCGGTGCTGCTCAACGTCGCCGTGATCGCCGCGGCGGCCGTGCTCGCGCCCTGGCTGGCACGTCATGGCATCGAGCCGATCCTCGCGCTGGCAGTCGGCGTGATGGTCGGCGGCATGCTGCAAGCCGCGCTGCAGGTGCCGGCGCTGAGGGCGATCGGCAAGTTGCCGCGTATCGGCCTCACGCCGGCGGCCGTGGCACGCGCCTGGCGCCATCCGGGCACCGGGCGCGTGCTCAAGCTGATGGCGCCGGCGATCCTGGGCGTCTCGGTGGCGCAACTCTCGCTCGTCATCAACACCCAGATCGCATCGCATCTGCAGGTGGGTTCGGTGTCGTGGCTGTCGTATGCCGACCGGCTGATGGAGTTCCCGACCGCGCTGCTCGGCGTGGCGCTCGGTGTCGTGCTGCTGCCCCAGCTGACGGCCGCCCGGGCGCGCGGCGACGCCGACGTGTACTCGGACCTGCTCGACTGGGGGCTGCGACTGGTGCTGCTGCTGGCGCTGCCTTGCGCGCTCGCGCTGCTGATCTTTCCGGTGGGCCTGGTCAGCGTGCTCTTCCACTACGGGCGCTTCGCCGCCGTCGACGTGGCCAGCACGGCCGCGGCGCTGCGCGGCTATGGTGTCGGGCTGCTCGGCATCATCGCCATCAAGGTGCTGGCGCCGGCCTTCTATGCCCGCGCCGACATCGCCACGCCGGTGCGCATCGCCATCGTCTCGCTGCTCGTCACGCAGGCGCTGAACCTGCTGTTCGTGCCCTGGCTGGCGCATGCCGGGCTGGCGTTGTCGATCGGCCTCGGGGCGCTGGTCAACGCCGGACTGCTGCTGTACGGGCTGATCGGCCGCGGCGTGTACCGGCCGGCGCCCGGCTGGGGCCGCTTCGGCGCCAGCGTGGGGCTGGCCAACGGCGCGCTCGGCGCCGGCCTGTGGTGGGCGGCGACCGGCGTCGACTGGGTCGGCCTGCGCGCACACTGGGCCCTGCGCGCGCTGGCGGTGGCCGGCGTGCTGGGCGCTGTCGCGCTGCTGTACTTCGCCGTGCTCGCCGCCTGCGGCGTGCGGCCGCGCCACTTCATGCGGCGCGGCTGACCTACACTGAAACCGATGGCCGCCCACCTGCACTTCGAAGCGCCGACCGCGCTCGAGTACTTCGCCACCCTCGTCGCCGACGACGCGAGCCTGTCGGCGCTCGAGGCGGCGCTGGCGATCGCGCAGGACGACCTGCCCGGGATCGATGCGCAAGGCGTGCTGGCCGAGATCGACGCGCTGGCCGAGCGACTGCGCCGCCGCATTCCCGCCGACGCCGTGCCGCTGCAGCGCGTGCGGCTGCTCAACCATTACTTTTTCCGCGAGCTCGGCTTCGCGGGAAACGTCAACGACTACTACGACCGGCGCAACAGCTACCTGCCAGAGGTGCTGAGCACGCGCCGCGGCATCCCGATCACGCTGGCGCTGCTCTACATCGAGTTTGCCGGGCAGATCGGACTGCATGCCAGCGGCGTATCCTTCCCCGGACACTTCCTCGTCAAGCTGCGCCTGCACGGCGGCGCCCGCCCGGGCGAAGTGGTGATCGACCCGTTCGACGGCCGCTCGCTCGCCCGCGGCGAGCTCGAGGAGCGGCTCGCGCCGTACCGGCGCGACCACGGCCTCGCCGACGATGGCTCGGCGCTCGCCCTGTTCCTGCAAAGCGCGACCCCGCGCGCGGTCGTCGCGCGGCTGCTGCGCAACCTGAAGGAGATTCACCAGGCGGCGCGCGATCTGCCGCGCCTGCTCGCCGTGCTGCACCGGCTCGTCATCCTGTTGCCCGGCGACTGGCGCGAGCGCCGCGACCGCGCGCTCGTGCTGGCCGACCTGGGGCGACACGACGAGGCCAGCACCGACCTCGCGGCTTACCTCGCGCACGAGGTGCAGGCCGAAGACATCGCCGCGATGCGCGAACGGCTCGCGCGCTGGCAGCGCCTTCCCGGCGTGCGCCGCCGCTAGCTGCACTCTGCCGCGATGAGGCAACTGCCGCTGGCGATCGGCCCCGAGCCGCAGCCGAGCTTCGACAGCTTCATCGTCGGTCGCAACGCGGCCGCTGCCGCGCATCTGTTGGCGCTCAAGCCGCCGGCGGCGCCGGTCTATCTCTGGGGCCCCGCAGGCTCGGGCAAGACGCACCTGCTGCGCGCCGTCGCGCGGCGCTTTCTCGCCGCCGGACAGGGCGTCGGCTGGTTCGGCCATGCGCGAGCGGCGCCGCACGTGCTCGACCCCGGCTGGGCGCTGGTGGCGTTCGATCGCTGCGAGGCGCTGGGTGAGGCGGCGCAGCAGTCGCTGTACGCGCTGTTCGAGGCGGCGGCAGCCGAAGGCGTGGCCTTCGTCGCTGCCGGCCGACTGCCGCCGGTGGATCTGCCGCTGCGCGAGGATCTGCGCACGCGGCTCGCCTGGGGCCACGTGTTCGCGCTCGAGCCGCTCGCCGAAGCCGAGACGCGTGCCGCGCTGCGCCGTGAGGCCGATCGGCGCGGCATCTTCCTCTCCGACGAGGTCATGAGCCATCTGATGACGCGCTTTGCGCGCGACCTCGCGCACCTGATGCCGTTGCTCGACCGGCTCGACGAATTCGCGCTCGCAAGGTCGCGCCCGGTGACGGTGCCGCTGCTGCGCCAGATGCTGGCCGAGGAGGGCGGCGCCGGAGCGGGTGAGGGCGAGGGTGCCCCGCCCGGCGACGACGCCGAGATGGACCGCCCGGCATGAGACTGGCGCTGTTCGACCTCGACGGCACGCTGCTGCCGGGTGACTCCGACCACGCGTTCGGCGAGTTCCTGGTCGCCAGCGGCGTCGCCGACGGCGCCCGCTTCCGGCGCCGCAACGACGCCTTCTACGCCGACTACCAGGCCGGGCGCCTGGACATCGCCGCCTACATCGACTTCATCACCGCCGACTGGCGCGGCCGACCGGCCGCCGAGATCGACGCGCTCGCCGCCGCCTACCTCGAGCGCATCATCCGACCGATGCTGCGCGCGCGCGCGCTGGCGCTCGTCGAGCAGCACCGTGCGGCAGGGGACCTACTGGCCATCGTCACCGCGACCAACGACTTCATCACGCGCCCCATCGCCGCGCTGTTCGGCGTCGAGGCACTGATCGCCACCGAACTCGAGCGCGACGTGCGCGGGCGCGTCACCGGAGCGATCCGCGGCGTGCCGGCGTTCCGCGAAGGCAAGGTCGCGCGCGTCGACGCCTGGTTGGCGTCGCAGCGCCTGGCGCTGGCGGACTTCGAGCGCAGCATCTTCTACAGCGATTCGACCAACGATCTTCCGCTGCTGGACCGCGTGAGCCATCCGGTGGCGACCAACCCCGGTCCGGCCCTCGAGCGCGTCGCGCGCGAGCGCGGCTGGCCCGTGCTGGAACTGTTCACATGATCAGAAAATTCATCGATCGACTGCTCGGCAAATCGGCGACGAGCGCGGCCCCTGCAGCGGCACCGGCGCCGGTGCCCGCGATCCCGCTCGGGCAGCGCGTCGAGTTGCCGCGCGAACAGCACGGCATCGACCCCGGTCTGCTCGACGCGCACGCCGTGCGTGTCGTGCGCACGTTGAAGGATGCCGGCCACGAGGCCTACATCGTCGGCGGCGCGGTGCGCGACCTCATCGTCGGCCAGCGGCCCAAGGACTTCGACGTCGCCACCGACGCCACGCCCGAGCAGGTCAAGGCACTCTTTCGCCGCGCCTTCATCGTCGGACGGCGCTTTCGCATCGTGCATGTGGTGTTCGGACGCGGACGCGAGCACGAGACGATCGAAGTCTCCACCTTCCGCGCCTACCTCGACAGCGCCGCCGCCGATCATGTCGAGGGCAACGAGAAGACCAGCCGCGCCGAGATCGCCGACAAGAAGCATGTCGTCGACGCCAGCGGCCGCGTGCTGCGCGACAACGTCTGGGGGCCGCAGATCGAGGACGCCGCGCGGCGCGACTTCACGATCAACGCCATGTACTACGACCCGCTGGCGCAGATCATCGTCGACTACCACGGCGGCCTGGTCGACGCGCGTGCGCGCGTCATCCGCATGATCGGCGAGCCCGAGGCGCGCTACCGCGAGGATCCGGTGCGCATCGTGCGCGTCGTGCGTTTCGCGGCCAAGCTCGGTTTCGCCATCGAGCCGGCGACCGAGCGGCCGATCCGCGCCATGAAGTCGCTGCTGGCCAACGTGCCCGCCTCGCGCCTGTTCGACGAGACCGTCAAGCTGCTGCAGACCGGCCACGCCGTCGCCAGCGTCGAGCAGTTGCGCCGCTACGGGCTCGATCGCGGCGTGTTCCCGCTGCTCGAGCCGGTGCTGGCGCCGGCGCACCCGAATGCGGCGCGCGACACCTTCGTGCGGCTGGCGCTCGAGGACACCGACCGTCGCGTCGCCGAAGGCCGCACGGTGGTGCCGAGCTTCCTGTTGGCGTGCCTGCTGTGGCACGAGGTGCAGGAACGCTGGAGCGCGCGTCGCGCCGACGGTGAGGCGCCGTTCCCGGCGCTGCAGCAGGCCGTCGATGCGGTGTTCGAGGCACGCATCGGCGACATTTCGGGGCGCGGCAAGCTGGCCGCCGACATGCGCGAGATCTGGCTCATGCAGCCGCGCTTCGAGCG
>JAGWTJ010000072.1 GCA_028869005.1 Burkholderiales bacterium | reverse complement strand
CGGGAGAGGGCTGGGGTGAGGGTCGTCGAGCGCCGCTACCGCACAGCCCTTCGCCGCCACGACGCTCGACGCCGTGGCCCTGCCTGCTCGAGACCGATGCCGGGCGGCGCCTTCATGCAATTGAAGGCAGACCCGACTCAGGCTGCCGGTTCGCGCAGGTAGATCTCGACACGGCGGTTGCGGGCTCGACCGGCTTCGGTGCTGTTGTCGGCCACCGGCTCGCGCTCGCCGCGGCCGGAGACTTCGATGCGCGATGCGGCCACGCCGCGCTCGACGAGGTAGTCGCGCACGCTGCGCGCGCGTGCCAGCGACAGCGGGTTGTTGACCGCGTCGGAGCCGGTGTTGTCGGTGTGGCCGATGATGTCCAGGCGTGCGTTCGGATCGTTGCGCAGGCTTTCCGCGAACGGATCGAGCACGCTGCGCAGCGGCGGCTTGATCGCCGCGCTGCCGCTGTCGAACGAAACGTCGCTGGGCACGTTGACCTTCAACTGGTTGTCGGCCGTGCGGCTGACTTCGACGCCGGTGCCCTGCGTCGACGCTTCGAGCGCCTTGCGCCGGTCTTCCATGCGCTTGGACCACAGGTTGCCGGCGACGGCGCCGACCGCGCCGCCGATCACCGCGCCGGTCCCTGCGCTGTTGCCGGTCACTGCGCCTATCACTGCACCACCGAGCGCGCCGATGCCTGCGCCTTTGGCGGTCCCCTGCTCGCGCTCGCTCATGTTGGCGCAGCCGGCGAGCAGCACCGAGATCACGACGGCCGCGGCGGCCGGCCGGAGGATGAAGTGTCTGTTCATGGGCTTGCTCCCGTTGCGTCGCCGGCACCGGCGCCGGCATCCGTCACTGGATTCTTGCCACGCGACATGACGCTGTCCGTCGCATGGGCTTGACGGCGGCTGCAGGCGCGATGTGACCGCGCATCGGCGAGCCGCAGCACGGCGTGCTGCGCGCCCGCGCTCGCCGCTTCGTCGCCGTCCGTGTCGCGATCCCCGCTTCGCGCCGCGCTCAATCCAACGGCCAAGGCATGGCGCGAACCGCCGGCATGTCGGCCTTTGCTTCGGCATGCGCTTCGGTCGGCTGCGGTGGCGGCCACGGCGTGTCACCGGCCTCGACCGCGGCCGCGCGCCACCAGGGGCTCGGCGCCTCGGCATGCGCCGGCTCGACCGGCTCGCCCAGGCGCGGCATCACGAGTCGTGCGCCCTGCGCGGGGCCGAGTTCGAGCAGCGCTTCGGCCGGCTCGTCCCAGGCATGCATGGCGAGCGCGAACGTGCCCCAGTGCACCGGCATGAACGCGCCGCCGCCCAGCAGGGCCAGCGCCTCCAGCGCATGCGCCGGCCCGAGGTGGATGTCGCCCCAGGCCGGGTGGAAGGCGCCGACTTCGAGCATCACCAGATCGAACGGTCCGAGCCGCGCGCGGATCGCGCCGTATTCGGTGGTCAGACCGGTGTCGCCGCTGAAGAACACCGAGTGGCGCGTGCCGCGGATGACCATCGACGACCACAGCGTGGCGTTGCGGTCCTTCAACCCGCGGCCCGAGAAATGCTGCGACGGCGCCGCCGTGACCGTCAGGTCCGCGCCCGGCAGCCGGTACGTCTCCCACCAGTCGAGTTCGGTGATGCGCTCGGGCGGCACGCCCCAGCCCTGCAGGTGTGCGCCGACGCCCGGCGACGTGACGAACGGCACTTCGCGCCGGGCCAGTGCACGGATCGTCGGGTAGTCGAGGTGGTCGTAATGGTCGTGCGACAGCAGCACCAGGTCGATCTCGGGCAGCGCCTTCAGCGCGATCGGTACCGGCTGGAAGCGCTTGGGACCGATCAGGCGCGACGGTGAGGCGCGCGGCCCCCAGACCGGGTCGGTCAGCACGCGCCAGCCGTCGATCTCGATCAGCACCGTCGAATGCCCGAGCCAGGTCGCGCGCAGGCCGGTGGCGGGCCGGCGCAGCCAGCCGGGCCGGGGATCGACCGACGGCAGCGGCCCCGGCGGCGTGCGCCGCCCGCGCTCGAAGAAGAACTCGCGCAGCGTCGGCTGCGGCACCGACAGGTCACGCAGGCCCGGCAGCACCGGGTGGAGGTTGCGAAACGCCAGGCCGCTCCACAGCGGCGAGGCTTTCATGCGCTCCAGCCGCTGCCCGATGGCACGCTTTCCAAAGACATTCATGGACGGGTTCACCGGGGACCGCGGCAGCGATCGACCCGGCGATTCGACTCTAGCCGTTGCGCGCGTTGCGCTTCAATGGGCGTCGCCGCCGACTCCGCCGCCGCCGGCGTGCAGACCCTGCGGGCGCGCGAGCCAGATGAAGCCGATGAGCACGATGAACATCAGCGCCGAGACGTAGAACAGGTCGGTCGCGGCCATCGTGTAGGCCTGCTGGTCGACCAGGCGGTTGACGAGTTCCAGCGCCTGCGGCTGGCTCAGTCCCGCAGCCTGCAACTGGCCGAGGGTCTGCACGGCAGCGAGGTTGCCGGGGTTGACGGTCTCGGCCAGGTGCGCGTGATGCATCGCGGCCAGGTTGTCCCACTGCGTGGTGTAGATCGAGGTGCCGACGGCACCGGCGGTCAGGCGCGCGAAGTTGGACAGCCCGGCGGCCGACGCCAGCCGGTCCTGGCCGAGCCCCGAGAAGATGATGGCCTGCAGCGGAATGAAGAAGAACGCCGTGCCGATGCCCTGCAGGAACGAGGCCTCGATCACCGGGCCGACATCGATGTTGGTGTCGAAGCGTGAGCGGAACCACATCACGAAGGCGAAGGCGACGAAGGCCACCGAAGCCAGCAGGCGCGCATCGGTGTGCGCCACCCTGCGCCCGACCCAGGGCGCCAGCACGATCGCCAGCAGCCCCACCGGCGCGATCGCGATGCCGGCCCAGGTCGGCGTGTAGCCCATGTACTCCTGCAGCCACAGCGGCAGCAGCACGACGATGCCGAAGTACTGACCGAAGGCCACCGCCATGGCCAGCGTGCCGGCGGCGAAGTTGCGCTGGCCGAACAGGCGCAGGTCGACGATCGGGTGCTCGGCCGTCAGTTCCCAGGTGAGGAAGACGACGAAGCCGACCACGGCGACGATGGCCAGCACGACGATCAGGTTCGACTCCAGCCAGTCGAGCTCGCGCCCCTTGTCGAGCATGATCTGCAGCGCGCCGACGAACAGCACCAGCAGCACGAGCCCGATGCGGTCCAGCGGCAGGCGCTGCGGCGGGTCGTCGCGATGCCGGTAGACCGACCAGGTCAGCGCCATCGCCAGCATGCCCACCGGCACGTTGATGAAGAAGATCCACGGCCACGAGATGTTGTCGGTGATCCAGCCGCCCAGCAGCGGACCAACCACCGGCGCCACCAGCACGACGACACCCCACATGGCGAGCGCGGTGCCGGCCTTGGCGCGCGGGTAGCTGGTGAGCAGCAGCGTCTGCGACAGCGGATTCATCGGCCCCGCCACCAGCCCCTGCAGCACGCGGAAGGCGATCAGCATCTCGAAGCTGGAGGCCAGCCCACACAGCCACGAGGCGATCACGAACAGGCCGACGCTGCCGGTGAACAGCCGCACCGGGCCGATGCGCCGTGTGAGCCAGCCGGTGAGCGGCACCGCGATCGCGTTGGCCACCGCGAACGAAGTGATGACCCAGGTGCCCTGCGCCGGGCTGACGCCCAGGTCGCCGGCGATCGCCGGCAGCGAGACGTTGGCGATCGACGTGTCGAGCACGTTCATGAACGTGGCCAGCGACAGCGCGAAGGTGCCGAGCATGCGTGCGCCGCCTTCGAGCGGCGGCAGCGGCCCGCTGCGCGCCGCAGCGCCGCCGCCGCCGCGCGGCGCGGGCGTGGACGGCGCGGACGGCACAGCAGCGGCGGAATCCGACACGGGCGTGTCCCGAGAGCGCGTGCGGCGCGCTCAGCGCGACCGAGCGTGGCCGGCGCCGGCTGCGCTGGCCGCGGTGGTGCCGCCGTTGCGCGCGATGATGCGCTGCACGTCGGCGTCGGCGGCGGCCTCGTCGACGGATGGAGCGCCTGCCGGCGCCGATGCCGCAGAGGCTGCTGCGGCGACAGACGCGGCGGGTGCCTCCGACACGCTCGACGGCGCCGACCCGAGCGTCGGCCCATCGGTGCGCCGCGTGTCGACCTTGACTTCCATCGACAGCCCCACGCGCAGCGGATGCGCGGCCAGATCGCGCGCGTCGAGCGCGATGCGCACCGGCACGCGCTGCACCACCTTGATCCAGTTGCCGGTGGCGTTCTGCGCCGGCAGCAGCGCGAAGGCCGCGCCGGTGCCGGCGCCCAGCCCGATCACGCGGCCGTGGAAGACGACGCCGTGTCCGTACTGGTCGGCGCTCGCCTCGGCGGGCTGGCCGATGCGGATGTCGCGCAACTGCCCTTCCTTGAAGTTGGCGTCGACCCATAGCTGATCGAGCGCCACCACGGCCATCAGCGGCGAGCCGGCCGCGACGCGCTGGCCGAGCTGCACCGTGCGCCGCGCCACGACGCCGTCGACCGGCGCGCGCAGCGTCGTGCGCTGCAGCGTCAGATGCGCCTCGCGCACGGCGGCAGCGGCACGCAGCACGGCCGGATGGCGCTCGAGTGCGACGCCGCCGGTCTGCACCCGGTTGGCGGCAAGCTGCGCCTGGGCCGCGGTGACCGCCGCCTGCGCTGCGGCGAGGCTACCGCGCAGCGCTTCGAGCGCGCGCTCGGCGTGCTGGAACTCCTCGCGGCCGACCGCGCCATCGGTGACCAGCGGACGCCGCCGCGCGACGTCGTCCTGCGCCTTGGCCAGCTCGGTCTGCGCGCGTTGCAGTTCGGCGCGGCGCAGCGCGATCTGCGCTTCGAGCGTGCCGTCGTTGGCGTACAGGCCGCGCACGTCGCGCACCGTCTGCGCCAGTTGCGCCTCGGCCTGCGTGAGCGCGAGCCGCGCGTCGCCCGGGTCGAGCCGCACCAGCACCTGGCCGGGCCGCACGCGCTCGGTGTCGTCGACCGCGATCTCGATCGCCGTGCCGCCGATCTGCGGTGTGATCTGCACCAGCGGCGCCTGCACGTAGGCGTTGTCGGTCGACTCGGAATTACGCAGCCACAGCACCCAGTAGACGCCGTAGGCCAGGCCGGCCAGCAGCACCACCGCGGCGATGCCGAGCAGCGCGCTGCGGCGGCGGCGCGAAGACGCTGTGGCGGGCGTGGTCGGCGTGGGCGACGTGGTCGGCATGGTCGAAGTCGTCGAAGTGGGCGCGGCATCGGCCGGCGACGGTTCGGACGAAGGCGTGTCGGAGGCAGTCATCGTGGGGATGGGGCGGGTGCGGCGGCTGCGCGCGACGAAGGAGAGCCGGCGTCGGCGACGTAGCCGCCGCCGAGCGCCTTGACCAGCGCGACTTCGGTGTCAAGGCGACGCCAGCGCAGATCGACAGCCGCGCGGCGCTGCGCGAGAACGGCCGACTCGGTGTTGAGCACGACCAGCAGGTTGCCCAGGCCGGCGCGGTAGCGCTGCATCGCCACCCGGTAGGCGGCCTGCGCGGCGGTGTCGGCTTCGCTCTGCTGGCGCTGCTGGCGCGCGATCGCGGCGAGCGTGCCGAGCTGGTCGGCCACGTCGCGCACCGCGTCCAGCACGGCGGCGTTGTAGGTCTCGACGGCGGCGTCGAGATCGGCGCTCCTGGCGCGCAGGTTGGCACGCAGGCGCCCGGAGTCGAACAGCGGCAGGCTGAGCGCCGGACCGACGCCGTACTGCTCGCTGCCGGCGCGCACCAGGCGGTCGAGTCCGAGGCTGGCCACGCCGGCGAAAGCGACGAGATTGACGTTCGGATAGAACAGCGCGCGCGCCGCACGCACGTCGCCGCTGGCGGCCTCGACGCGCCAGCGCGCGGCGTTGACATCGGCGCGGCGGCCCAGCAGTTCGGCGGGCAGGGTCGCAGGCAGCGCGAGCGCGCTCGCCGCCGACGGCCGTAGCGACGGCACCAGCGCGTCGAGCGCGGCCGGCGCCTGCGCCGTGAGTGCGGCCAGGGCGTGGCGCGCCAGCATGGCCTGCTCGTCGAGCTGCGCGATCTGCTGGCGCGTGTCCGGCGGCAGGCCCTGGCCCTGGTGGAGTTCGACGGCGGAGTCCAGCCCCGCGCGCACTCGCTGCTCGATCAGCGCCAGCATCTCGCTGCGCTGCGCCAGCGTGCGCTCGGCGATGTCACGTTGCTCATGCAGGCGCGCCAACTGGGCCCAGGTGCGCACGACGCTGCTCGCCAGCACGAGGCGCGCCGCGGCGACGTCGGCCTCGGCCGCACGCACGGTGCCGGCGGCGGCGTCGATGGCGGCACGCTGACGGCCGAAGAGGTCGAGCTCCAGGCTGGCGTCGAGCTGGGCCGAGGCCAGCGTGTAGATCGAGCCGCCGAGCGGTGGCGGGTAGATGCTGTTGGCGCTGAATTGCTGGCGCGTGACGTCTACCGCCGCGCCCAGCTGCGGCCCCTCGGCGGCCTGTGCCGTGCCCAGCGCCGCCTGGGCGCGCGCCAGTCGCGCCGCCGCCACCTTGAGCGTGGGCTGCTCGGCGAGCGCGCGCTCGACCAGCGCGTCCAGCGCCGGGTCGCCCAGGCGCTGCCACCAGTGGGCGTCCAGAGGCGGCGTGGGCGCGGCCGCGGCGTCGATACCTGCCTGCGCCTGTGACAACGGCTGCGCCTGCGGGCCGATGTTGCCCGGGCTCGCGCAACCGCCGAACGCACCGAGCAGCGCGACCCACGCAGCGAGCGTGCCGAGTGTGCGGAGCGTGCTGCGCGCGCGGCGACGCGATGCGCTCATCGCTGCCCCCTCATGACTGCGCCCGCAGGCGTTCGCCGTTGGCCTGCATCCGATGCAGGAAGCCCTCGAGCGTCTGCCACTCCGCGCGCGTGAAGCCCGCCAGCAGCTCGTTCATGAGCTCGGCGAGCACGGCAGGCACGTCGGCGATCGCGACCTCGCCCTGCTCGGTGATCTCGATGTGCACGACACGGCGGTCGGTGGTCGAGCGCACGCGCCGGATCAGGCCCTTGCGTTCGAGCCGGTCGAGCAGTCGCGTCGTCGATCCGGGCTCCATCTGCAGCCAGCGCGCGAGCTCGACCACGGTGCTCGGACCGGTTCGGTGCAGGCGCACCAACGGGCTCGATTGCGCGTGGGTCAGGCCGTGGGCTGCAAGCCGGCGATCGAGTTCGCCGGAGACGCCGACGACCAGGCGCTTCATCAACAGGCCGACGCTGTCGGAAGCGAAATAGGTTTCGGCGCGATAGAAGCGGGCGCGGGACGGGGTGCGCGACATGGAACGTTCGAAGGCGGGACGACGGCCATTCTACTTGCACGAGAAAATGTTTGCATGGCAAGTATTGTGAGACCGGAAGGCGCGGCGCATGGCGACGCCGGACGGCGGCACCGACTTGGCCGCGCCTTGACTGCACCGTGGCGGATCAGTGGCCGATCATCGGCCGAGCCATGCAGCGCCGCGCACCCCCGAGGCGTCGCCGTGCAGCGCCGGCACGAGCCGCGTGCGCACCGCGTCGCGGTGGCCGCCGCTGACGATCCAGCGTGCCCAGAGCGCCGGAACCCGCTGGTACAGATGCGGCAGGCGCGACAGGCCTCCGCCGAGCACGATGACATCCGGATCGAGCAGGTTGACGACGGCGGCCAGTGCCCGCGCGAGGCGATCCGCGTGGCGCTCGAGCGTGGCCGCGCAGCGCACATCGCCGGCGGCGGCGCGGCGCACGATGTCCTCGCCCGTGAGCGACTCGCCGGTGACGAAGGCGTGGTCGCGCGCGAGGCCGCCGCCGCTCAGCAGCGTCTCCACGCAGCCGCGTTGGCCGCAGTAGCAATCGGGGCGGGGTTCATCGTCGCCGAGCCAGGGCAGCGGGTTGTGGCCCCATTCGCCGGCGAGCCGGTTCGGGCCGGTGAGCACGCGTCCGTGGACGGCGATGCCGGCGCCGACGCCGGTGCCGAGAATGGCGGCGAACACCACGTCCGCGCCGGCGCCGGCGCCGTCGGTGGCTTCGGACAGCGCCAGGCAGTTGGCGTCGTTGGCCAGCGCGATGCGCTGGTCGAGCGCGGCCTCGAGATCGCGCTGCAGCGGCCGGCCGTTCAGGCAGGTCGAGTTGCAGTTCTTCATCAGACCGTCCGACGCCAGCGCGCCCGGCGTGCCGATGCCGATCGTGAAGTGAGCGCCGCGGGCGGCCGAGTTGATGGCGTGCGCCGCGTCGACCAGCGACGCCACCATGCGCACGCTCGCCTCGTAGTCGCCGGCCGGCGTCGGCACGCGCCGGCGCCACAGTTCGCGGCCGTTGGCGTCGAGCAGCACGCCCTCGGCCTTGGTGCCGCCGAGGTCGATGCCGAGCATCGGCGCTGCGACCGCGCTCACAGCGGCCGCGTGCGCTCGTTCAGCCACGCCAGCGCCGCGCCGCTCAGTCGCGGTGCAAGACGCTCGCGCACCGTCGCGTGATAGGCGTCGAGCCAGGCGATCTCGTCGGCGCGCAGCAGCGCGCGTTCGATGCAGCGCGTGTCGATCGGGCACAGCGTGAGTGTCTCGAACTCGAGGAACTCGCCGAAGGTGCTGCCCTCGGCCGTGCGCGCCGGCACCGCGAGCACGAGGTTCTCGATGCGCACGCCCCACTGGCCGATGCGGTAGACGCCGGGCTCGATGCTGGTGATCATGCCAGGCTGCATCGCCATCGCCGGCTCGGACACCGTCTGCGCGATCCTCTGCGGCCCTTCATGCACGGCGAGGAAGTAGCCGACACCGTGGCCGGTGCCGTGCATGTAGTCCAGGCCCTCGGCCCACAGCGGCGCGCGCGCGATCGCGTCGAGCATCGGCGACGGCGTGCCGAGCGCGAAGCGCGCGCGCGACAGCGCCAGCGTGCCCTTGAGCACGAGCGTGAAGTCGCGCTTCATCGCCGGCGTGATCGCTCCCACCTGCCACACGCGCGTGATGTCGGTGGTGCCGCCCAGGTACTGGCCGCCGCTGTCGATCAGCAGCAGCCCGTCGCCCTCGATCACCGCATGGTGCTCGGGCGTCGCGCGGTAATGCGGCATGGCGCCGTTGGCGGCGAAGCCGGCGATGGTGGCAAAGCTCAGACCGACGAAGCCGCCGCGTTGCGCGCGTGCGGCGGTCAGCCGCTCGTCGACGGTGAGTTCGGTGATGCGCTCCTTGCCCAGCGCCTGCTCGAACCAGGCGTAGAACTCGCACATCGCGGCGCCGTCCTCGATCATCGCCTCGCGCACGTGGGCCGCTTCGGCGTCGGTCTTGCGGCTCTTGGCGAGCGTGCTCGGGTTGATCGCCTCGACCACCGTGCAGCCGGCGCCGACGGCCTGGCGAAAGGCGAGCGTCACGCGCTGCGCATCGACCAGCAGCGTCTGGCCGGCGCCGAGCGCACCCAGCGCCGCGGCCGCCTGGTCGTAGGGCGCGAGCGTCACGCCATCGGCCGCCAGCCGCGCTGCCAGCGCCGGCGGCACCTTGCCTGCGCCGACGAACAGGCGCGCGCCTTGCGGCTCGATCAGCAGGTGCGCCAGGAAGACAGGGTTGAACTCGACGTCGCTGCCGCGCAGGTTGGTCAGCCACGCCACGTCGTCGACGCTCGAGACGAAGTAGTGCGTCGCGCCGTGGCGCGTCATCGCCTCGCGTACGCCGGCCAGCTTGGTCGCGCGCGTGACCGCGGCGTGCGGCGGCAGATGCTCGTAGATCGGCGCGCCGGGCAGCGCCGGACGATCGGGCCAGAGGGCGTCGAGCAGATCGCGATCGGTGCGCAGCGCGATGCCGGCCGCATCGAGCGCCTTGCGCAGCGCCTGCGCGGCGCCCAGGCCGAGCACCTGGCCATCGACGGCCACCACGGCGCCGCGCGGCAGCTCGCGCGCGAGCCACTGCAGGTGCGCTTGCGTGCTGCCGGTGGGGATCTTCACGAGCTCGATGCCGCTGCCCGCGATTTGGGACTCGGCCTGCACCCAGTAGCGGCCGTCGGCAAAGAGCGCCGCCTTGTCGCGCGCCACCACCAGCGTGCCCATCGAGCCGGTGAAGCCCGACAGCCACTGCCGCGCCTGCCAGCGCTCGGGCAGGTATTCCGACAGATGCGGGTCGGCCGACGGCACCAGCAGCGCGTGCACGCCTTCGCGCGTCAGCACCTCGCGCAGCTTCTCGAGACGCAGGCGGATCGGTGAGGTGCGGGTGTCCATCGCGGCTCCGGCAGCGGGCAGGTGGCACGCATTCTAGGGACGCCTCGCGCAGGGCGAGGCGCGATGGACAAGGCGCAGACGCTCAGCTCTGGTCGACTCCCGGCCGCCGCCTGCGCAGATCGTCGGCATACAGCCGCGCCTGCACGTAGCGCACCAGCGCCTGGGCGCCGCGCGCGCAGTTGCGGAAGCAGCACACGCCGCCGTCCATCAGGCGCGCCGTCATCGCGTCGTACAGCGTGCCGCCGTCGAGGATGCCGATGACCGGCTTGGCGTGGCGCGCGACCAGCGGCGGCATCAGCTGCACCGTGCTCTTCGGATCGCTCAGGTCGTGGCCGGGCCGCAGCTTGCTCGTCTCGAGCGCGCGCACCGAAGGCGCGGTCGGATCGAGGCCGACGACCACGGCGTCGATGTTCGGGTCGTCGAGGAAGGCCTCGGTGATGTCCATGTGCGCCACGTCGTCGGCGCCCGGGTTGATGTCGATCGGGTTGCGCACCTCGACCAGCTTGTCGAGCTTGTTGGCCGCGAGGACGGCCTCGATCCTCTTGACGCTGGCGTCTGCCAGCGCCCCCATCTGCATCGAGAAGCCATCGGTGTCGATGTTGTCGGCCACGCCGACGGCCTCGAAGCCGGCGCCGCTGATGGCGCCGACGCGGTTGCCGCCTATCGTCTTGTCGTGCAGCGTGCCGGCGATGTAGAAGAGATCGTCGAAGGTGTTGAAGTCCTCGGTGACGATGGCGCCGGCGTGGCGCAGCACCGATTCGAAGAGGCCGAGGTCGCCGGCCACCGAGGCCGTGTGGCCCATCACGCCGCCCTGGCCCGGCGCGGTGCGGCCCGACTTGTAGAGCACCACCTGCTTGCCGCCGAGCACCGCGCGGCGCACGGCCTTGGCGAAATGCAGGCCGTCCAGGTCCTTGAAGCCCTCGATGTAGATGCCCAGCGTCTTGATGCCCGCGAGCTCGGCGAAGTAGCTCAGCATGTCGCCGTGCGTGAGGTCGGTCTGGTTGCCCAGCGCCAGCATGTAGGCCGGATCGAGCCACAGGTTCTGCGACAGCCGCGTGATCATGAAGGCGCCGCTCTGGCTGAGCATCACCGCGTCGCGCACCTTCTTCTTCTGCGGCTTGGGCAGGCGCTCGAGCGGGATGAACCACGAGTCGTAGGCGCCCGGGTGCGAGACCACGCCCAGGCAGTTGGCGCCGAGGAAGATCGGCCCGCCGCCCGGCTTGGCGTGCGCGGCGTTGATGCGCGCGGCGAGCGCGGCGGCCGGTTCGCGGCTGGCCTGGGTTTCGCCCATGCTGCCGGGAATCAGCATCACGGCATGCACGGCGTCGGACTCGATGATCTCGTCGACCAGCTCGTACACGGCGCTGGCGGCGACGGCGACGATCAGCAGGTCGAGCTTGGCCCCGAGTTCCTGCAGCCCGGCGACGCAGCGCACGCCGTCGATCTCGGCCTCGCCCGGCTTGAGCACGACCAGCTGCTCCTTCGGATAGCCGCTGCCCATCAGGTTGCGCAGGATGATGCGGCCGAAGTTCATGCCGCTGCCCGACACGCCGATGACGCCGATGCTCTTCGGGTGGATCAGCTTGTCGATCTTGGCGATCGGCCGCGGCAGGCGCGCGGGCTGCGGCGCGGCGACGCGGCACTCGGCGGCGCCGACTGTCAGGCCGGCTGCGCCGACGCGCAGCGGATTCAGCGCGAGCGACTCCAGCACGCAGGGCGCGTCGGCGCGATCCGGCGCGAAGGCGCGAGCCAACGCGAGCAGCCGCTCGAAGCACGCCTGGAGCGCCGCGTCGGGCACGATCGTGCCGTCACGCGCCGCCACCGCGGCCAGCTTCTGGTAGGCCAGCGTCCGCCTGAACAGGCCGAGGAAGTCGGACGCGTCGGTGAGCGCCACGGCCGCGTGCACCGAGGCGCGGTCGCGGCCGAAATTGCGCGCGTCGAGATCGCCTTCGAGGCCGCCGAGTCCGGCGTCGAGGACCATGCCGAATTCGCGCGTGCAGTGCAAGGCGATGCGCAGCTCCACCTCATCGCCGCGGGCGGCCTTCGCATCGAAGGCGACGCCCAGATCGTCGAGCAGCGCTCGCACGTCATCGGCGCCCAACTGCAACTGCCCTTGCGTCATGGCGCGCTGGAACAGCGAGGCGGCGATGTTCGACGGCTGTGGCACGGTGCGTTCCCTTCGTTGCTCGTGGCGCGACCGGGCCGTCGTCCGTCATCGGACGGGCGCCGATCGCGGCGCGAATATAGCGGCGGGGTGCGCGCCGCAGCCCCCGTCATCGACGCATGTTTGACCGGCCGCAAAGCGATGCGTCTTGGCGTCACGGGCCTCGGCGCGATGGGCCGCCCGCGGCGCAGCGACCGACCCGAGCCGCGCGGCGGATGCCACGTTGCCGGCATGGATCGTGCGCCCGGCGTTTGCCGCTGCCCTGCTAACCTCGGCCGTTTCCCGATCCGCTTCCCGATCCGTTTCCCTGGAGCCCCCATGCCCGGCCTGCTTCCGAACGTCGACCCCGACGGCCTGCTCGAATACTCCGTCGTCTACACCGACCGCGCGCTCAACCACATGTCGGCGCGCTTCCAGCGCGTGATGCAGGACGTGAGCGCCACGCTCAAGCAGGTCTACGGTGCGCGCTCGGCGATCGTGGTGCCGGGCAGCGGCAGCTTCGGCATGGAGGCGGTGGCGCGCCAGTTCGCCACCGGCAAGAAGGTGCTGGTGATCCGCAACGGCTGGTTCAGCTACCGCTGGAGCCAGATCTTCGAGATGGGCGCCATTCCGGCCGAGGCCACGGTGCTCAAGGCGCGCATGACCTCGGCCGCGCCGCGCTCGCCGTTTGCGCCGGCGCCGATCGACGAGGTGGTGGCCGCGATTCGCCGCACCCGCGCCGACGTCGTGTTCGCGCCGCACACCGAAACCTCGGCCGGCATGATCCTGCCGCACGACTACCTGCGCGCCGTGGCCGCCGCGGTGCACGAGCACGGCGGCCTGTTCGTGCTCGACTGCGTGGCGTCGGGCGCGATCTGGGTCGACATGGCCGCCACCGGCGTCGACGTGCTCGTCAGTGCACCGCAAAAGGGCTGGAGCAGCACGCCTTGCGCCGGCCTCGTGATGCTGGGCGAAGAGGCGCGCCGGCGCATCGACGGCACCACCGGCACGAGCTTCTCGATGGACCTGAAGAAGTGGCTCGCCATCATGGAGACGCACGAGAGGGGCGAGGCGCCGTATCACGCCACGCTGCCCACCGATGGCCTGGCGCAGCTGCGCGACGTGATGCAGGAGACCGCCGCCTTCGGTTTCGACGCCGCGCGCGACGCGCAGCAGCGGCTCGGCGAGCGCGTGCGTGCGCTGCTCGCCGCCAAGGGCAGCACCAGCGTCGCCGCCAAGGGCTTCGAGGCGCCGGGCGTCGTGGTGAGCTACACCGACCGCGCCGACTGGGCCAACGCCAAGGCCTGGGCCGCGCAGGGCCTGCAGATCGCCGCCGGCGTGCCGCTGGCCTGCGACGAGCCGGCCGACTTCCGCACCTTCCGCATCGGCCTGTTCGGGCTGGACAAGCTGAAGAACGTCGAGCGCACGGTGGCGACGTTCGAGCGCGCGCTGAACGCGCTGACGTAGAGGGTAGGGGCGTCGACTGGCGAGCTCAGGTCACCGCCTGGCGGCGGCTGAACTCGGGCCGGCGCCATTCGCCGCTGGCCAGCACCTCGCGCAGGTGGCGCGAGGCGTCCCACGCGTCGACGTGGCGCAGGTACAGCGGCGTGAAGCCGAAGCGCAGGATGTCGGGCGCGCGGAAGTCGCCGATCACGCCGCGCGCGATCAGCGCCTGCACCACGGCGTAGCCGATCTCGGGGTGCGCGTAGCAGACCTGGCTGCCGCGCTGCGCATCGTCGCGCGGCGAGACCCGCGTGAGCTCGCGGCAATGCGCTTCGACCTCGGCCGCGAACAGGCGCGTGAGGGTGAGCGACTTGGCGCGCAGCGCCGCCATGCCGCCCAGCGGCTCGGCGGCCAGCACGGTGTCGACGCCGCATTCGAGCGCCGCCAGCGACAGCACCGGCGGCGTGCCGCACAGATAGCGCCCGATGCCAGCCGCCGGTCGATAGCCGGGTGTGAACTCGAACGGCGCGGCATGGCCATGCCAGCCCGCCAGCGGCTGCCAGAAGCGTTCGACATGGCGCGGGTGCACCCAGACGAAGGCCGGGGCGCCGGGGCCGCCGTTGAGGTACTTGTAGCCGCAGCCGACGGCGAAGTCGGCG
>JAGWTJ010000329.1 GCA_028869005.1 Burkholderiales bacterium | reverse complement strand
GTCGACGTCGCGCCGTTCAAGGCGCAGAACATGAGCAACAACGCGCGCGTGGTCGCCGGGCGCGACGGTGGCCATGGCGAGATCGGCTCGGCGCAGTACTTCCAGGCGCTGGCCGCGTGCGCGCCGCCGCAGGTCGACATGAACCCGGTGCTGCTCAAGCCCGAAGGCGACACCGCCAGCCAGGTCGTGCTGCACGGCCGTGTCGACGCCACGCTGTCGCGCCTGCCCTGGCGCGCGCGCAGCGCGCTGCTGGCGCGCGCTGCGCATGCCAGCTTCGAGCGTCTGGCGGCGCACTACGAACTGCTCGTGCTCGAAGGCGCCGGCTCGCCGGCCGAGATCAATCTGGCGGCGCACGATTACGTGAATCTGGACGCCGCGCGCTGGGCGCGGCAGTGCGGCCGCTTGCGCGCCTTGCTGGTGGTCGACATCGACCGCGGCGGTGCCTTCGCACACCTGCACGGCACCTGGGCGCTGCTGCCCGCCGACCTGCGGGCGGCGCTCGCCGGCTTCGTGCTCAACAAGTTCCGCGGCGACGCGGCGCTGCTGGCGCCCGGGCCCGAGCAACTGCGCTCGCTGACCGGCGTGCCGCTGCTCGGCGTGCTGCCGATGCAACGCGATCACGGCTTGCCGGAGGAAGACGGCATGGTCGCCGCACACGCGCCGGCCACTGCGACCGCCTCGGCCGGGCCGCGCATCGCCGTCGTCGCCTGGCCGCACTTGAGCAACCTCGACGAGTTCCAGCCGCTGGCCAACGTCGCTGCGCTGCGCTGGGTGCGCAGCGTGTCCGAACTCGACGACGTCGACTGGATCGTGCTGCCCGGCTCCAAGCAGGTCAGCGGCGACCTGGCCTGGCTGCGCGCGCGTGCGCTGGACGAGCCGATCGTGCGCCACGCGCGCCGCGGCCGCACAGTGCTCGGCATCTGCGCGGGCATGCAGGCGCTCGGCCGCACGCTCGCCGATCCCGACGGCGTCGACGGCCAGCCGCATGGCCCGCTGCCCGGCCTCGGACTGCTGCCGCTGGCCACGCGCTACACCGCACCCAAGCGCCTGCGTCGCACCCGTGCGCGATTCGGTGCCGCGGCCGCGCCGTGGCAGGCGCTGTCGGGGCTCGCGACAGCGGCCTACGAGATTCGCTGCGGCCGCACCGTGGCCCTCGACGCGTCGGCCGCGCCGGTGCTCTTCGATGCCGACGGCGAAGCGATCGGCTGGCAGGCCGGCAACGTGCTCGGCATCGCCGCCCATGGTCTGTTCGAGGACGCCGACGTGCTGCGCGCGCTGTTCGGCCGCGAGGTGCGCACGCTCGATGCCTGCTTCGACGCGCTGGCCGATATGGTCGAATGCCACCTCGGCGCAGCGACGCTGCGCTCGCTGATGCAGGCCTGAACGCCGGCCCGGGCCGCAGGCTGCGAAGCCCTCTGCGATCGCCTCGGGGCGCCGTGCGCGCGCGCCGCTACACCGAGCGCGTGATGCCGCCGTCGATGCGGATGTTCTGCCCGGTGATGTAGCTCGACTTGTCCGAAGCGAGGAAGGCGATCAACTCGGCCACTTCATCGACGCGTCCGTAACGCCGCATCGGAATGCGCAGGCGGCGCTCGCCCTTCTCGGGCAGGCTGTCGATGAAGCCCGGCAGCACGTTGTTCATGCGGATGCCGTGCGCCGCCTGTTCGTCGGCGTAGAGCTTGGCGAAGGCCGCCAGTCCGGCACGGAACACGCCCGAGGTCGGGAACGCCGCCTCGGGCTCGAAGGCGGCGTAGCTGCTCACATTGACGATCGAGCCGTGGCCCTGGCGCTGCATCACCGGTGTCACCAGGCGCGCGATCCTGACGACGTTGAGCAGGTAGAACTCCATGCCCAGATGCCAGTCGGCGTCGCCGATGGCGAGCAGCGGCCCCTTGGGACCGTGGCCGGCGCTGTTGACGACGGCGTCGATGCGGCCCCAGCGCGCGAGCGCGGCGTCGACGAGGCGAGCGAGGTCGGCCACGTCGCAGTTGCTGCCGGTGATGCCGATGCCGCCGAGTTCGCGCGCCAGCGCTTCGCCCTTGCCGCTCGACGACAGGATCGCCACCTGCCAGCCCAGTTCGGCAAGCTTGCGTGCGGCGCCGCCGCCGATGCCGCTGCCGGCGGCGGTGAGCAGGGCGACGCGCGTCGTGGAGGAGTCGTTCATCGGAGGTTCCCGGTGAGGTCGGCGAAGGTCGGTCGGTGCGGCAGGGTCGGCCGGGTCGGCAGCACGCCGCGCCGTTGCACGTCAGGTCACCGCGGGCTGCAGATAGCGGATCGTGCCGGCATCGGCGTCGACCTCGACCTCCAGCCCCACCGGCAGCGTGAACTTGCGCTTGATGTGTCCGAACGATGCGCCGGCATACACCGGAATGCCGAGCGGCGCGAAGTAATCGTCGAAGATCTCGTCGAGCGTGAGGCTGCCGTAGTTGCCGTCGCCCGGCGTGCAGTTGGTGAAGGCGCCGAGCACGACGCCGGCCAGCCGGTCGAGCGCGCCGGCCAGCTTCAGCGTCGCCAGCATGCGGTCGATGCGGTAGAGGTATTCGTTGAGATCCTCGAGGAACAGCACGGCGCCGTCGAGCGACGGCCAGTAGCCGGAGCCGGCGAGGGCGGCGAACACCGTGAGGTTGCCGCCGACCAGCGGTCCGCGCGCGCGGCCGCCGCGGATCGTGCTGGTGCGCCCGGCGTGCGGCACCAGGTCGTCGCTCGTATCGCGCGGATTGCTCAGCCGCAGCGCCTGCGCGTCCATCACCGCGCCACGCCAGCAGCGCACGCTGAACTCGTTCCACTCGCTCACGCCCATCGGCGAGTGGAAGGTGACGAGGCCGGTGCGGGCGTTGACGGCGTTGATGAGCGCGGTGAGGTCGGAGAAGCCGCCGAGGAACTTCGGGTTGCGGCGCACGAG
>JAGWTJ010000071.1 GCA_028869005.1 Burkholderiales bacterium | reverse complement strand
CAGCAGCGTGGCGATGCCGTCGCGGTCCTGCCTCAACGCCGCCATGCTGAAGTGGATATGGCCCGAGGCCGCCGGCCGTGAGCGCACGAGCGCGATCTGGTCGAGCAGCTCGCGCGCCGGCCAGGCACGCGGGCCCACGGGCTCGGCGGCCGAGGCGCGCACGCTGCTCGTGAACAGGCCGGGCCACAGGTGGCGCTGCTTGCGGTTGCCGGCGATCCAGGCGTCGAGCAGCAGCGGGAAGTTCTGGCCGGCACGGTCGATCGGCCAATAGAGCTGCGGCGCGAGATAGTCGAGCCAGCCCTCGTCGAACCAGCGCTCGACATCGGCAAAGAGCTTGTCGTACTGGCTGAAGCCGCTCACGCCCGGTGGCCGGCGGTCGGGCCGTCCGAGGCCGAACGGACTGATGCCGAAGCGCGCCAGCGGCCGCAGCGCGCGTACCGCGCGGTGCAGTGCCTGCACCATGGCGTCGACGTTGGCGCGGCGCCAGTCCTCGCGCCCGAGCAGGCCGTCGGCGAGCAGATAGCGCGACCAGCTGCGGTCGTCGGGAAAGGGCTGCTCGACGCCGTCGACGCTGACCGGATACGGATAGAAGTAGTCGTCGATGTGCACGCCGTCGACGTCGTAGCGGCGCAGCACGTCGGACACGACGGCCAGCGTCTGCGCCTGCGCGGCCGGTTCGCCCGGGTCCATCCAGAGCTGGTCGCCGTAGCGCTTGACGGCGGCCGGATCGCGCAGCGCGAAGTGCGGCGCGGCCAGCGGCGAGCGGGCCGACGAGTGGCGCGCGCGGTAGGGGTTGAACCAGGCGTGCAGCTCGAGGCCGCGGCGATGCGATTCGGCGATCCAGAAGGCGAGCGGATCCCAGGGCGGATCGGGCGCGCGCCCTTGCGCGCCGGTGAGGTATTCGCTCCACGGCTCGAGCGTCGAAGGATAGAGCGCGTCGCCGGCCGGCCGCACCTGCAGGATCAGCGCGTTGAGGCCGATCGTCCGTGCGCGCTCGATGATGGCCAGCGCCTCGGCGCGCTGCGCATCGGGCGCGAGGCCGGGGCGGCTCGGCCAGTCGATGTTGGCCACGCTGGCGACCCAGGCGCCGCGGAACTCGCGCGGCTCGGGCGGCGGCGTGTCGGCGAGCGGCGACGCGGCCGCCGATGCCGATGACGCTTGGGCCCGCGCGCCGGGCGCCAGTGCCGCACCGGCAGCGGCGACGAGCGCGCGCAGGCAGGCGCGGCGCGTCATGCGGCGCGACCCGCGCGATCCGCCCCGCCTGCGCCGCTCACGTTGCTCACGGCGTGCTCCGCGAGGTCAGCACATCGAGGATGGCCGCGCTCTCGGCGTCGGGCTGGCCGTCGTATCGGGCGGGCCGATAGCGCATCTGGAAGTTCATCATCACGCGCTCGAGCAGCTTGCGCTGGCCGGGTTTGTCCAGCGGTGCATCGGCGTCGATCGGATAGCCGTGCTCGGCCAGCTTGCGCTGGAACCAGGCCGGATCGGGCAGCGCCGATTCGTAGAACACCAGCCGGTCGAGCACGCGTTCGGGGTCGGGCCAGGGCGGCGTGATGCCCAGATCGGCAAAGCGCCGCCACGGGAAGGTCGGCCCCGGATCCTCCTTGTACGACGGCGTCACCTCGCCGTGGCCGAGGATGCGCTCGGGCCGGATCTGGTGGCGCGCGACGATGTCCTTGACGAGCGGGATCAGCGTCTGGATCTGCGCCTCGGGGAACGGCAGGTAGATGCGCTCGCGCGTGCCGTCGGGCCCGGGCGGCGCGAGCGTGAAGCCCGGATGCACGATCTCGATGCCGATCGAGCTCGAGTTGAGCAGGCGGTGGCGTTGCCAGCCGCTGGCGCCGCTGTGCCAGGCACGGCGCTCTTCGGGCACCAGGCGCAGGATGCGCGGTGGCGTCTCGTCGGTGACGAGGTAATGCGCCGAGACGTTGCCCTCGGTCAGCGTGTGCAGCGCGCTCTGCAAGTCGCCCACCGTGTAGTGCAGGATGAGGAACAGCACCCGGCTGTCCTGTCCCTTGCTGTGGTACTCGGTGTCGATCGGCACGCCGCCGGGCGTGGTGGTGGCACAGCCGGCGAGTACGGTGAGCAGCGCGACGATGAGCCACGTCAGTCGGTTCGAGCAGCGGGACATCGGGGACTTCCGGGGGGTCGGTCTGAAGGTGGCAGCGACGGGCGGCAAGGCAGGGACTGCGGGCTGGGGCTGCCGGTGGCGGGCGCGTGCGGCAGGGCCGAAGAGACCGCCGAGGCAGCCGATGACACAGCCCATTGTGCGTTCAGCCCGCACGTTCGTCCGGCCGCCGCTTCGTGCCGCCAGAATGCGCGCGATGCGCCGCTTCGTCGTCCTCGTCTGCGCCGCCACGGCCGCGCTGTGCATGCTGGTCGCCGCTGCCGCGCGCGCCGACGACGCGCTGCCCGCCGCAGCGTTGGCGCTGCTGGCCCAGGCGGGCGTGCCGCGCGAGGCCTTCGCCGGCGTGGCGCTGCCGCTGCGCGACGACGCCCGACCCTGGCGCTGGCGCGCCGACATGCCGATGCAGCCGGCGTCGTCGCTCAAGGTGCTCACCAGCATCGTTGCGCTCGACCGGCTCGGGCCGAATCAGCGCGGCTTCACCGAACTGCGCAGTGCCGCGCCCGTGGTGGATGGCGCGTTGCGCGGCGACCTCGTGCTGCGCGGCGGCGCCGACCCCGAGCTCGGCGTGGCGCAGTTCTGGGCCATGCTCGCCGAGCTGCGCGCACAGGGCGTGCGCGAGATCGACGGTGATCTCGTCGTCGATCGCACGCTGTTTCGGCCGGCGCGCATGGACCTGGGCGTGCCGCCGTTCGACGAGTCGTCCGAGTTTCCCTACAACGTCATTCCCGACGCGCTGCAACTCGCCGGCTCGATGCTGCGCATCGACATCGACTCCGCCGGCGGCCAGGTGCGCGCCTACACCGTGCCCTCGCTGCCGGGCGTCAGCGTGAGCAGCGCGATGACGCTCACCGAACGCGGCTGCGCGGCCTGGGACGACGACTGGCAGCCGGCGCGCGTCGAGCAGCAAGGCGATGCCCTTGCCATCGAGTTGCGCGGCGGCTTTCCGCGCGGCGGCGCGAGCGGCTGCAAGGTCGGCGCCGAACTGCAGCTCATCGACCGCCAGGAGCTCGCCGCGCGGCTCTTTCGCGCGCTGTGGGGCGAGCTGGGCGGCCGCTTCGCCGGCCGCGTGCTCGAAGCGGCCGGCCCGTCGGCAAGCCGCGTGCTCGTGCGCCGCGAGTCGCGGCCCTGGGGCGAGGTGCTGCGCCACATGAACAAGCGCTCGGACAACGTCGAGGCGCGGCTGCTGTTCCTCTCGCTCGGCGTGCCGGCGATGGCCGCCGAGCCGCAGACGAGCACGCGCGATCTGGCCGCGCGCGCGGTGCGCGACTGGCTCGCCGCGCACGGCATCGACGCGCCCGGACTCGTGCTCGACAACGGCTCGGGCCTGTCGCGCAGCGAGCGCGTCGCGCCGCTCACGCTGGCGCGCGCGCTGGCTGCGGCCTGGCGCGGCCCGCATGCGAGCGACCTTGAGATGAGCCTGCCGGTGATCGGTGAGGAGACCGCGCTCGCGCTGAAGGCGAGCCCCGCGGCCGGCTGGGCGCGCATGAAGAGCGGCACCTTGCGCAACGTCGTCGCGCTCGCCGGCTACGTGGTCGACCCCGAAGGCCGGCCCTGGGCGCTGGCCATGATGATCAATCACGACAACGCGCAGCGCGTGCGCCCGGCGCTGTTCGCGGTGGTCGACGCGCTGGCGCGCGGCACGCTGCAGCCGCGCGGGGCGCTGCGCGTGGGGCCGCAAGGCGACGGGCCCTGAGCCTGTGAAGTGGCGTTCGTCGATGTCGGTCAGGCCTTCGACGGCCGCGCCGTCGTCGACCGCCTCTCGCTCGACGGCGAAGCGGCGTCAGGCCGGCTTGCGCGCGATCACGGTCGCGAACACCTTGCGCGTGCCCTGCGGCGCGTCGAACTCGCTGCGCTCGTCGAGCACGATCTCCCAGCCGGCGAACGCCTCGCGCAGCGCGGCGGGCGCGAACAGGCAATGCGCCGCCGGATCGAACATCTCCATGTAGGTCGTGCCCTCGACGAGCACGTTGACGACGGCGATGCCGCCGGGTGCCACATGCTCCCGGATCTCGTCCAGCATGCGCTGCGCGGCCGGGCCGTCGAAGAACATCAGCAGGCCGATCGCGACGACGGCGTCGAACCGGCCTTCGATGCGCCAGGCGTGCAGCTCGGCGCGCTGGGCCTCGAGCGGCAGTTGCTCGGCGCGCGCGGCGCGACGCAGGTGCGCGACGGCGGCCGCGCTGCCGTCCAGCGCCAGCACGCGACAGCCGCGGCGCGCGGCGGCCAGCGCCAGTTGGCCCAGGCCGCAGCCCAGGTCGAGGACGCGCCCGCGCAGGTGCGGCAGCGCTGCGGCTTCGAACGGATTGAGCGCCGCGTCGCCGGCGCGCGCCTGGCGGCGGAACTGGCGGTCGAAGAAGTCGATGCTGTGGTTGGCCATCGGCGGTGCTGCGCGCGCGGGAACGAGGCCGCAGCATAGCGGCGGCTTCGGCCCGCCCCGTTCAGCCCGCCACCAGCGTCGCCGGGTCGAGGTAGGCCAGGCGCCAGCGCTCGAAGTCCATCGTGTCGTCCGCTTCGAGCGCCTTGCGCCGTTGGTGCGAGACCTTGGCCATGGCCACGAACGCGGCCTGGTTCTCCGCGCTCCAGGGCAGGGCGAGCAGGTGGCCGCGCGTCTGCTCGGACTGCGCGCGCACGAAGCGCGCATGCGAGCCGGCGAAGTCGTGCTTCATCGTCGCCAGTACGCGCGCCGAGGGCAGTGTGCGGGGCGCGGCCAGCGCGCGCCGTGCCATGGCGAGCGCCTCGCCGTAGGCGCTGCCGTCGAACGCGTCGTCGAGCGCGGCGGCGATCGGCGCGAACTGCGCAAGCAGTTCGTCGGCCCACTCGGTCAGCACGACCTCGGCGCCGCCGCGCTCGAGGCGCCGTCCCGGCTCGCGCCCAAACGCAGCGGCGGCCTGCTGGTTGCGGCCGAGCGCGGCAATCTCTTCGGGCGTGTCGTCGGCGCTCGGCGAGAGCAGGCAGTGCAGCAGGAAGATGTCGATCAGGCGCATCGTCGGCGCCTCGATGCCCACCGGCACGAACGGGTCGAGGTCCATGCAGCGCACCTCGACGTACTCGACGCCGCGCTCGCGCAGCGCGTGCAGCGGGCGCTCGCCGCTGCGGATGACGCGCTTGGGCCGGATCGTGCCGTAGAACTCGTTCTCGATCTGCAGCAGCGAGGTCGAGAGCTGGTTGTACTCGCCGCCCAGGTTGCGGATGCCGATCGCCTCGTACGGCGGGTAGGGACGCGTCATCGCGTCGTACAGCGACGCGGCGTAGCGCTCGAGGTTGTTGTAGCTCACGGCCAGCGTGGCCTGCGCGTCGCTCTGGTAGCCCAGGCGCCCCATGCGCAGGCTGGTGGCGTGCGGCCGGTGCAGCGTGCCCGAAGCCTCGGGGCCGAACGGCTCGAGACCATGCTCGCGCCCGGCGACGAACGACGAGCACAGCGCCGGCGAGGCGCCGAACAGCAGCAGCAGCAGGAACGAGTGACGGCGGAAGTTGCGGATCAGTGCGAAGTACTCTTCGTTGCCCAGGCCCGGCAGCGACCAGTTGTAGTGGATGCCGGAAATCGTCTGCATGCGGCGCCCGTAGCGGTGCGCCAGGCCGACGCGATATACGCTCTTGGCGCGCGCCACGTTGGAGCTGCCGTAGCGGCCGATCGGGATCGTCTCGTCGGGCGGCAGCATGCAGGGCATGCTCGACACCCACAGCCGCTCGTCGCCGAGCTCGGCCAGCGTGCGGTAGGTGAACTGGTGGATGCGCGTGAGCTCGGCCAGGCACGATTCGACCGTCTCGCCGACGCCGGTGATGAGCTCGATCTGGCTCTCGCAGTAGTCGGTGGTGATGTGCGGATGCGTCAGCGGCGCGCCGAGCGCCGACGGATGCGGCGTGAGCGCGAGCGCGCCCGAAGGCCGCGCGCGCAGGCTTTCCTTCTCGATGCCGCGGCGCATGCCGACGAGGCGGGTGGCGCCGAGCTGGCGCAGACGTTGTTCGAGTTGCGGCATACGGGGGGTGGGCGGTGGGGTCGGCAGGGCCGCGCGTAGGTTACGCGGTTGGGGCGAGTTTCGCTCAACGGGGGCCGTACCCCGCGCCGATGCGGCGCAGATTCCTGGCCGCTTACTCGGTGCCTTGCATCTCGCCGCCCAGCCGCTGCGCCATCTGTCGCGCATACCAGCGCGGCGCCAGTCTCGATGCCCACCACGCGAGCCGCGACACGCGATCGGGCAGCAGCAGCCGCTGGCCGCGAGCGGCGGCGCGCACGATCCTGTCGGCCATCGCCTCGGGCGACGAGCGCGTGCCGACGATGGACTGCGGATGGCGTGCCGGGCCGCCGTCGCCGGCCAGCGCGTGCTGCTCGATGCCGGTGCGGATGAACGACGGGCACACCAGCAGCACCTGCACGCCGTGCGGCTCGAGCTCGCTGCGCAGGCTGTCGAAGAAGCCGTGCAGCGCGTGCTTGCTCGCCGCGTAGCCGGTGCGCGCGATGAGCGGCGCGAAGCCGGCGACGCTGGAGACGGCGATCACGAGGCCGCGCTGTGCGACCAGATCGGCCAGCGCCGCGTGCGTGCAATGCAGCGCGCCGAAGAAGTTCACGGCCATCACGCGCCGGATGACCTCGGGGCGCGTCGCGGCGAACGCGCTGCGGTGCGTGATGCCGGCGTTGTTGACGAGCACGTCGATACGGCCCAGGAGGCGTCGCACCTCGGCCATCGCGCTCGCGCACTGCGCCTCGTCGCTCACGTCGCAGGGCAGGCGCAGCGATGGTGCGTCGCCGGCCGGGGCCAGCGCCTGCAGCGCATCGGCATCGCGATCGAGCGCCGCCACGCGCGCACCGGCGGCGGCAAAGCGCAGCGTCAGCGCGCGACCCAGGCCGCCGGCGGCGCCGGTGACGACCACCGTCTTGCCTTCGAAGCTACGCACCATGGCCGTGGGTGCGGCAATACAGGTCGAAGACCTGCGCCGACGTGAGCTGCGGCACGTAGCCGAACTCGGTCTTGAGGCGTGCGTTGTCGAGCACCGGCCGGTAGCGCAGGAAGTCGAGTTGTTCCGGGCCGTACTGCGTCAGGCCGAGCGCCTTGCCTGCGCGCAGCGCGAGGCGCAGCACGGCGGGCGGCAGCACGAGCAGCCGCTTGCCCAGGCGCCGGGCGATCTGCTGCAGCGTCAGCACGCCGTCGCCGGCGACGTTGTAGATGCCGGTCTTGTCGCTCGCGATGGCGTGCAGCAGGCAGCCGACCACGTCCTGGTCCCAGACGAACACGAAAGGGCTGGCGGCGCCGCGGATGGCGATCAGGCGCGGCTGCTCGAACAGGGCGGTGATCTGGTTGTCGACCGTGGCGCCGAGGATGGTGCCGATGCGCAGCACCACCTGCCCGAGCTCGGGATGTTCGCTGCGCCAGTGCGCGAGCATCTCCTCGACCAGACGCTTGTGCCAGGCATAGGCGAACGCCTCGTTGCCGCGCAGCGGGCAGTCCTCGGTCAGCCACTCGGCGTTGTCGGCGTGATAGCCGTAGGCCGCGCCGCTCGAGCTGACGACGATCTTCCTCACGCCGGCTGCCGTGCACGCCTCGAGCACATTGCGCGTGCCGTCGACGTCGACCGAGTACTCGAACTGCCGGTCGCTGCGCCGGCCCGGCGTGACGATCGATGCCAGGTGCACCACCACGTCGATGCGCTGGCGCTGCAACAGCGACGCCAGCGCCGGTGCGCGCACGTCGGCCACCTCGTACTCGACGCCGCTGTGGCGCTTGTCGGGCGGCACCTCGCGCACGTCCGCCGCGACGACCTTGCGCACCGCGACGCGGCCGTCGGCGAGCGCGGCGACGAACTGCGAACCGAGGTAGCCCCCGGCGCCGGTGACGAGCACCGCCGGCGCGCTCACGCCGGCGCGCGCGCCGGCGCCAGGGCCGGCGCGCGTCGCGACCAGAAGCCGGCCAGCGAGAGCCCGGCGACGATGTGCCAGATGCCCCACCACGCGGTGACGACGGCCATGCCGCCCAGGCCGTCGAAGAAGTTGAAGATCAGGATCAGACCCAGCCCCGAGTTCTGGATGCCGCATTCGATGGCGACGGCGCGCCGGTCGGCTTCGGGCAGCCGCACGCCCCAGGCCATGGCGTAGCCGGTGGCCAGCGCCGACGCGTTGTGCACGAACACCACGCCCACCACCATGCCGACGTAGAGCAGGAAGTAGCGCCAGTTGGCGGCCAGCGCGGCGAGCACGAACACGAGGAAGAAGGCGAGCGAGAACAGCTTCATCGGCCGGCGCGCGCGCTCGGTGAAGCGCGGCCAGCGGCGCGACACCGCCAGGCCCAGCGCCAGCGGCAGCCCGAGCAGCAGGAACACGTGCACCAGCATCTCGAGCGGATTGACCGCCACCTGGCGCAGGATAGTCTGCGCCGGCGCGTACAGCCCGCCCCAGAACGCGATGTTGAACGGCGTCATGACGATCGCCGCCAGCGTCGACAGCGTGCTGATCGACACCGACAGCGCCGTGTTGCCGCGCGCGAAGTGGGTGAGGAAGTTGGAGATGTTGCCGGCCGGGCACGACGATACGAGGATCATGCCGAGCGCGATGCTCGGGCGCGGCTCGAGCGCCAGCACCAGCAGGTAGGTGAAGGCCGGGAACACCAGATGGTGGCCGGCCAGGCCGATCGCCAGCGCGCGCGGCGTGCGCAGCGCCTCCTTGAAGTCGGAGGCCTTCAGCTCGAGCGAGACGCCGAACATCACGAAGCCGAGCACGACGTTGAGCAGCAGCAGCGTCCCGGGGTTGAAGTTCAGGCGCACGAGATCGATGTCGGCCATGGTCGTTTGCAACTGTCGTGCCGGAGGGGCATTCCGCGGGTCGCGCACGCGCCCCGCGGTCCTTGCGCAGCGGGCTTCAGCCTTGGCAGGCTGTCAGGGCTCCTCGTGCATCTTCTTGAAGTGCAGCAGTCCCGGCGCCCACATGTGCTTGACCGGGTCGACGTCGACGTGCAGCACCGCTGCGCGCCCCGAAGCGAGCGCGCGGCGCAGCGCCGGCTCGAGATCCTTGGGGTCGGACACGCGCTCGCCGTAGGCGCCCATCGCCTCGCCGAGCTTGTCGAAGGCGATCTCGCCGAGGTCGGCCTTGATCGTCTCGTCCGGGTCGAGTTGCTTGAACAGCATGGTCTTGAACGGTCGCAGCATGAACTGCTGGTTCATCTTCACCATGCCCCACTGCTTGTCGGCGAGCACGATGTAGATGACCTGCGCCTTGCAGCGCACCGCCGTCTCCACCTCCTGCGGATGAAAGCCGAAGGCGCCGTCGCCGGTGATGCAGCACACCGCTCGGCCCGGCAGCGCGAGCGCCGCGCCGATGGCCTGCGCCATGCCGGCGCCGAGCATGCCGAACTTGAAGGTCGAGACGATGCGGTTGGGCACGTCGGCGCGGTGGTGGAACATGGCCCAGATGGTGGCGTTGCCGCCGTCGGCGACGAGCACGCCGTCGGCCGGGAACACCCTGGCGCAGACGCTGGCGATGTGCGCCGGATGCATCGGCACGGTCATGTCGGCGAGCGCCTTGTCCCAGCCGGCGCGCTCGTCGCGCATCGTGCGGCCGTAGCCGGCCACGCGCCGGCGGCGCGGCTCGAGGTCGATGCCGCTTGCGCGCCGCGCCAGCTCGTCGGCGAGCAGCTCGAGGAAGCGCGCGGCATCGGCCTGGATCGCCAGATCGGCCGGTTTGTTCAGCCCCAGCATCTCGGCGTCGATGTCGACCTGGATCGTCTGCTGCTCGGACGGCTTGCGCCAGTACGGCGGCCGGCCCCACCAGTCGGTTTCACCCAGGCGCGAGCCGACGACCAGCACCGCGTCGGCGTCGTTGCGCGCCTGGTGGTTGAGCTTGACGTGCGGCATCGGGATCGCCAGCGGCGAGGTTTCGGGCAGCGCGCCGCGCGCGCCCCAGCTCGTCGTCACCGGCGCGGCGAGCAGCTCGGCCACGCGCGCCAGCGCGTCGAAGGCCAGCGCGTGCACGACGCCGCTGCCGACGTGGATCAGCGGCGCGCGCGCCGCGGCCAGCCGCTCGGCGGCCTGCGCCACCTGCTCGGCGGTCGGCGTGAGCGGCGTCGTGCTGCGGTACTGGTGCGGCGCCCAGAAGGCGACCTCGGCCTTGCTCTTGCCGTTCATGACGGTCTCGGGCACGTCCAGGTGCACGACGCCGGGCCGGCCCTGCCAGCTCTTGCGCAGTGCCTTGCGCACGAGCTCGCTCACGCGATCGAAGCTCGACACGGCGGCGCTCCACTTGGCGATCCTGCCGACCACGCCGCTCTGGTCGAAGCACTGGTAGGCGCCGCCGCGGTCGGGGTACATGATCTGCGGCCGGCGCGCGCTGGTGATGGCCAGCACGCGGTTGCCCTCGGCCTGCTCGACCACCAGACCGGGCAGCAGGTTGGCCACGCCCGGCCCGTTGCTGGCCATGCACACGCCCAGGCGGCCGGTCAGCCGCGCGTAGGTGCCGGCCATGTGCGCGGCGCTCGTCTCGTGGCGCGGCGTGACGATCTCGATGCCGAGCCGGTGCAGCGCGGAATAGAAGCCGAAGTAGGTGCCGTCGATGATGCCGAACACCTTGTCGACGCCTTCGGCCTGCAACATGCGGGCGATGATTTCGCCGCCACTGATCTCCGCCACGCTGTTCCCTCCTCGTCGTGCTGTGATCGATGCCGCGCCCGCAACGACTGCGCTCACAAGCGCACCGGCGCGGGCCACGCGGCGAGTATCGGCGCGCCCGGCGCCGGTGGGCATCGGCACCAGCCCCGATGCGTGCCTCAGGCGACGATGCGGCGTTCGCGTAAGCCGGCGATCTCGGCGTCGCCGAGGCCGAGTTCGCGCAGCACGGCGTCGGTGTCCTCGCCCAGGCGGGGCGCCGCGCTGCGCACGCGCCCCGGCGTGCCGATCAGCTTGGGCACGATGCCGGGCACTTCCAACGTGTGGCCGTCGCGCGTGGTCTGCGCCAGCAGCATGTCGCGCGCGCGGTAGTGCGGATCTTCGGCGATGTCTTTCGCGGTGTAGACGCGGCCGGAGGGCACCTGCGCCTCGGCCAGCACCTGCAGCGCCTCGGCCACCGTGCGTCCAGCGCTCCACGCGCCGATCGCGCCGTCGATCTCGCCCACGCGCGTCACGCGGCCGGCGTTGTGCGCGAGCGCCGGGTCGGCCGCCAGGTCGTCGCGGCCGATGGCCTGCATCAGGCGCCTGAAGATGCTGTCGCCGTTGCCCGACACCAGCAGCACGCCGTCGCTGCAGGCGTAGGCGTTGGACGGCGCGATGCCCGGCAGCGCCGAACCCGCCGGCTCGCGCACGACGCCGAAGGCGCTGTACTCGGGCACCAGGCTTTCCATGCAGTTGAACACCGCCTCGTGCAGCGCCATGTCGATGACCTGCCCGCGCCCGCCGTTGGCCTGGCGGTGATGCAGCGCGGTGAGCACGCCGATCACGCCGTGCAGCGCGGCCAGCGTGTCGCCGATGCTCACGCCGCAGCGCACCGGCACGCGGCCGGGCTCGCCGGTGAGGTGGCGCAGCCCGCCCATGGCCTCGGCGATGGCGCCGAAGCCCGGCCGGTCACGGTAGGGGCCGCTCTGGCCGTAGCCCGAGATGCGCAGCATCACGAGGCCGGGGTTGTCGCGCGCGAGTTCCTCGTAGCCCATGCCCCAGCCTTCGAGCGTGCCGGGGCGGAAGTTCTCGATCAGCACGTCGGCGCGCGCGACGAGGCGTCTGGCGATGGCCCGGCCCTCGCTCTGGCGCAGGTCGAGCGCGAGCGAGCGCTTGTTGCGCGACTGCACCTGCCACCACACCGAGGTGCCGTCCTGCGTGAGGCGCCAGCCGCGCAGCGGGTCGCCGCCTTCGGGCGGCTCGATCTTGATGACCTCGGCGCCGAACTCGCCCAATGTCTTGGCGGCGAACGGGCCGGCGATGAGTTGGCCCATCTCGACCACGCGCAC
This sequence comes from Burkholderiales bacterium, assembly GCA_028869005.1. Taxonomy (GTDB): domain Bacteria; phylum Pseudomonadota; class Gammaproteobacteria; order Burkholderiales; family Burkholderiaceae_C; genus Rubrivivax. The sequence goes on along the minus strand of JAGWTJ010000071.1, from coordinate 2,384 downwards.
GCCGGCCAGCGCGTGGGGCGCGGTCGCAGACCGGCTCGGCGTCACTGCCAGCTCATCGCCGACAGGTCGTTGACGAAGATCGGCATGTCCTTCCACAGGCCCTTGACGCGCGCGTTGGCCACCGTGATCCAGGTCGGCTGGTACAGGTAGGCCATGACCGCGTCGTCGGCGACGAGGCGTTGCGCGTCGGCCATCAGCTTGTCGCGCTCGGCCGGCTTGATGGTGGCGCGGATCTTGGCCCACAGCTCGTTGAACTTCGGGCTGTCGTAGTTCCAGTAGTAGCCCGGACGCGCGAAGTTGCCGAAGTCCAGCGGCTCGACGTGCGAGACGATCGTCAGGTCGTACGCCTTCTGCGCGTACACGCCCGACAGCCACTGCGCCCACTCGACGTTCTCGATCTTGACCTTGATGCCGACCTTGTCGAGCATCGCCGCGATGATCTCGCCGCCCTGGCGCGCATAGGGCGGTGGCGGCAGCTTCATCGTCAGTTCCAGCGGCAGCTGCACGCCGGCCTGGTGCAGCAGCGCGCGTGCGCGCGCCGGGTCGTAGGCGTTGATCGACGTGAGGTCGACGTAGCCCGGCGCGCCCGGCACGTAGAAGCTGCCGATCGGCGTGCCGAAGCCATCGACCGAGCCGTCGATCACCGCCTTGCGGTCGATCGCCGAGGCGATGGCGCTGCGCACGCGCACGTCGTCCAGCGGCTTGCGCTTGTTGTTCATCGCCATGATGGTCTTGGCGCGCGAGCCGCCGATCAGCACCTGGAACTTCTTGTTGCCCTCGAACTGCTTCAGGCTCCGGGCCGCGGCGACGCGCGGGTAGGCGTCGACGTCGCCCGACAGCAGCGAGGCCACCTGTGCCGCCGGATCGGCGATGAAGCGCATCACGACGCGGCGCAGCTTCACCTCCTTGACGTGGCGCCAGCCGTCCCAGCGCGCCAGCGTCACCGACGAGCCCTTGGCCCAGGCCTCGAGCTTGTAGGGGCCGGTGCCGATCGGTTGCGTGTTGTTGGTGGCCGCGCTCTTGGGCTCGACGATGATGGCGGTGGCCTGGCCGAGCTCGAACAGCAGGTCCGGGTCGCCGTTCTTGAGGTTGAGCACCACGGTGTGCGCGTCGGGCGTGTCGATGCGCTCGATGTTGGCGAACGTCGCCTTGTCCTTGTTGGTGCTGTCCTTGGCGCCGGCGCGCTCGAAGCTGAACTTCACCGCCTGCGCGTCGAACGGCTCGCCGTTGTGGAACTTGGCGTCACGGCGCAGCTTGAAGGTCCAGACCTTCAGGTCGGGGCTCGTGGTCCAGCTCTCGGCCAGCAGCGGCGTCGTGCGGCTGTCGCTATGGATCTTGGTCAGCGTCTCGAAGATGTTGTAGAGCGTGACCTCGCCGATCGCCGAGGCGGCGCCGGCGGTCGGGTCCAGCCCCGGCGGCTCGAGCGTCATCGCCAGCACGAGGCTGTCCTTGCTGGATTGCGCCAGCGCATCCGGCGCGGCGACGCTGCCGGCGAGGGCGAGCAGGGAGCACACCGCAACGAGGCTGCGGCGCGTGAGGCGGGTGGACATGGGCGGTTCTCCTGGCGACGGTGGTGTGCGCCGGGCGGCGCCCGGCCGGGAACTCAACGGCTCAATCTTAGCGAGGCCGACGGTGCCAGTCGTCGGTGCCGGTGGCGAAACGGCCCACGCCGAGTTCGACCAGCGCGTCTTGCCGGCGCAGGAGCAAGAGCGCGTCGAGCCCCATGCGCGTCGCCAGCGCCAGACCCTCGGCCGGGCCGGCCACCAGCAAGGCGGTGGCCCAGGCGTCGGCGCTGGTGCAGTCGCGCGCCAGCACCGTGACCGACGCGACCGCGTTGTTCACCGGGGCGCCGCGACGCCCGTCCATGCTGTGCGCCAGGCGCACGTCGCCGACCTGCAGCCAGCGCCGGTAGTCGCCCGAAGTGGCGACGGCGACGTCGGCCAGGTCGATCACACCGTGCACCTCGCGCAGCCCCGTCTGCGGACGTTCGAGCGCCACCGCCCAGGGTCGTCCGTCGGCCTGCGTGCCGCAGGCGCGCAACTCGCCATCGAGCGCCAGCAGCGCGTGCGCGATGCCATGCTCGCGCATCACTGTGGCCATGCGGTCGACGCCGTAGCCCTTGGCGATGCCGCACAGGTCGAGCTGCATGGTCGCGCGCTTGCAGGCGCGGCCTGCCGCCAGGTCCAGTTCGAGCGCCTCGTGCGCCGCGCGCCTGGGGGTCTGCGCCAGCGCGCGGATGGCGGTCGGGTCGGGCCGATCGCGCACCGGTCCGAAGCCCCAGGCGTCGACGAGCGCGCCGACGGCCGGATCGAAGGCGCCGGCGCTGAGCCGTGAGATCTCGAGCGCGCGTGCCAGCACTTCGAGGATCTCGGCCGGCAGGTCGA
>JAGWTJ010000070.1 GCA_028869005.1 Burkholderiales bacterium | reverse complement strand
GTGCGGCAGCGATCGCGTCCTTGACCTGCTGGTGCGTCGACACCGGCACGCGGCCGATCGGCTCGCCGTTGGCGGGATTGAGCGACTCGAAGGTCTTGTCGGAAACAACGGGCTTGCCGTTGACGGTGTTGGCGTAGGTGTTCATGCGTGCCTTCCTGCCTGGGGTGATGAAGAAAGTTCGCTGGGTGCGAGTCCGGCGCGGCCCGCCCCGCCTGGGTCAACTGACATGGAAACCGAACCTCGCTTCGCGCCGAAGGAGTCCGTGGACCGGAGTGGGTGCGCTCGTCATGGACGGCCTCCCGGCGCCGCCGCGGAAGCCGCCGGCGCCGGATCGGCGACCACGCCGCGCTTGGAATACAGACGGACCTTGCCGTCGCCGGCAACGCTCAGCGCGGTCAGCACCAGGCTGTCGTCGCGCTGCGCGGCGGTGAAGCTGGCGCCGCCGTCGCGGCTTTGCAGTTGCACGCCGTCCAGCCCGACGGCGACCACCCGGTCACCGACCTGGGCGATCTGCGTGATCGAGCTCTTGGTGCCGCTCGTGGCCGGCTGCCAGTTGCGGCCGCCGTCGCTGCTGCGGTAGATCGTGCCGCGCAGGCCGGCAACGACGAGCGTGCCGTCGGCCAGCACGCAGCCGGTCCAGAACGAGCCCTTGTAGCCCGTGCTCAGATAGGTCCAGGTGCCGCCGCCATCGTCCGAACGCAGCACCGTGCCACGCTCGGCGGCGATGAACAGCGCGCCCTTGCCGTCGCCGAAGGCGGCGAACAGGTTGCGATCGGCCTTGCCGCCTTCGGGCGGCGGCGGCAACGCCACGGGCGTCCACGTGCTGCCGCCGTCGGCGGTGACGAGCAGCAGCGACCACAGGCCCGCCGCCACGCCGTGCCGCGCATCGCTGAAGTGCACCGTGAACAGCGGCCGGTCGACTTGCATCTCGCTGCGTTGCAACTGCCAGGTCTCGCCCGCGTCGGCGGTGTGCACGATGACGCCGCCGTGGCCGACCGCCCAGCCGTTGCTCGCATCGCCGAAGGCCACCGCCGTGAGCGTGACGCGCGTGGGCACCGACTTGGCTTGGCGGAAGGTGCGGCCGCCGTCGTCGGACAGCAGGACCGCGCCGTGGTCGCCGACCGCAACGGTGCGCCGGCCCGCCTGCGCCACGCCCAGCACCATTTCCTCGCCGGCATAGGGCCGGACCAGCGCCGGCGACTGCAGCAGCTTGGCGGCGTCCTGAGGCGCCAGGCCGGCGGCCCACGCGACCCCCGCGCCGGCCAGCAGCAGGGCCGGCAGCGCGGCGCGAAGCGCCGACCACGGGCCCGTGTTCCGCTTTCGCATCGCCGTCATGCCTCAGTGATCGAGGATGCCCGGCGCGCGCACCGGACCGCGCCGCGGAAAGAGCCGCTCGAGCCACACCGCCAACGCCGGCAGCGCCGTCATCGCCATCACCAGGTTGACCATGAACATGAAGGCCAGCAGCTTGCCCATGTCGGCCTGGAACTTGAGTTCGGAGAAGGCCCAGGTGGCGACGCCGACAGCCAGCGTGATGGCGGTGAAGATGGTGGCCATGCCGACCTCGAGGATGGCGTGCTCGAGCGCCTTGACGATGGTCTGACCCTTGGCCAGGTGCAACTGCAGCCGGTTGTAGATGTAGAACGCATAGTCCACACCGATGCCCACCGCCAGCACCATCACCGGCAGCGTGGCGACGGTGAGGCCGATCTCGAGCTCCTTCATGAACCAGTAGCCGACGAAGGTGCCCACCGTCAGCGGCAGGCAGCAGGCGATCATCGCGCGGAAGTCGCGGTAGACGACGAAGACCAGCAGCACGATGACGGCATAGACGTTGAGCATCATCGGCAGCTCGCTCTTTTCCACCTCCTCGTTGATCGCCGCCAGCACGCCGGCGTTGCCCGACGCCAGCCGGACCTCGACGCCGGGCACGCGCTGCGCGGCGCGCACGCGCTTGACGGCGTCGATGACGCCGTTGATGGTCGTCGCCTTGTGGTCGGTGAGGAACAGGTGCACCGCCACCATGCTGCAGTCCTTGTTCATGTAGCCGCGCAGGCGCCCGATCTCGAGCGTCAGCGCCGCGTAGTTGGCGGCGTCCAGCGGCACCACGTACATCTTCGGGTTGCCCTCGTTGTAGCCCTCGTTGTAGGTGCGCAGCATCTCCGAATAGGCGCTGACCGACTGCACGCCGGGCACATGACGCATGGCGTCGACGAACTCGTCCTGGGCCAGGCCGAGCACGACCTTGTCGCACGATTCGGGGGGCGCCTCGAACAGCACCGTCAGCCAGTCCAGCCCGGTGTCGTAGTTGGCGGTGATCGAGGCCGCGTCGCGGTTGAAGCGCGAGTCGGCGCGCAGCTCGGGTGCACCGGGCTGCAGCGTGCCGACCACGCGGTCGCGGCTTTGCCACACCGACAGCGCGAACACCACGCCCACCACCGCCAGCACCAGCATGGCGTTGCGCGGCTCGGCCACGCGCGCCAGCACGCGCAGCCAGGCCGCGCGGCGCTCGCGTTCGAGCATCGCCTTGTCGGCGTAGGTCTTGGTGAAGCTGAACAGCGACGCCGCCAGCGGCAGCATCACGAGGTTGGTGACGATCTTGTAGGCGACGCCGATCGACGCCGTGACCGCCAGCTCGCGCACCATCGGGATCGGGATCAGCACCAGCGTGACGAAGGAGACGAAGGCCGTCACCAGCGCCAGCGTGCCCGGAATCAGCAGCCCGGTGAAACTGGCGCGCGCCGCCTGCTCGGTGCTGCGGCCGTGCGCGATCTCGCGCACGATGAAGTTGATCTGCTGCACGCCGTGCGAGACGCCGATCGCGAACACCAGGAACGGCACCAGCACCGCCAGCGGATCGAGGCCGTAGCCGAGCAGCCTGAGCGTGCCGAACTGCCACACCAGCGAGGTCAGCGAGCAGGCCACCGGCAGCAGGGTCAGGCGCACCGACTTGCAGTACCAGTAGACGGCGAGTGCGGTCAGCAGCAGCGCCACCGCGCAGTACTCGAGCACGCCCTTGGCGCCGTCGGCGATGTCGCCGATCTGCTTGGCGAAACCGATGATCTGGACTTCGAAGTCGGCGTCCTCGAACTTGCGCAGCTTCGCTTCGAGGATGTGGTTGTAGGCGACGTAGTCGATCTTGGTGCCGTCGGCGCCGAACTCGTTCAACTCGGCGGTGACGAGCGCGCTGGTCTGGTCGCGCCCGACCAGCGTGCCGACGAAACCGCCCTGGCTGGCCGCGCGCCGGATGTCGGCGATGGTCTCGGCCGTGAGCTGCTCGGGCGTCACCGTGCCCGGGATCACCGGGTCGGCGCGAAAGCCCTCCTCGGTGATCTCGTTGACGTAGCTGTTGGGCGTCCACAGCGACTGCACGCCCAGACGCGAGACGTTGGGCAGGAACATCACCGCCTGCGTCACGTCGTACAGGCGCGCCAGGCCGGCCTTCGTCCAGATGCTGCCCTTGCGTGCCTTGACGACGACCGTGAGGCGGTTGGCGCCGAGCACGTCGTCGCGGTACTTCTGGAACGTCTTGATGTACTCGTGGCCGATCGGCATCTGCTTTTCGAACCCGGCGTCCATGTGCAGCTGCAGGGCGAACCAGCCCATGAGCGCGGTGAACGCGAGCAGCAGCGCGAGCACGACGACGCGGCTGCGGAACAGCAGCGTCTCGGCGCGCAGGATGGTGCGCGTCAGGAGGCCGTCGGCATCGCCGGCGCGGGAGGAATTGGGCATGCAGGCCGTTCGGGCGGTGCGGGCGGTGCGCTGAAGGAGGACGACGCCCCCGCCCTCGCTGCGGCGTCAGGCATGCGGCCGGGCGCACCCGGCCGCGCGGTGGAGGTCGGATTCAGAAGTTGCGGGTGACGTACAGGCCGAAGAAGTCGCGGCCCCTGAGCGGCTGGTCGAGCACGCTCGAGCCGCCCCAGAACTTCGCGTAGTTCACGCCGACCTGCCAGCTCGCCGGGTTCTGCATGAAGGTGACGATGAAGTTGGCCGACTTCGCGCCTTCCATCAGCAGCGCCATCCCGTTCGGCGTGCGGCCCTTGACGGCCTGGAAGTAATAGATCTCGGGCGTCACCTGCCAGCCCGGGATCAGCTTGCCGTCGTAGGTCCAGCTGAAGTCGAAGTTGTAGCCCCATGAGGTGCGGCTGCCGACCGATTGCGGCGTACCGAACGACGCGTCGTTGGCGTTCAGGAAGCCCCAGCTCCAGAAGCCCGCGGCCACCGGCACCCCCATGTAGCTGCTCTGCAGCTTCGGATAGCTGACGACGACCGCTTCGGCCATCAGGGTCGCCGTATCGGCCCCCCCGAGGGCGCTGAGGATGCCGCCGTAGTCGCTCGGCGTCATGCTCAGGATGCCGGTCAGATGGAACTGGTACTTCTTCTCGTCGATGTAGCAGTTGCCGCCGGGCAGACAGAAGCCGCCGTCGACATTGTTCTGGGTCAGCGTGTGCAGCGAGACGGCGTCCTTGGGCCGGTACGACAACTCGGTGCCGATGGCCCAGTCGCCGAGCGGGAAACTGGCGCTGAGGCCGAACAGCGTACGGTCTTCGAGGTAGGTGTAGTGGGCGCCGAGGCCGTTCATCGGATCGGAGTAGGCCACCACCGGCGCCTTGTCGTGATAGCGCATCGCATACAGGCCGAAGTTGGCCTGCGTGCCGGCCGGCTGATAGCGCAAGGCGACGCCGTACTGGCCGCTATTGCGCGGCTTGCCCACGGTCGGCGTGGCGAACACTCCCGGCGCGAAGGCATCGGCGCCCGCGCCGAGGGTGGCCGTCGACCAGTAGCTGCCGACCGGCGGAAAGTAGTTGGCATTCCACTGCGGCTGCACGTAGGCCTCGACGTTGAAGCCGTTGCCCAGTCCGCTGGCCATGCTGAGGATAGGCGCCGGCAGGAACACCTCCTTCAGCTGCGTGCCGGGCTGCGACAGCCGCATGATGTCCATCGCGTTGGTCTGGTTGATGCCGCCCGGCAGGAACAGGCTCTCGCCCCAGCTGATGACCTGGTTGCCCAGACGCACGCGCGCGCGTTCGCCGCCGGCGTCGAAGTCCTTGCTGACCCAGAAGTCGAGCAGCCGTGCCTTGAAGCGCAACTGGCTGGCCGCACCGGCCGGAAACGAGTCACTCGAACCGGCCACGCCCTGGTCGCCGCTGATGTAGCCCGAGGCGTGCGTGGCCGAGGCGTCGGCGCGCCAGTTGGCGCGGCCGAAGAACTTCCAGTTCTCGGGGAACTTCAGCAGCAGCTCGTGCGTGCCGTTGAGATAGGTCGTGAAGGCGCTGCCCTTCTTGTAGTTCAGGTTGCCCTGGTCATTGACCATGGTCAGTCCGTCGATGCAGCCGGCGGGCGCACCGGCCCCGCTCGGCGGCGACGCCGCGCCGCCGACGGTGCCGATCAAGGTGTCGCAGCCCGGACTCGCGGCCCGGATGCCGGTGCCCAGCGTGATCCACGAATCGAAGCTGCCGCTGATGCCTCCGGATTCGAAGGTGAACGCAGCGGCAGGGCCGCTGCAGGCCAGGGCGACGGCAGCACAGAGGAGATTGGTTTTCATGGCGTTGTTGAAAAGTCGTCGGACCGATGGCAGTGCCGTGGGGGGGTCGGGGCTCAGCGCTCGCTGATGGCGCGCAGGTTCTCCGAGCTGTAGTAGTTCGGCGTGAAGCGCGGTCCCTCGGGATTGACCACCCAGCGCATGTCCTTGCCGCCACCGACCGGGTTCATGTCGAACACGTAGCGCCCCTCGGCCAGGTTGTACTGGACGAAGGAGGTGGCATCGCAGGTGCCGGTCTCGTACGACGGGATCAGGTAGCCCTCGCGGTACTTGAACAGCTTGCCCTGACCGTCGTAATCGTCGGCGGCCATCAGGTTCCAGCTGTCCTCGTCGAGGTAGAAGGTGCGCTTGGGCGCGGTGTGGCGCATGCCGGGCTTGACCGTCGCCTCGATCACCCACACGCGGTGCAGCTCGTAGCGGCGCGCCGACGGATCGATCGCGTCGTCGTGCGCGACGTCCTTGAACTTGGCCGTGAAATCGTAGGCGCCGAACGAGTTGTAGCCGACGTAGATCTCCTTCTTGCCGACGATCTTCCAGTTGAAGCGGTCGATGGTGCCGTTGAACACCGAAGGTTCGTCGAGCGTGTACTGGTTCTCCAGGCCGATCTGCGGCGAGTCGTACGAATAGGTCGGCATGCGGCGCACGCGGCGCTGGCCGGGGAAGTAGTAGAAGGTCTCGCTGCCGGGCTGGTCGAGGAAGAAGGTCACCGTCAGTGCCTGGCCGGCGAGCGCCGGCGGCGAGCTGTACTGGAACAGCACGTAGTACTCGACCGGCGGGTACTTGCTCAACGCGAACGAGCCCTTGACGCCCCACGGGTAGTAGTAGGTCAGCTCCTGGCTGGCGATGATCCAGTCGGTGCTGCCCTTGCGCGGCGAGACCGCCGTGTTGATGAACGGGAACAGGATGCCGACGCCGCGATAGCGCATCTTCGCGTTCCACATCGCCTCGGCGCCGCTGGCCGGCATCGGGAACGGGAAGCCCGGCACGGTGGCTTCCTTCAGGCCCCAGCCGTCGGCCGCGAGCTGCGCCTTGCCGACGTTCTTCTTCGTGTTCTCGGCGACGAAGTCGGGCACGCCGCAGTCACGGCGCGTCGGATAGACGTCCATGCGGTAGCCCTTGATCTGCTTGATCGTGGCGACCTGGCCGGCGGCGAGCTTGTCGGCGTACTTGTCGACGTTGGACGCATCGATGGAGAACAGCGGCTTGTCGCCCTTGTGTTTCCAGTAGTCGACGCGCTTCTTGCCGTACTCCCAGCCGGGCAGCGGCGCCTCGGCGCCGTTCCAGGCCGGGATGCTGCCGTCCTTGTTGCCGGCCTTCTCGGCGCCGGCGGGCGTGAGGTCCTTGCCCAGGCGCGCGGCGTCCTGCTCACCCGCGGCCAGCGCGGCGCCGGCGAGGCAGGCCGCGGCGATGGCGACGGCGGATTTCATCGAGATCGTCTTCATTCATGCACCTCTTGATGCGTCACGGTTGCAGTAGCGCTAGCGGTCACGCAGCTTGCGGACTTCGTTGGGCGGCAGGGCACGCTGGCGCGCGGTCGCCACGTCCTGCGGCGTGACGCGCTGATCCGCCGCCACGCCGTTCAGATCCCCGAGCACGTAGCCGAGCACGGCCACGATGTCTTCGTCCGGCAGCGCAGCGAACGACGGCATCGCGTCGTTGAATTTCTCGCCGCCCGAGACGATCGGCCCCATCATCCCGCTCACCACCAACTGGGCGAAATAGGTGTGTCCCGTCGACTTGCGCGCGCGCTCGGCCAGGTTGCCGGCGAGCTTGGGCGCGAAGCCGGGATTGCCTTCGCCCTTCGCGGCGTGGCAGACCACGCAGTGCTGCTCGAACACGGCGGCGCCGCGGTCCTGGGCCAGCGTCACGGTGGACGTCGCGGTCGCTGCGGCAGCGAGCGCGGCGCCGAACAGCCGCGCCGTCTTCAAGAGGCCTTCTCCGCCACGCCGACCACCAGCGACGTGGTGCAGTGGAACATCGTGCTGCCGGTGTTGGCCAGGCACCAGTTGATGTCGTTGTGCAGGCCCATGCGGTAGCCGGGGCGCTCGCCGACGTTGCTGTTGCACACGCAGCGCCCGCAGGCGGTCTTGCCGCAGCAGTCGTTGTAGCTGACGAGGTAGTCCTTGCCGTCCTTCGGGTTGTGGCAGGTGCCGACCCACGCCACCTTGGACGGCTCGGTCCCGGGCGGACAGGTCGACATCGTGCCGCCGCAGCACGAGCACAGGAAGCCGTCGACCGCGCAGTAGCGCCAGTAGTCGCAGTCCTGGGGGCCGGGCTCCTTCTTCTTGGCGCCGCCCTCGGCGGCGCGCGCGATGCGGTCGAACGGCAGCACCGGCAGCGTGAACGCCGCGCCCACCAGCAGGCGGCCGACACCGACCACCGCGCCGCGGCGCGAGACGCGTTGCGCCGCACGGCGGCTCGAGCGCTCGAACCAGTCATCGAACCACTTCATGATCCCATCCCCTCGCCGGCCACGTACTGCTGCACCGAGGCCACGTTCAGCTCCTTGGCTGTGAACAGGCTCTCGAGTTGCTCGCGCGAATTCACCAGCCCCTTGGCGCGCACGCGCCCGGCCTCGTCGAGCAACACCGCGTACGGCAGCTTGCCGACGCGAAAGGCCATGCCGAGCTCGGTCGACAGCACGTAGGGGAAGGCCTCCAGCGCCGCGCGGCGGCGCATGGCGACATGCGCCTCGGGCTCGCCGTCGCTGGCGAAAACCACGCGCAGCCAGCCGGCCTCGGCCGCGGCGATCGACTTGACGATGGGCAGCAGCTTCTTGCACACCGGACAGGTGGGCGAGACGAAGAACAGCAGCTGGCTGTGCTCGGCCGCGGCGCCGACGGCGAGGCGGCCGCCGTCGAGCGTGGCCAGATCGAGCCGCGGCGCCGCCTCGCCGACGGCCGGGCCGGAATCGATCATCAGCGCGCCCATCGGCGCGACGCGCTCGTACAGGATGCCGATCTGGCGCGCCAGCGCGAACACCGCCACCAGCAACGCCAGCACGACGACCCACAGCACGAGATTGGAGACGACGAGGGCCTCGGTCATGGCGTACGGTCCCTGAGTTTCAGCAGCCGCGGCTGGTTGACCATCAACTGATTGGCGGCGGCGTACAGGCCGTACAGCGCGAGTGCGCCGGCCAGCACTGTAAGCCGGTCGAGCCAGACCAGATCGCGCGGCGCAACGCCCGCGACCGCCAGCAGCGCCGCCGCGATGAGGAGCGCGTTACGCAGCACCAGCCCCCAGGACAGGTGCTGCGCGCCCTCCGGTCCGCCGCAGCCGCAATCGATGTCGCGGCGGCCGCGCAGCAGATTGACCACCACCGCCGTCGTCACCACGCTCAGCACGGCGCTCGCCAGCCATGCGCCGGCCACCCGTGTCGCCAGCGGCAGCAGCAGCAGGCCGGCGACCCCTTCGGCGGCCAGCAGGCTCCACGCGGCAGCCGGCGCCAGCGCGAGCGGCAGCAGCCGGTATTGCCCGACGGCGAAGACGAAGCCGCCGACATCACGCAGCTTCGTCCACGCACCGGCGAGCAGCACGATGGCCAGCAGCGCCGCGAACATATGAGGCAGGGTCGGGTCGATCATTCAACCCTCGATCGTGCACGCGGTCATCGTCATGTCGCCGACGGCTCAGGGCAGCGCCAGCAGCGTCGGCGTCTCGCCCAGCGGCTCCATGCGCGCGAGATAGCGCGGCTTGGGGCCGGCGTCGTAGACCACCAGTCCGCCCTTGACGGCATCGAGCGCGAACAGCTTGGGCCGCTCGATCTGGCTGACGGTGATGGCGATCGCGTTGTTGCCCGGCAGTCGCGCCAGGCGCTTGTGCGACTCCAGGTCGAACACCCAGATCTCCTGCGCCGGGTTCTTGTGGCTGCCGTCGGCACCGCCCGCATGCATGGTCACGAACAGGCGTCCGCTCGCGCGGTGGATCGCCATCAGCTGGTAGCCGCCCGGGCGCCAGCGCTTGGCTTCGTCGGCCTTGCCGACGAGCGACCAGGGGGCCTCGACCTTGGGCGTCTCGCCCGACAGATCGGCCGCATACAGCTGGCCCAGATACGAGACGAAGTAATGGCGGTCGCCGACGCGTTCGGAGTGCACGAAGACCGGATCGGCGTCGGGATCGAAGAAGCGCGCGCTGCGCGTGCGCGACTTCAGGCTGCCGTCGTCGTTGAGCTCGATCGACTGCAGCGTGCCGTCGCCGCACAGCGTGGCGAAACGGTTGCCGACGGTCTGCGACGGCACGATGATCCAGCAGCCCGGGGTGGCGATCTCGGCGGCGAACTTGCGCGCGCGCAGGTCGATCACGCTCACCGACGACGCCGGCGTGGCGTTCTGCGACAGCAGCCAGCGGCCGTCGGAGGACACGCGCAGCAGCCCCTTGTAGGGCAGCGCCTGCGCATGGCGCGGCGGAATCGCGATCTCGCCCTTGCGCTCGAGGGTCTGCGTGTCGTGGATGTCGATGACGTCGCTGCGCTCGCCGTGCGACAGCCGCGAGTAGTACGTGGTGGCGACGTACATCTCCTTGCCGTCGAGCGACAGCGCGGTCGAGCCGGCGTAGGCCGTGGACAACAGGCCGAGGTACTTCAGCGAATCGCCGTCGACGACGTGCAAGCGCCCGTCGACGATATGGTTGAACGAGATGTCGGTGACGTACAGGCGATGCGGAGTCGCCTCCGGCAGCTTGACCACCGACGGCGTCTCGTGCGGAAGCTGCGCCGCAGCGCCTGCCGTCAGGCAGGCTCCCAGCAAGAACATGAGCGTGCGCATATGACGCATCGGGGTCGCTCCTCGTGGTGCACCGCAGCAGCGTCGTGCGTCTTGACGCTGGCGGATCGGCGGTCGACGCGGAGTCTAGGCAGGGAGCGCCGGCGGGCGTTAGCCGAAATCGGCAACCCGGCCGCGGCCCGGCCGCCTGCCCCGGCCGACCCGATGAGGGAAATCCTTGACATCCATGATTGCCGGCGGCACGCAGGCGCGGCAGCATCGACCTCATGGCGATGTTCGATACCGGGTTTCTACTTACCGCAACGGTCGGCGGGCACGTCGCAGTGCAGGGCGGCTGAGGTGGAGTCCACGCTGTTGCGTGAGCGCCCGGCGCTCGAAGCGCCGGCGCCCTATTCGGTGGTGCGCCGCGAGACGCACGACGCCGAGGAACAGGCGGCCTGCCTGCGCGGTTGGGACCAGATCTACGAGCAGCTCACGCCCGGGCGCTTCACGGGCAGCTTCCTGGAAACGCGCTTTCGCGGCATCCAGCTGTTCCGCGAGACGACCAATCAGTCGGTGCACGAGGCCGGCCTGATGTGCACCGGCGACCACGTGCTCGGCGTGCCGGTGGCGATGGAGGGCCAGGCCTATTACTGCGGCCGCCCGATCGGCTGCGACAGCGTCATGACGATGCACGACGGCAACGAGCTGGACTTCCGCGCGCCCGAGCAGTTCGAGATCGTCGCCGTCTCGGTGCCCGCCGCGATGCTGATCCGCTACAGCCACGACATCGAGCACCACGAGATCGAGTACGAACTGCGCCACAAGCCGGTGATCCACGGGCCGAAGCCTCATATCGACGGCTTTCGCGCCTTCTTGCTCGAGGTGCTCGGCGTGGTCGCGCGCACACCGGCCTTGCTGCAGTACGCGGCGATGCAGACCTGCCTGCAGTACGCGCTGATGTCGAGCATGGTGCACCTCACCGCGCAACCCGACGGCGGCAGCCGTGCGGTGCCTTCGCCCACGGTGCGCCATGCGATCGTGTCGAGGGCCCAGGACTACATGCGCGAGCACGTCGAGGATCCGCTCACCGTCGAGGACCTGTGCGGCGTGCTCGGCGTGAGCCGCCGCACGCTGCAATACAGCTTCCAGGAAGTGCTGCAGATCAATCCGGTGGGCTATCTGCGCGCGCTGCGCCTGAACGGCGTGCGGCGCATGCTGAAGTCGGCCGCCGGCGAACACGAGACGGTGCAGGACATCGCCGCGCGCTGGGGTTTCTGGCACCTCAGTCACTTCGCCAGCGAGTACCGGCGCATGTTCGGCGAGCGACCCTCCGAGACGCTGCGCAGCGCGGCTTCGGTGCGTCTGTCCTGACGTCTGCGGCGGCGCAGGTGGCCGTCACGCCCGGCTCAACGCACGCCGAGTTTGAACGCGATCATCGCGCGCAGCTTGTTGGGCAGCACCGGCTTGATCAGCAGGTGGTAGTCGTGCGTCACCGCCTCGTCCTCGTGGCCGGACAGGCTGCTGCCGGTGATGACGATGGCCGGCAGATGCCGCCCCGGCCAGCGCGAACGCAGCGCGACCAGCGCGTCGATGCCGGTGCGGCCCTCGGGCAGCCGGTAGTCGACGAGCAGCAGGTCGGGCGCGCGTGCCGTCGGCGCGGCGAGCCACGCGTGCACCGCGGCCACGGTGTCGAAGGCGACGACGTCGGCTCCCCAGGCCTGCAGCAGCACGACCAGCCCCTCGCGCACCGCCGCCTCGTCTTCGACGACGGCGAGCAGCTGTCCTTGCAGCGTGAGTCCGATCGGCGCCTTGCCGCCGGCACCTGAGGGCGCCTCGATCGTGCGTGGCATGCGTCCGGGCGCAACGACGAGCGAGAACACGGTGCCGTGGCCGACACGCGAGCGCACCGACAGCGGCGCGTCCAGCAGCGCCGCCAGGCGCTTGACGATCGCCAGTCCGAGGCCCAGGCCCTTGCGCTGGTGCGCCTCGAGCGGGCGCTGGCTCTGCACCTGGTAGAACTCGTCGAAGATGCGCGGCAGGCCGGCGTCGGAGATGCCGATGCCGCTGTCCCACACCTGCACCAGCAGCCGCGTCGTGCCGTCCGCACTGCGCCGGCGGCAACTGACGAGCACGCCGCCGTCGTCGGTGTAGCGGATGGCGTTGCTGACCAGGTTGCGCAGCACGCGCTCGAGCAGCACCGGGTCGGTCTGCGCCACATGCTGCTCGCCGCGGAAGGCCAGCATCAGCCCCTTTTCGAAGGCCACCGGCTCGAACTGCAGGCGCAGCCGCGCGAACAGGTCCTTCATGCGCAGCGGCTGCGCATGCACCTCGACCGCTCCGGTGTCGATGCGCGTGATGTCCAGCAGCTCGCTGAACAGGCCCTCGAGCGCGTCGACGCTTTCGTTGATGCTGTTGACGAGCGAGGCCACCTCGGGATCGTGGCTGCGCTGGCGCAACGCCTCGGCGAACAGGCCCATCGCGTGCAGCGGCTGGCGCAGGTCGTGGCTGGCGGCGGCGAAGAACTGCGTCTTGGCGCGGCTGGCGGCTTCGGCAGCGCGCCGCGCTTCGTCGGCCACGCCCATCTGCACGCGCAGCCGGTCGGCCAGCTCCTCGGTGCGCGCCTTCAGCGCGATGACGAGGCCGAGCGCACTGCCGTAGGTTCGCACCATCAGCAGCGTCGAGAAGAACAGGAGGGTGGCGATCACCGCGAGCTGCACGTGCCCGCTCTCGGTGCGGTCGGTCGCGATGCGCACGATGGCCGGCAGGAACACCACCGAGATGAAGCCGACGAACACGCGCGGCTGCGTGCCGAGCAGTTGCACCGAGCTCACGCAGTAGCTGTAGAGGACGAGGATCAGACCGAGGCGCTGGTACGGCGTGCCCAGGCCCCAGAACAGCCAGCCGGCGAGTCCCCACAGCGCGCCGTTGAGCAGCACCAGCACCTGCCAGCTCGTGCGCCAGCGGCGCAGCGTCTCGTCGTCGGCGCGCGGCTGGCGCAGGAAGCGCAGGTAGTGCGCCAGCCGCACGCACCACAGCACGGCCATCGCGCCGAGCCAGCCGAGCATGTGCGAGCGCGGTGCCAGCTCCCAGAACAACCAGGTGACGACGGCCGCCCCGAGCACGTAGCCGATGAGCGTGGCCGGCGTCTGTACGAACAGCGCGCGCAGATGATCGAGTTCGGCGTGCGACGCCCCGCGCGCCGGCGGCGGCGTGGGGGGCCTCGCTTGCGGCAGTGCAGAGGGCGCAGCACTCGCCGGCGGCGCGCCGGCGCCCGCCTCAGACGTCATGCCGGCGCGGCAGCGTCACGAAGCCGCCCTGCCCCTGCGTCATCTGGCTGACGGCCAGCACGGCCTGCGTGCGCGTGCCGACGTTGAGGGCGCGCAGCACCGCGGCGACATGGTCCTTGACCGTCTCCACCGACAGGTTGAGCTGGCGCGCGATCAGCTTGTTGGGCAGCCCCTGAAGCAGCAAGCCCAGCACCTCGGCCTGACGCGGCGTGAGGCCCAGATCCTCCAGCCGCAGCACCTTCTGGTGCGGCTCGGCGCGCGCGCCGGCGCCGAGCGGCGTGCGGTCGCTGCCGAAGCCGCCGTCCGCCGCGCGCATCACGCCGGGCACCGTGTCGCCGGCGGCGCGTTCGCGTTCGCGCGCGAAGTCCAGGCCGAGCATCGACGGCGGCACATACATCGAGCCCGTCATCACCATGCGCAGCGCCGCGTGCAGCTCGGCATGCGTGCTGCTCTTGGGGACGAAGCCCATCGCGCCGAGGTCGATGGCGCGGATGACGTCGCTGGTGCGCTCGCTGGCCGACACCACCACCACCGGCGTCGCCGGATAGGCGTTGCGGAACTCGGTCAGCACGTCGAAGCCGTCGGCGTCGCCGAGCGACAGGTCGAGCAGCACGAGGTCGTAGTCGCTCGCCTCGCGCAACGCCGCGCGCGCGGCGGCCGCGCTGTCGGTGCCCACCACCGTCGTGTCGCCGCCCAGGCTCTGGATCACCGTCTTCAGGGCGGTCAGGATCAACGGATGGTCGTCGACCAGCAGAACCTTCATCTCACCTCCTCGCCCCGTCCGGCGGCGCGCCGCGGCGCATTGTGGACGGACCGCGGCCGCGCCTGCGGCCACCCTTTTGGGGGAGTCTCAGGCGAAGCGGCGCGACACGGTCTCGGCGACGCAGGCCGGCTTAGCGCTGCCTTCGAGCTCGACCGTCGCCTCGAGCGTGAGCT
>JAGWTJ010000069.1 GCA_028869005.1 Burkholderiales bacterium | reverse complement strand
GACGCCGTCGCTGGCCACGGACTCCTGGGTCACGACGCGCAGCGCATCGCTGCGCGCCGGCGGCCGCGCGCCGTCGGGCGTGCACAGCGCGCGCGCCCAGCCGCGGCGGCACAGTGCCTGCCTTGTCGCCCAGGTTCTTGCGGAACAGGCACACGCCGCGCAGTTGCCGCCGGCGAAGGAAGTCGGCCGTCCCGGCGGCTAGCGTGCGGCCGGGGATGTCGACCATCACCAGGCGGCCGGCCGCGACGCGCGCGGTGGTGGCGATCGCGGCAGCCGCGCTCATTGCGTCTTCGTGACCTTGCTCAGGTGGCGCGGCCGGTCGGGGTCGAGCCCGCGTGCGCGCGCCAGGGCCTCGATCATTCGATAGAAGCTCTGCACGGCCGGGATCGGATCGAGATCGACGTGCGCGGCCGGCACCAGGGCCAGCTCGGCGCCGGCGGTGCCTGCCGGCGCGGCGAGCAGCACGCGTGCGCCGCGCGCGCGCATGTCGGCGGCCAGCTGCAGCAGCCCGGCCTGCGCCGGCCCGCGCGGCGCGAACACCAGCATCGGGAAGCCCGGCTCGACGAGCGCCATCGGGCCGTGCTGCACCTCGGCGCCCGAGTAGGCCTCGGCGTGGATGCCGCACACCTCCTTGAACTTGAGCGCCGCCTCCATCGCCACCGGCAGGCCGGTGCTGCGGCCGATGACGTACAGGCGCTCGGCCCGCTGCAGCACGGGCAAGGCGGCCTGCCAGTCCTGCGCCCACGCGCGGCCGAGCACGTCCGGCAGCGTCGCCACCGCGGCGGCGAAAGCGGCGTCGGCCTGCCAGGCCGCCACCAGGGCCGCGCCGGCGACGAGCTGACAGATGTAGCTCTTGGTGGCCGCCACGTTGAGCTCGGCGCCGGCGTGCAGCCCGAAGCAGCGCTGCGCGGCCTGCGCCAGCGGCGAGGCGGTGTCGTTGACGAAGGCCACCGTGCGCGCGCCCTGGCTGCCCAGGTAGTGCAGCGGCGCCACGAGGTCGGGGCTCTGGCCGGACTGCGAGAACGCCAGCGCCACCAGGCCGTCGCAGACCAGGCTGCTCTGGTACAGCGTGACCAGCGACATCGGCAGCGAAGTCACCAGGCGACCGAGGCGGGCCATGACCAGATAGGCCATGTAGTGCGCCGCGTGGTCGGAGCTGCCTCTGGCCACCGTCAGCAGCGACAGCGGCGGCCGGTGCCGCAGCTCGGCGCCCAGTGCCGCCAGGCGATCGCCCTCGGCCGCCAGCAGCCGTGCGACAGCCGCGGGCGCTTCGGCGGCTTCGGCCTGCATGCGCGAGCCCGCGGCGTCGGCGTCACTGGCCTCAGCGCTGCGCAACGCCACCTCCCGCGACATCGGGACAGCGCCGCGCGCGCGGCGTGATCCGACGTTCGCGCTGCGTGCGCGGCGCGATCCGGCGCCCGTGCGTCATGCCGCGGCCCCTTGCCGGCGCAGCGCGGCACGCAGCAGCGCCAGCGCACCGTCGCAGGCGTCGCCGGCAGGCTCGACCACGCGCGAGCGCAGGGCCGCGGGCCAGCGACTCCACAGCCGGCGCCCGATGCTGCCGGCGACCACCACGGCGAGCGGCGCCCCGGCCTCCCGCTGCAGTGCGCCGACGAGCCGCGCCAGCTCGTTGGCGGCGGCCTGCAGCAGGGCTTCGGCCTGCGCGTCGCCGGCCTCGGAGGCGGCGAACACAAAGGGCGCGAGTTGCGCATAGGCATGCTGGTTCGCGCGCAGGCACCAGGCCTGCACCGCCTCGTCGTCGCCGCCGCAGTGGCGCCGCAGCGCGTCGGCGAGCGGTCCGGTCGGCGCGCGCCCGTCGAGCGCGGCCAGCGCCGCCTGCATGGCGCGCAAGCCGAGCCAGGCGCCGCTGCCCTCGTCGCCGACCGGGAAACCCCAGCCGCCGATGATGCGGTACCGGCCGCCTTCGTCCTGCGCGGCGGCGACGCTGCCGGTGCCGGCGGCCACCACGGCACCGGCCTGCTCGCCGAAGGCGCCGGCGAGCAAGGCCACGACGTCGCCCGCGAGCCCCGTGGCCGCGTAGCCGGGATCGGCGGCGAGAAAGGCGCGCCGCAGGCTCTCGACCTCGGCGCCCGCCAGTCCGAGGCCGAGCGCGATGTCGCCGGGCGCGGCCGGCTTCAGTGACGCGGCGGCGAACGCCCCGTCGACGGCCTGTCGCACGTGACGCCAGGCCTGCTCGATGCCTTGGCTGAGTCCGCTTGGGCCCGCCTCGGCCTCGCCGAGCCGGCGGCCGTCGGCGTCCCACAGGCGCGCACGTGTGCGGCTGCCGCCGCCGTCGACACCGGCCAGGAACCGCGCCGCGACCACCGGTGCCGCTGGCGAGTCGGGAGGACGATAGGCCGGGCCAGTCACAATACCAGTATCGTACCAAACAAGCCGGTGCGCGGCGCCACGGCTCGATCCGAAGCGCGATCCATTCGCACCTCGTCGCGTCAGGATCGAGGCGGCCGTGCGAGCCTGTTGGAAGCGACTGCCTGCCGCGGGCTCACCGCAGTCTTAGATACCAATCCAGAACCAATCCGCGGCTGCGCGACCGGTCAGCGCTGGTGACCGTGGAAGCGCCGACATCGCGACGCCGCCGGATTCGTCATCGGCCGTCGACGAATCGCTGCGACGTCGCGCGCGGCCGCGGCTTTGCGCTGGCCTCATGGTTGCTTCGGGCTTCGACTGCGGGGCCGGGTGGGAATGGCTAACCTGCCCGACCATCCGCGGATCGCGGCCCCTGCGAGGACAACGATGGCTTCCGAATTCGGCACCGAAGCGTTCGAGCGCCAGACCATGAACAAGATCGCGTGGCGCCTGCTGCCGCTGCTGATCCTGAGCTATTTCGTGGCCTATCTGGATCGCGTGAACCTGGGCTTCGCCGGCTCGACGATGTCGAAGGATCTGGGCTTCACTGCCACCGTCTTCGGCAGTGCGGCCGGCATCTTCTTCATCGCGTATTTCCTGTTCGAGGTGCCCAGCAATCTGGCGCTGGAGCGCTTCGGCGCGCGCCGCTGGATCGCTCGCATCATGCTCAGCTGGGGCGTGCTCTCGGCCGCGCAGGCGTGGGTCGCGGGCGCGACCAGCCTGAACGTCATGCGCTTCCTGCTGGGAGCGGCCGAAGCCGGATTCTTTCCCGGAATCATCTACTACCTGACCTTGTGGTTCCCGACCCGGTACCGGGCGCGCATCGTGGGCTGGTTCATGGTGGCCGTACCGGTGTCGACGATGATCGGATCGCCGATCTCGGGCTTCATCCTCAATGCCGACGGCCTGGGCGGAATGCGCGGCTGGCAGTGGCTGTTCATCATGGAGGGCGTGCCGGCGATCCTGCTCACGTTCTTCATCCTGGTCTATCTGCCCGACCGGCCGCAGGATGCACGCTGGCTCGGCGACGACGAGCGCCGCTGGCTTCAAGGCAAGCTCGACGCCGAGCGGCGCCAGCGCGAGTCGGCGCATCGCATGTCGTGGAGGCAGTCGCTGCTGAACTGGCGCGTGCTCGCGATGGCGCTGATCTACATGGGCATCGTGGTGCCGCTGTATGGGCTGAGCTTCTTCCTGCCGCAGATCATCGAGGGCTTCGGCGGGCTGAACCATGTCCAGGTCGGCTTCATCAACGCCATTCCCTTCCTGGTCGGCGCGATCGCGATGGTCGTGTGGTCGCAGTGGTCCGACCGGCGCGGCGAACGCAAGGGCTTTCTGCTGGTGGCGCTGGCCGCCATCGTCATCGGCCTCGTGGCGGCGGCCGAGACGAGCGCGCCGGTGCCGAAGATGGCGTGGGTGACCGTGGCCGCATTCGGCATCTTCGCCGCGCTGCCGGTGTTCTGGGCCTTGCCGACCGCGATCCTGAGCGGTGTCGCCGCCGCCGCCGGAATCGCCTGGATCAACTCGATCGGCAACCTGGGCGGCTACATCGGCCCGACCGTCTTCGGCATGCTGCGCGACCGGATGGGCAACGACATCTACGCCGTGATGTTCCTGGCGCTGCTGTCGGTGGTCGGGCTGGTGCTGGTCCTGGTGGTCGGGCACGACGACCGCGCGGAGCTGGAGGCGCGGGCGTCGTCGGCCGCGTAGCGGCTCGTTCGATCGATCCGAGGCGCGCTCGGGAGCGCCTTCGCGCCGCACGACGTGCGCGTGATGCAGGAGCCTCCGGCCACTGCAACCGCCAGGCCGATGTGCAGTCCATTGCGCGAGCCGCGTCGGCGCACCGACGATGCGTTATGGTGGGTCGTGCGCCTTGCACGTGTCGCACGCGTCGCGCGCGTCTGCCTTCCGGCCGACCCACACCCACCCATTTCTTGCCATGACCACCGGCCTTGCCACTTCCGCCACGCATGCCGACGACGCCGGCTCGACGCGCTACCGCGTGCTCGGCGCGATCAGCTTCTCGCACTTCCTCAACGACATGGTGCAGTCGTTGATCCTGGCGATCTACCCGATGATCAAGGGCGAGTTCGGCCTGAGCTTCGCGCAGATCGGCCTGATCACGCTGACCTACCAGATCACCGCGTCGCTGCTGCAGCCGCTGGTGGGGCTGTACACCGATCGGCGCCCGCAGCCGCACTCGCTGGCGTTCGGCATGGGTTCGACGCTGTGCGGCATCCTGCTGCTGTCGGTCGCGCCGAGCTTCGGCGTGGTGCTGCTGGCGGCTGCGCTGGTGGGCACCGGCTCGTCGATCTTCCACCCGGAATCCTCACGCATCGCCCGACTCGCGTCGGGCGGGCGACCCGGCCTGGCGCAGTCGATCTTCCAGGTCGGCGGCAACGCCGGCGGCGCGGTCGGTCCGCTGCTGGCCGCGGCGATCGTGATGCCGCGCGGCCAGCGCGCGCTCGCCTGGTTCGCGCTGGCGGCACTGCTGGCGATCGGCGTGCTGTGGCAGGTCGGCGGCTGGTACCGGCGCCAGCACCTCGGCGCGACCCGTGCCATGAAGAAGGCGCCGGCCGCGGCCGCTCCGGTGCCGCCGCGCAAGGTGGCCGCGGCGATCGGCGTGCTGGTCGTGCTGGTGTTCTCGAAGTACTTCTACCTGACCAGCTTGACGAGCTACTACACCTTCTACCTCATCACGCGCTTTCACCTGTCGGTGCAGGCGGCGCAGATGCACCTGTTCCTCTTCCTGTTCGCGGTGGCGGCCGGCACGCTGATCGGCGGCCCGATCGGCGACCGCATCGGGCGCAAGCGCGTGATCTGGCTGTCCATTCTCGGCGTCGCACCGTTCACGCTGGCGCTGCCTTTCGTCGGCCTGATGTGGACCGGGCTCTTGACCTTCGTCATCGGGCTGATCATCGCGTCGGCGTTCCCCGCGATCCTCGTGTTCGCGCAGGAGCTGATGCCGGGCAAGGTCGGCGCCGTGTCGGGCATGTTCTTCGGCTTCGCGTTCGGCATGGGCGGCATCGGCGCCGCAGTCCTCGGCGCGCTCGCCGACAGCCAGGGCATCGTGTTCGTCTACCAGCTGTGCGCGTACCTGCCGCTGCTGGGCGTGTTCGCGGTGCTCCTGCCGGAGATCGAACCGCATCCCAAGCCATCCGACGCCAGGAGCTCCGCATGAGCACCATCATCGAGATCGCCGCCGACGTGTTCCGCATCTCGACCTACGTCGAGCCCGCCGGGCTGCAGTTCAACCAGTTCCTGGTGCGCGACGACGAGCCGCTGCTGTACCACGCCGGGCAGAACGTGCTGTTCGCCGACATCCTCGATGCGCTGAAGACGCTGGTCGATCCGGCCACGCTGCGCTGGATCGGCTTCAGCCACTTCGAGGCCGACGAATGCGGCGCGCTGAATCGCTGGCTGGCGCTGGCGCCTCGCGCCGAGCCGCTGGCCGGCCTGGTGGCCGCGCGCACCAGCATCGACGATTTCGCCGTGCGCGCGCCGCGCGTGCTCGCCGACGACGAATGCCTGGCCACCGGACGACACCGGCTGCGCTTTCTCGCCACGCCGCACCTGCCGCACAACTGGGAGGCCTCGCTGCTGTACGACGAGACCGAAGGCGTGCTGTTCTGCTCCGACCTGCTGGCGCAGGGTGGCCGGACGGCGGCGCTCGCCGACGACGTGCTCGGCCCCGCGGTGCACTCCCTCGAGCGGGGCGAGCGCGGGCCGATGCGGCACGCCCTTCCCTACACCGGCAGCACGCATGCGAGCTTCGAGCGGCTGGCCGGTCTCGGGCCGGCGACGCTGGCCATCATGCACGGCGCTTCCTACCGCGGCGACGGCGCTGCCGTGTTGCGCGCGTACGAAGCGGCACTGGCGCGCGTGGTCGGGTCGGCGCCCCAGGCCTAGCGATAGGACCGGTACACGCTCGCGCTGCCGTCGCGCGCCAGCAGCAGCACGTCGTACGGGTCCTTGCGGCCACCATAGACCTCGCCGTCCATCCCGGGCGAGCCCACCGGCATGCGCGGCACCGCCAGGCCGAGCGCGTTCGGGCGCTCGGCAAGCAGGCGCTTGATCTCGCTCGCAGGAACATGGCCTTCGATGGCGTAGCCGCCGACGAGCGCCGTGTGGCACGAGCCGTAGCGCGCGGCTATGCCCAGGCGAGCGCGCATCGCGGTGTTGCCGGAGTCGTTGAGCTTGGTCGCCAGGCCGTTGGCCTGGAGGTGGCGAATCCAGTCGGTGCAGCAGCCGCAGCTCGGGTCCTTCCAGACTTCCACCAGCACCCGCTGCTCGCTGCGCGCCGCCGACACGCCCGGCAGCAGCGCAGCGACCGCACTGCAGGCCAGCGCGCGCAACCAGCGGCGGCGCGGCGCTGCGCGCGTCGGCAGCGGGGAGCGGCGGGGTTGGCGGGTCATGTTCATCGACGAGTCCTTGGGGCATGAATGGCGCTGTCGCGCGGGCCGTCATCCGCCCGGTGATTGTCCGCGATTGTCCCTCTTGGCCGGCGCCGTCAGGTCGAGCACGGCGAGACTGCCCGCGCTGCGCCGGCGCGCCGCCCAGCGCGGGTCCGCCAGGCTCGTGCGCAGATCGGCCGCGCCCTGGCGCCAATGCTCCAGCATCGTCTGGCGCGAGAACTCGTAGTCCTTGGACTGCGACTCGTACTGCCGGCTGCGATAGATCAGGTGCAGGATGGTCAGCGCGGCCGGCGAGCCCAGGCGCGTCAGCTCGGCCAGATCGGGGTCGTGCGCCAGCGCCGCGGGCAGCCTCGCGGCGAGCCGCCTGGCCGCCGCACCGAGCGCTTGCAGCCGCGCGGCGCGATCGGTGTTCAGCCGCGTGCGGCTGGCGAAGCGGATGTCCTTCTCGCGCTCGGCCACCTCGTTGAGGTTGCGCGGCAGCGGGCCGCGCGCGCTGAACAGATCGACCTGCAGCACCAGCATGTCGTGCGCGCGCGGCTGGTCGATCACGTACTGCAGCGGCGTGTTCGACACCAGCCCGCCGTCCCAGTACCACGCGCCGTCGATCTCGATCGGCGCGAAGCCGGGCGGCAGCGCGCCGCTGGCCATCACGTGGCGTGCGTCGATCGGTCCGTCATCGTCGGGGTGAGCCGAGTCGAAGTAGCGGAAATTGCCGCTCGCCAGGTCGACGGCGCCGATCGACAGCCGCACCTTGCGCCGCGCGTCGCGCGTGTTGACGAGGTCGAAGTCGATCAGCCGCTCGAGCGTCGCCGCCAGCGGCGCCGTGTCGTACCAGCTGAGCGCCGCGCGCGTCCCCGCCGGCTGCAGCGGCGCCGGCGGCACGCGCGGCTGGAAAAAGCCCGGCACGCCGAGCAGCGCGACCATCGCCGCGCGCGACTCGCTCAGCCACTCGCGCGCCTGGTTGCCGCAGCTCTCGGGCAGCGTGATCCAGCCGAGCTGCGAGGTCACCAGCTCCCAGAACTCGCGCAGCCGCGCGAGCCGCCGCTCGGGCGGGTTGCCGGCGATGATTGCGGCGTTGACGGCGCCGATCGACACCCCGGCGACCCAGGACGGGCGCAGGCCGTGCGCGTCCATCTGCTCGTAGACGCCGGCCTGGTACGAGCCGAGCGCGCCGCCGCCCTGCAGCACGAGGGCGCAGGTCTCGACGCCGGCCGCCGGCTTCGCGCGGCGGCGCGACGCGTCAGACGTGCCGGCGCTGCGCCGCAGGCCCATCGGCATAATGCGCCGCGCCAAAGGACACACGGGGCCGGCACCGACAGACCGGCGCGCGCCGCACAGGCTCCCCGCGGCCGCGGGGTGACGCATTGTTCGGCGGCATAAGGTAGATCAAGGACAAGCGCCGCACCCGATGAATCATATGCGGCGCGCAACGCGGGATAACCACAAGCAGCGAAGGCGCACCGCGGGCGCATCCTCTGGGCCCGCGAAAATCGTTCGGTTTGCGAGCGTCCGGCACAGCACGGCAGGCCGCAGCGACCGACCGCACCATCCACCGTAGGAGACCGATGACAATGAAGCTCAAGCTGTTTGCCGTGGCCGCGTTCGCGATGCTTGCGGGCATCGCCAGCGCGCAGGACATCAAGGTCGGCGTGACCATCTCGGCCACCGGGCCGGCGGCCTCGCTCGGCATTCCCGAGCGCAACACGATCGCGTTGCTGCCCAAGACGATCGCCGGCCACAAGGTCGACTACATCGTCCTCGACGACGCCTCCGACACCACGACCGCGGTCAAGAACACGCGCAAGCTGATCTCCGAGGACAAGGTCGACGTCGTCGTCGGCTCGACGGTGACGCCCAACTCGCTGGCCATGATCGACGTGGCGGCCGAGACCGAGACGCCCATCATCTCGCTGGCGGCCTCCTCGCGCATCGTCGAACCGATGGACGCCAAGCGGCGCTGGATGTTCAAGACGCCGCAGAACGACCAGCAGATGGCGACGGTGATCGTCTCCGACATGCTGCATCGCAAGCTCAAGTCGGTCGCCTTCATCGGCTTCTCGGACGCCTACGGCGAAGGCTGGTGGACGACGTTCTCGACGATCGCCGAGGGCCGCGGCCTGAAGATCGTGGCCAACGAGCGCTATCAGCGCACCGATACCTCGGTCACCGGCCAGATCCTGAAGATGATGTCGCTGCGTCCCGACGCGATCCTGATCGCCGGCAGCGGCACGCCGGCGGCGCTGCCCGAGAAGACGCTCAAGGAGCGCGGCTACACCGGCCTCATCTACCAGACGCACGGCGTGGCCAACAACGACTTCCTGCGCGTCTGCGGCAAGGACTGCGAAGGTACGCTGCTGCCCGCCGGCCCGGTGCTGGTGGCCGACCAGCTGCCGGCCAGCAACCCGGTGCGCAAGTCGGCGCTGGCCTACGTGAACGCCTACGAGAAGGAGTACGGCAAGGGCAGCGTGTCGACCTTCGGCGGCCACGCCTGGGATACCGGCCAGCTGCTGCAGAACGCGATTCCGGTGGCGCTCAAGAAGGCCAAGCCCGGCACCAAGGAGTTCCGCGCCGCGCTGCGCGACGCCCTCGAGGGCAGCAAGGAGATCGCCGGCGCGCACGGCATCTTCAACATGAGCCCGACCGACCACCTCGGTCTGGATCAGCGCGCCGCGGTGATCGTCGAAATCAAGAACGGCGCCTGGGTGCTCACGAAGTAAGACCGTGGTCCTCGACCCGCGATCCGGGCGCGTGAGGCGCCGGGTCGCGGGCCACGTTTCGCAAGCCGGCGCCTGGCGCGCCCGGATCGCGGATCACGTTTCGCACGCAACGGTTCACGGTACGGCATGGACTTCCAGATCGCCCTGCTGCTCGGGCAGGACGGCATCACCAACGGCGCCATCTACGCACTGCTGTCGCTGGCGCTGGTGCTGGCGTTCGCGGTCACGCGCGCCATCTTCATCCCGCAGGGCGAGTTCGTCTCCTATGGTGCGCTGACGCTGGCCGCGCTGCAGGCGGGCCGTCTGCCGGGCACGGTGTGGCTGCTGGTCGTCGCCGGCGCGCTGGTGGCGCTGGTCGAACTGGTCGGCGCGGCACGCACGCGGCGCTGGCGCGGCGTGCCGGTGATGCTCGGCTGGAACGTCGCCTATCCGGTGGCGTTGGCGCTGGTGCTGCGCTGGGTGCCGCTGCAGACGGCGTCGATGCCGCTGCAGATCGCCGCCGCGCTGGCCATCGTCGTGCCGCTCGGGCCAATGCTGTACCGGCTGGCCTACCAGCCGCTGGCCGAGGCCTCGGTGCTGGTGCTGCTGATCCTGTCGGTGGCGGTGCACGTGGTGATGGTCGGCCTCGGCCTGCTGGTGTTCGGCGCCGAGGGTTCGCGCAATCCGTCGTTCTCCGGCGAGCGGCTCGAGTTCGCCGGCATGTCGGTGCCGGCGCAGACGCTGTGGGTGGTGGGCTGCTCGCTGGCGTTCATGGTGATCCTGTACCTGCTGTTCGAGCGCACGCTGTACGGCAAGGCGCTGCGCGCCACCGCCATCAACCGCGCCGGCGCGCGCCTGATGGGCATCCCGACGGCGCTCGCCGGCAAGCTGTCGTTCTTCCTGTGCGCGGCGATCGGCGCGCTGTCGGGCATCCTGATCGCGCCCATCACCACCATCTACTACGACACCGGCTTCCTGATCGGCTTGAAGGGCTTCGTCGGCGCCATCATCGGCGGGCTGGCGAGCTATCCCCTGGCCGCCGTCGGCGCGGTGCTGGTGGGACTGCTGGAGTCGTACTCGTCGTTCTGGGCCAGCGCCTACAAGGAAGCGATCGTCTTCACGCTCATCATTCCCGTGCTGCTGTGGCGCTCGCTCACCACGCACCACGTCGAGGAAGAGGAAGAGTGAAGCCGCGCTGGGTGTTGGCGGCGTTCCTGGTGCTGCTGGCGGCGGCGCCGGCGGTGCTGCCCGAGTTCACGATCACGCTGCTGAACTACATCGGCCTGTATGCGCTGGTCGCGCTCGGCCTGGTGCTGCTCACCGGCGTCGGCGGCCTGACCTCGTTCGGCCAGGCCGCCTTCGTCGGCCTGGGCGCCTACACGTCGGCGGTGCTGACGACGGGCAGCGGCCTGCCGGCCTGGCTGGCATGGCTCGGCGGTTCGACCTGGTTCACGCTCGTCGCCGGGCTCGTGGTCACGCTCGTGTTCGCGCTGGCGATCGGCGTCATGACGCTGCGCCTGTCGGGCCACTACCTGCCGCTGGGCACGATCGCCTGGGGCATCAGCCTGTACTTCGTGTTCGGCAACCTGGAGTTGCTGGGCGGTTTCACCGGCATCACGAGCGTGCCGCCGATCTCGATCTTCGGCCACGAGATCGTGAGCGGCCGCGAGATGTTCTACCTGATCTGGCTGTTCCTGCTGGCCGCCGTGCTGACGACGCAAAACCTGCTCGACTCGCGCGAGGGCCGCGCCATCCGCGCGCTCAAGGGCGGGCGCGTGATGGCCGAGTCGATGGGCGTGAACACGGCCGGCTCGCGCATGGCGATCTTCGTGTTGGCGGCGCTGCAGGCGTCGGTCTCGGGCTGGCTGTACGTGCACATGCAGCGCTTCATCAACCCGACGCCGTTCTCGATCAACATGGGCATCGAGTACCTGTTCATGGCGGTGGTCGGCGGCGCGGCCGAGGTCTGGGGCGCGCTGCTCGGCGCCGGCGTCATCACGGTGTCCAAGCAGTGGCTGCAGGACGTGCTGCCGCAGCTCATCGGGCAGGCCGGCAACTTCGAGACCGTGGTGTTCGGCATCGCGATGGTGATCGTGCTGCAGCGCGCGCGCGACGGGCTGTGGCCGGTGCTGACGCGCTGGGTGCCGCTGGCGCGCGGCGCGCGCGCGATCGACGCCGGCGCGCAGGCCCTCGGACGGCGCGCGCGGGCGGCCGCCGGCGAGACGCTGCTCGAGGTCGAGCGCGCCACCATGCGCTTCGGCGGTCTGGTCGCCGTGCACGAGATGGCGCTCGAGGTCAAGGCCGGCGAGATCGTGGCGCTGATCGGCCCCAACGGTGCCGGCAAGAGCACCACCTTCAACATCATCTCCGGCGTGCTCGCGCCGACCGAGGGCTCGGTGCGCTTTCGCGGCACGCTGGTGGCGGGCAAGTCGTCGCGCGAGATCGCCGCGCTCGGCATGAGCCGTACCTTCCAGCACGTCAAGCTGCTGTCGCAGATGAGCGTGCTCGACAACGTGGCCATCGGCGCGCATGCGCGCGAGAACCCCGGCCTGGTGCGCGGCGTGCTGACCGGCGCCGCGCGCCTCGAGCGCGGCGACGAGCGTCGCCTGCTGGCCGAGGCGGCGCGCCAGATCGAGCGGGTCGGGCTGGCCGATCACATGCACGATGCCGCCGGCTCGCTGCCGCTGGGCAAG
The DNA here is from genome assembly GCA_028869005.1 of Burkholderiales bacterium. GTDB lineage: Bacteria > Pseudomonadota > Gammaproteobacteria > Burkholderiales > Burkholderiaceae_C > Rubrivivax. Next base: position 2,314 of record JAGWTJ010000069.1, on the reverse strand, counting down.
CAGCGCGTGCTCGAGATCGCGCGCGCGCTCGCCGCCGATCCCTGCCTGCTGCTGCTCGACGAGCCGGCCGCGGGGCTGCGCTATCTGGAAAAGCGCGCGCTCGCCGAGCTGCTCGAGCAACTCAAGTCCGAGGGCATGGCCGTCCTGCTCGTCGAGCACGACATGGACTTCGTGATGGGTCTGGTGGACCGCGTCTACGTGATGGACTTCGGCCAGAAGATCGCCGAGGGCCTGCCCGAGGACGTGCAGCGCGACCCGCGCGTGCTCGAAGCCTATCTGGGAGGCGTGGAGTGAACGCGAGCGCAACGGCTCCCATCCTGCGCGTGCGCGGCCTGTGCGCCGCCTACGGCAAGGTCGAGGCGCTGCACAACGCCGACCTCGAGGTCGGCGCCGGCCAGATCGTCACCGTCATCGGCCCCAACGGCGCCGGCAAGACGACGATGCTGGCGGCCATCATGGGCGCGCTGCCGCTGGGCGGCTCGGCGCGCGGCGAGATCTGGTTCGACGGCCGGTCCTGCGCCGGCCACGAAGTCGAGCAGATGGTCGCCGCCGGCATGACGCTGGTGCCCGAAACGCGCGAGCTGTTCGGCGAGATGACGGTCGGCGACAACCTGCTGCTCGGCGCCTTCCAGCGCTACCGCAACGGCGAGCGCGACCAGGCGGCGACGATGCGCGAGGTGTTCGCGCTGTTCCCGCGCCTCGAGGAGCGCCGTGCGCAGCTGGCCGGCACGCTGTCCGGCGGCGAGCGTCAGATGCTGGCCATCGGGCGCGCGCTGATGGCGCGGCCCAAGCTGCTGATGCTCGACGAGCCCTCGCTCGGCCTGGCGCCGATGATCGTGCGCGAGATCTTCCACATCATCGTGGAGCTCAAGAAGCGCGGCGCGTCGATCCTGCTGGTCGAGCAGAACGCGCGCGCTGCGCTCAAGGTCGCCGACCACGCCTACGTGCTGGAAACCGGCGAGATCGCCCTCCAGGGCCCGGCCGCGCAGCTGGCCAACGACCAGCGCGTCATCGACAGCTACCTGGGACTCGGCGGCCGGCAGTAGTGGCCGGCGCGCCGGAGTGACACGCCGGCAACTTCTGTACGAGAATGGTCCGAGGGGTCGCCGGGCAGCGCGCGTCTCGCGCGTCTTGTCGCGACGAGGTCCCGGCCCTGTCCGTGGCGCGCCCTGCGCGTCTAGCGTCGGCTCATTCCGAGGAGACAACGATGACGATTGCCCTTTCGCTCAGCGTCAACGGCAAGACCGTGACGGCCGCCGTCGATCCGCGCACGCTGCTCGTGCAGTTCCTGCGTGAGCAGTTGCGCCTGACGGGCACGCACCAGGGGTGCGACACCGCGCAGTGCGGCGCCTGCACCATCCACCTCGACGGCCAGCCGGTCAAGGCCTGCTCGATGCTCGCCGTGCAGGCGCAGGGGCGCAGCGTGGTGACGATCGAGGGCCTGGCGCCCGAGGGCGAGCTGCACCCGATGCAGGCCGCCTTCAAGGAATGCCACGGCCTGCAGTGCGGTTTCTGCACCCCGGGCATGGTGATGACGGCGACCAAGCTGCTCGAGGCCAATCCGAACGCGAGCGAGGCCGAGATCCGCGCCGGGCTCGACGGCAACATCTGCCGCTGCACCGGCTACCACAACATCGTGCGCGCCATCCAGCACTGCCAGAGCGGTGCGACTGCCTGAGGAGCCCGTCATGACCGACATGTCCAACTCCCCCATCGGCAAGTCGCTCGCACGGCGCGAGGACCAGCGCTTCCTCACCGGTGCCGGGCAATACACCGACGACATCACGCTGCCGGGCCAGACCTACGGCGTCTTCCTGCGCTCGCCGCACGCGCACGCGCGCATCCGCAAGATCGACCTCACTCGCGCCAAGGCGGCGCCGGGCGTGGTCGCCATCTTCACCGGCGACGACGTGGCCGCGGCCAAGATCAACGGCCTGCCCTGCGGCTGGCTGATCCACAGCAAGGACGGCTCGCCGATGAAGGAGCCGCCGCACCCGGTGCTGGCGCAGGGCAAGGTGCGCCACGTCGGCGACCAGGTGGCGCTGGTGGTGGCCGAGACGCTGCTGCAGGCCAAGGACGCGGCCGAGCTGATCGAGGTCGACTACGAGGAGCTGCCGGCGGTGATCGACGTCACCCGCGCCGGCACGCAGGGCGTGGCCGTGCACGACGAGGTGCCCGACAACGTCTGCTACGACTGGGGCCACGGCAACAAGGAGGCGGTGGACGCCGCCTTCAAGGGCGCCGCCAAGGTCAGCACGCTGGAGTTCGTCAACAACCGGCTGATCCCCAACGCGATGGAGCCGCGCGCCGCCAA